>JALRKT010000010.1 GCA_023268805.1 Bacilli bacterium
CCCATGCTGCATAAGATGACTAAACATCCGATTAATATCCAATAGCACTTCCCGTCGTGACCGGAAATTTTGATTCATCGCGACATAGATATTGTGAGGTGTTTTTGCATCTTCATACGGGGTGTAGGATTCTAATTTATTCGAAAAAATTTGACTATTGGCATTGCGGAACCGGTAAATGGATTGTTTCACATCCCCCACCATAAATAAATTATCGTTCGCAAGTAAGGATAAAAACGTTTCTTGTAAATCATTGGTATCTTGATATTCATCCACCATGATGTAATCAAACATCGCTTGAAGTTCCGCTTGTTTACCATGCTTCGTCATGAGCTGCGTCGCCATCTTCGCAATGTCGGCAAACGGATAACGATGGGTTGCGTATTTTCGTTCATCCAGTCGGTGATTCAGTGTCTTTAAAATCCCTATGATGATTTTTACAAAGGGTTCGGTTTCCATGTACTTCGTTTCTAGGTCGGCAAGGGGAACCATCACCACTTTTAGCTTGAGTTTGTTAAATTCACGCTTGATGTCCTCTTTGATCGCTTTACTGTCCTCATCAAGGGCATTCGCTCTTGATTTGGGATAGCTAAATGCAGCAATTTGGGTTAATAACCCATCCATGGTTGCTTCTTCCAGTAACGCTTTAAACTGAGACCGCCATACGTCAACTTCCTTTTCATCATTCAAGTTTTCTGCCATCGCGGCTAATTCTTGAAGCGTTTCTCGTGTGGCTATATAAAGACGATGGACGTTTTCTTGGACCCACGTCGGGGAAAAGTGGGTGGATACATAGGTTACAAAATACCGTTCTTTATCCGGATGCAAATCCGCTTTTTGATCGACTTTCAGCATAAAATTCATCAACGTTTCATCTTCATGAATCACAAAGGTTTTTAATAAGGAGAGAAACTCCGGGGTTGGCGCTTGATAATAGTCGTCAAATAATTGTTTTAAAATCACTTTCTTTTGGACTTGGTAAAGCATGTCATCATAAATAGCAACATCGTCATTTAAACCTAATTCCACGTGGTATTTTTTAACCAAAGCTAAGGCAAAGGCATCAAACGTCATGATGTAAGAAGCATCTACTAACGCAGCATCTTCATGCCGACCTTGACTCATTAATGCTTTCCGTATCTTTTCTTTCATCGATTGGGCAGCCGCATTCGTAAACGTCAAAATAAGCAAACGATGTAAGGGGACGCGTTCTTCGATGACTAAACGTAAGACACGTTCTGTTAAGACGCGTGTTTTCCCACTCCCTGCACCGGCAGAGACAAGAATGTTCCCTTTCCCATGAAGACGGGCGGCGTTTTGGGCTTTAGTTAGACTCATTTTCCGCCTCCGTTTCAGAATCAAGTTTTACCATTCGCACATCACTTTGATGACGGAAACACACATCCTTAAACGGACAATATGTGCACGAATCGTGGCTTGAATTAATATGAATCGGATTAATCGGGAATTCATGTCGACGTATCTTTTCACTCGCTTCTTGTATTTTGAGTTTTGCCGTTGCTTGCAGGCGTTGCATCTCGCCTTCTGAGATGACATTTTTGGATTTTTTAAACCCGGTTGACACCGGGGTGATTCCACTTATAAACAGTGATTTTCCTTTTCGTAAGGATGCATCAAACGCGAACAAACGTTCCGGGTCTTCCACCGCAACGCCATCCAATTGATAATGTTTAGGAAAACGTTGTTGGTTGATGTCTAGTTTCTCCGAGTTCATCTTTTTATCGATGATATGTTGAATAAACACCCCTAATAATGGTTTTCCTTTTAATTGAGGATGATAGTCCATCATCAATGCATAAATGGGTAACTGCAAACTCCACCCATAATCCACTAATTTTTTATCAAAGGATTCACTCCCTGATTTGTAATCCATCAAAGCGACATACGCCTTCTCCGCGTGAGGTTGAACAATAACCGCACGATCGATATACCCTTTCATCGTCGTATGATCATCCACCTCCATCACCACTTCAAGCTCTTCGTGAAAGGAAGGGTTTTGCATGGCTTTTTGATGCAAGTCATTAAAGGTTGCTACCTCTTTTAATTTGGATTGAAGATGACGGAAAAGGATGCGTTCTTTGGGTGTGAGATCATCAGCGATTTCAAGTTGCTGTTCGAAGACGGTATCAAATTGAGATAGATCACCTTTTAGATGTTCAAAGACAGCGTGAGCGAATGTACCTAAATGCATATGAAAACGGTCTTGCTGATACGGTTCAACATGCAATACCCGTTCCACATAATACTTAAAACCACAGTGAAAATACGTATTTACCGCCGAATAAGAAAGTCGGACATGGTCCTTATTGGGGACATCAAGTCCTTTAAACGCATAATGAAATCGTTCCGGTTTTTGAGGGAACGTTGCGGTTAAACTCGCCAAGTAAGGGTGTTCAATTTGATAATACGTTTTTAATTCATCATAGAGTTTTTTACGAATTAAACCGAGTTCATAGCCATAATCATGACCAAGATGCGCATAAAACATAGGCGTTTCTTTGATCCCTAAGGTATCCACTAAGGGAGAAGGCAATGTGGATGCCCCTTGCACCATTTCCGCACGAGAAAGATAAACTTTACCGGGATGAGCGAGGACTTGTTCTAAGGACAACCGGGACTGTTCGTTGCGAATACGACTTGTATCCAACCCCAAACTATGACGAATATCATCGGATAAATAGCCAATATCGCGTTCAACTTTTGGCATATTTCCTTGCGCAAATCCTAAAATAAATACATATTGATGGTCTAAAAAAACACCCTCATTCACAAGCCGTATGCTTTCAGATTGACGTGGGCGAGGTGGACGATGCTGCTCACACACCCAACGAATGTATTCATGTTGATATGGGGAATTTATAAATGTATCAGGGGTCTTTTTCAGGACCGATTGAAGAAATTGGACATCTTCGAGTGGATATTCGTTCCCGTGTAGGTTAACAAAGGCCTCGATATCCTCAGAGGCTAAGGCGTGAATCACAAGGGGTCTTAACGCCATCGTTTGTTGCGTAAGGTTTTCTAAAGGAACGTGATAATACGCTGCTTGTCGCTGAAGTTCGTAATGATAGGCTTCCGGGGGACGAAAAAGTTTGATATCTTTCCAGGCTACGCCTTGATTGTGAAGGTGTGACACTGCGTTCATAAAACCGCTAACTTCATCGGCGACCGAACGATATAAGCCAACTTCTAGGGTATCTGAGGGTTTGGGCTGAGGCGCCCATGTAGCTTTCACCCCCAAGGCATGGAACCATTGATTTAAGGACGTATCTTCTTGGGAATAACCCATCACATAAATCTTCTTGTGTTTATATTTAATTGCCCCTAAAGGATTACGCTTGATCGCACCATGATGATCCAATAATTCAAAATATTTCCGTAATAACTTCACTTTCGGGTGATCACTCACCGGAGGAACAAAGGTCAATTCATTGAGATATGTGGCTGCAAGTGAAGGTGGAATGTGTTCATGTTCAAACAAAAGGGCAACTGCACGATGTTCATCTATCTCAAATTGAACATCCTTGAGAAATTGCACTTTGGTTAGGAGCGTATAGCTCTCATCCCATTGGCCTTGGCGTAATGCTAAAAGGGTTGCATGATACCCATACGGAGCAAGTACGTAATCAAATTCTTTCAAAGTCATTACTTTATTTTAAACGATTCAGACTATCCTTCTTGTAAGAAGTTTAAAAAAAGACAAGAATAACTTTCCCGTCTTTTCTAACCTTCATACTCGCGTTAAGAAAAAGCAGGTGTTAATGGCCATTCCACAATGGACTTATTGACCAAAAACCATCCTTTAACATCTTCTTTTAAATACACATAAACATCCATCTTCGCATACGTTTTTGGATGGGTAATTTGCACAATTTCACGACGATATAAACCGGTCGAAACGCCTTCAACTTCATCCATTTCTTTTAATTTTAAAGGCGTAATTTCGTACACTTCGCCAATAATAGAACGGCTTCCTTTGGTTAATGCGGGGTACCAAATATTGGGATGGGTATATAAATCAAACCCATTTATTGTGGTTTTAAAAAGCGGCTTTTGGTTGAGCCGATGATGTAATATTTGACCGCGTTTTAACGTCCCGTATACAAAAATAAACTGTCGCACAATGAGATCCCCCATGATCTTTTAAAAATGTTGAAGTTATCTTACAAATAAAACAATCATTTGTCAACGGATAAAACGCTCAAAAAATCGTTCATAAAGGTTTATTAATTCCGGTGTAAGATAGGTTAAAGCTTTTTCAATCATTCCCGTTTCAACCCCGTAATAAGCTCCAGCAATCGCACCGGTCATCGCCGCAATGGTATCGGAGTCGCCGCCAATGGAAATCGCATTCCGTATCGCATCTTCAAAACTCGTGGATTCAAGGAATGCTTGGATGGCTTGCGGGGTACTTCCTGGGGCTGTGACATCATAGCGATAATACGGACGAATCTCGTCTAAGGTTTCTTGTAAAGGATAGCCAATGGTGTCTGTAATAAAAAATTTTATTTTTGCTTTATCGCGCGTCATTAATGCTAAATAAGTAGCTCCGGCAATCGCCCGTGCCGCTTTGATCCCTTCAGGATGGTTATGCGTCACACTCGTCACTGCATCCGATAACTGAAGTACTTGTTCTAAGGTATTTCCTACATAAGCAACAGAAGCAACACGCATGCCTGCACCGTTCCCTAAACTGTTGTAAGGAATCGGATTGTCTGAAAAAATCCATCGCATTTGATGATTGCCCCATCCTGCATACGGATATTTTCGTCCCAGGTTTTGCATGATTTGCACGGTTTGTGCCTGTAAACCATCGAGTTTTCCATCGGTTTGAACCAATGCTTCGGCAATAGCTAAAGTAAAGACCGAGTCATCGGTAAAAAACATTTTCTTTTGAAAAAAACGAAACGTCTTTTTTTTAATATTGTCCCACTCATAATTCGAACCAACAATATCCCCAATAATTGCACCGATCATCATGATGTCCCCCTTGAATGCTTGGGTATTATAACACACTCATTTTTCATCGTTTGACAAGGATTGCTTGCTTTTTGATACGATAAACGTATGAAAGTTCTTCTTTCTCCGCTCACCCGTCTCCTCATTTTCTTAAACCTTTTTTTCTTGATGATTTGGATTAGTCAGGATATGAATCGAACCGAATGGTGGGTTCGGATGATTTCTCCATGGTACTCACGTCTTCTTGGCCCTTTGATTTCCCTGATTCCCTTCTCCATCACGGAACTTATGTGGGGAACCTTCTTCTTATGGATTCTTATTCTCATCGGCAAAATGATTCGGAATCTCAAACAAAAAAGCATAATTCATGTTGCTCAGCACGGGATCATGATGCTACAAACTGTTAGTTTGCTCGGAGCGACCTATATGGCGACCACCGGCATTGCGTATCAACGTGCTCCTGTGGCAATACCAGGGTGGAAAACACCGGTTTCTTCGTCCGATTTCACCGCCATTGTGACGTATTTTCAAGAAGACTTTAATCACGTGAGTTCGCAACTCCGTTTTGATGAGAAGGGATCCATCATCAATCCTTATGATCTGAAGACGATTGAAAATCATATCGTAGCAAGTTTTGATGCGTACTCCACTGATTATTTTCATGATTATTCCCCACGCATTAAACCGATGCTGTTGTCGTTTTTATATACGGAGTTTCACATTACCGGTATGCATTTTGGCATAAGTACGGAAGCACTATTTAACGCGAATATTCCTGCGGCGCTGCTTCCTTTTACGATGGCCCATGAACTCGCCCATGCCAAAGGCGTTATGCGTGAACAAGATGCAAACTTAGTTGCCATGTATATGTGTTTATCAAGTGAAGATCCATATATCCGTTACTCAGGATACTTTAATACGTTTTATGCACTCCTTCATCTTCTGCGTTATGTTGGCGATGATCAAGCGTATGCAAGAACCTACCAACAATTCACCCCGGAAATCAAAAATGATTATCGTTATCAAGGCACATTCTGGGACCAATACACCTTACTCGATGATCTTGCCCGCTGGATCAATGATGTGTACTTACGCATCATGGGAAATGACGGTGTGACCTCCTATGTGGATGTTCCTACCACAGGAACCGTCGTTGAAAATGGTCAAACCATCGAAGTGATTACCCAATTTTCTCCGTATCAACAACTTTATTTTTATTTATTCAACGTGTAATACGACGTCGTTATTTTTTGGCGGTTTTCTTTGGTCGAATTTTGTAATTGTTACCGACTTTGACAATTTCATAATAGGCACTTAATTCATTTTGAAAAAAGGTAATCGGTTTAGTTTTACTCGCCCCATAGTTTTTGGGATTGAAATCCTTCATTTGGGTTCGTAGGAAATGCATCACAGAGGCAAAATCGGCAAATTCATCTTCCTCGGTTTGCACATCAATAATCTCATCAACCACTTTTTTAAGGTGGAGTAAGGATGCCTTTTGATTGGACTTCGATTGGTTGTCGGCAATCTTTTCCACCGAAATAAAGGAGTTACACGCATCTTTAAACGTATCGGAGGCTTTATTATCCCCTGCGCCGACAACAAAGCGGTCATGCCGTTGTAAGGTCTTAATTAATGGCGTAAAGTCAGAATCATTGGTCGCTAAACAAATGCAGTCTACATAGTCTAAATTTAATAGTTCCATGGCATCAATGGTAATGCGAATATCGACCGCATTTTTCCCCGCAGAGTAGGCGATTTGTGCTTTGGGTTCAATCCCAAATTTAATAAATTTAGCTTTAATGGTGCCATCATTTAAATTGGAATAAAAAGCGTATTTGATAATGACATCCCCAATTTCATTCAGTTCATCAAAGAGAATCGGGAAATATTTTTCTTGGTTAAAGTTATCGTAGTCAATGAGTAAGGCAATTTTTTTTCGTGGGTTCATCGTATGAACTCCTTTCTTTAGTTCGCGTGTAAGTTAATATGCATAATTTCGATGAGGTGGCGACTCGTCAAAATGAGATCGACAATGCGTTTAAATTCATCCAAACTTAACATCTCGGCATGAGTCATTTTATTCCTTAATTTAGAAATTTCATAGGCATAACTCGCAATTTGAATGACTTTTCCCCGTCCTTTTTCTGTCATGTCTACTTTTTTGGTGAGACGCAACCAATATTGTTCAAAGTGCGGGGCAATCGTTAATGAGGAGGGATCAGAGCTTAACGATGCTTTCTTTGCCAGTGTATGGTTTATATCAACAATATAACTTATATTTCCAATCGAGAAGTTATCCGGTGTGGTCGCTTGATAGGCAAGCGGTTGAACATCATGATCGACAATGGAAGGATACTTACCTTTATACGCATGACGAGGAATCGCTTGCTTGGGACTTATTTTTTCTTTTTTCAAATACTGAATATACCCTTTAAAGAATAGTTTATAACACTCGTATTCATACGCTTTAACAAATGGTAAAGCAAAGGGGGAATAATCCACTATCGGTCCGGATTCTTCATCGAGTAAGCGGCCCATTTTTGAGGTTAAGTAAAACGCATTTTGTACCATATTCTTTGTACGTTGATCGACTTTTTTCCATAAAGACACATCAAAAATCCGTGCTATGTATTCACGAATTTTATCTTGGGTGGAGATTGCCTTAATATCCGACAAGAAATCAAAATGCTCAAGCTCATAAAGGTACGTTTTCGTCTCGTTTAAAAAAGTATTGATGGAGAACGGAAATTGTGTGTCCTTCGTTAGTTGCTCATATGTTTCTTTAAGCGCTTGAACATCATTACTCTGCCGTGCATTCACACATTGTAAATACGTTGCAATTTGTTTCCGTTTCGGATCCAGAATATTTTTTAAATGGGACTTTGCTTTGCTTGTTTCTTGGAAAAACACATAATACGTTCCCTTGAGTAGATCTAAAAATGGATATTTCAGTTTGTCATCTTTGATTGTTTCTAAATACCCTTTGATTTTTGGTTGGGTTAAATGGACGTCGGCAATGCTATTGGGAACATACGCTTGATACTTTGAGAAATGGAATCCTGTTAAACTCTCCATCATTTTACTGCCAAGGCGTAGCACAAGCATGAGGATGACATACGATTCATCCCGATACCAAGCATTCCGAGCGTAAAATTGTTTCATGCTTTGACGATCATCTTGAATGGTTTTTAGCGGAATTGATTCAAGGGATTGAATGAGTTTATGATCACTTAAAAAAAGCAGAAGGTGTTTACCGACCGGATCCATCTCAGCATACGAAAGCGATTCAATGTTTTTCCACTGATAGGTTAAAACGTAATGAAATAAATAGCGCGTTGAATCCTTCACACTATAATTTTACCAACAATGCCCGATTTAAATAATGAAAATTTAATATTGAAAAGATTTTTAAACGATTTATTCTTCCGGCTCTTCGTTTTCCGTAGGAATGGCTAGTTGCTCACCAAGTTGATCAAGATTTTTCAACTTCGATTGAATCATTCGGGTACGAGTCCCAATAAGCTTATCGAGCTCATTCCCCGCGGATTGGATTTTTTCTTGGGTCTTGGCAAGAACATCGGCAAACTTATCAAATTCATTACGCGCATTCGACAAGACTTGCCATACTTCTTGGGATTTTTTTTGAATGGCTAAGGTTTTAAAACCAATTTGTAAACTGTTGAGGAGGGCAGACATCGTGGTAGGTCCTGCTAAAACCACTTTATATTTGGTTTGCAGTTTTTCGACTAAACCGCGCCGAATGGCTTCCGCGTAAAGTCCTTCAATCGGTAAAAATAGCACAGCAAAGTTCGTCGTGTAAGGCACTTCGATATACTTTGCCTCAATATCAGAAGCAAAACGTTCAATCTTTCCTTCCAGCACTTTTAAAGCCGCATCCACTTGTTTTAAATCATTGGTATCATACGCCGCTAAGACCGCGTAATAATCTTCGAGTGGAAACTTCGAATCTATCGGTAAGAAAATCGACCGTTGACCATCCCCAGGAAGTTTAATGGCAAACTCAACACGATCATGCGAACCTGGCCGGGTAGAGACTTCTTTGAGATACATATCCGGTGATAAAATCTCTTCCAAGATGCGACCGAGTTGAATCTCACCCATAATACCCCGGGTCTTCACGTTGGATAAAGCCCGTTTTAATTCATCCACACCCGAAACAAGTCCTTGCATTTCTCCAAAACCTTTTTGCACGGTTTCAAATTGGGCACTAATAAGTTGGAACTTTTGCGTAAGGCGTTCTTCAAGGGTTTTATTGAGTTTTTCATCGACGGTTTCACGCATTTTATCAAGTTTTTCTCCGTTATCTTTTTGGAGACGATCCAGGGAAGCAATGAGCGTTTCCCGTACGGTATCGAGTTGTTTTCCCATTTCGAGCCGTAAATGATTGGCTGCTTCTTGGGAAACTGAAATGGATTGGGTCAGTTGTTGACGAAACGCCTCTAAATTTTGTTGGGTATAGGTTTGATTCATTTGTAACGTTTTATCCAAAAAATCCGTGACCATGGTTAAATCGGATTTTTTAAGGTGGTCTTGATTGGGTTTTTTCACAAGCAAAACAAGAACGACACTTATTAAAAGAATGGCGTTCATAATTGTTAAAATGAGTAAGGTTATATCCATACGTTTATTATACGATAAACCATCCCTTCTATCGGTATCATTCTTTAATGAGGTTGAATTTGCTACACTAAAGAAAGAAGGAAGTAACCATGAAAAAAGAACATAAACTTTCTCAAGAACAAATTAAGCAACTTTTAAAAACCGCCCGTGGTCAACTCGAAGCGATTATCACCATGTATGAAAATGACCGTTATTGTGTCGATATCACCAAACAAATTCTTGCTTTACAAGCATTACTCAAAAAGGCGAACAACTTTATTCTTCATGACCATATTCATGGATGTGTCAAAGATGCCATGGATGCCCATCAAACCGAAGAAAAACTCAAAGAACTTGCCGATATCATGGCCTTACTTCAACTCTAAATGAAATCTTTTTCTACCTTTTTATTAGGAATCCTTGTATTGACAAGTTGCCAGTCATTTTCATTCCCGTCCACTTCTTCCATGCCTTCTTCGGAACCAACGGTGAATTTATTGCCTTCCGCGGAATATGAAACCTTTTGGCAACCGTCCGATAAAAACATCCGCCTTGAAATTCCACCTGAAACGTTAATCTGGATCGAATCGTATGGTTCAGAAAAAAATAATCCCAATAATGATTTTTACTTTCCCGTGACCTTTCATTTGGAAATGAATGGAGAGACCTACACTATACCGGAGGTAGGCATTCGCCAAAAAGGAAATATTTTTTCCCGCGGAACGTTTCTTAACGAAGAAGGTGATCTCATCTATCCTTTTCATTTCCGCTTATCGTTTGACCAAACCTTTGAGGACCCATTTTATGCATCATTAGGCATTCAAAAAACGTGGATGAAGGGTCAACCAGATTATGAAACACGACAACAAAGACGATTGTTCGATATGAAGTCCCTAGAATTCAAATGGAATCGTTCCAATGATCCGAGTTTAATCAATCAACCCTTTGCAAGTCGCTTATTTAATGAGCATGATGTCATCGCTCCGCAATCGACCTTATCTCCCATCACATTCGATCTCCCGGAAACGTCGGTGAATCTTGGCATGTACATCATCAATGAAGCGATTGATCAAACGTTCCTTGATCGTCATTTTGTCGGTGACCATGCTCAAGGGGACCTTTACAAAGTGTTATACCCCATCAACTTGGTCTTAGATGATGTGGCTTATATTGATATCACGACCGGCACATATGTTATTAAACCCTGGATGGTTGGGGTAGAAAATACGCTCGAAGGTTATCATCCTGTGTATGATTTAAAAACGAATAAATCCACCTCGCAACATGAACCCTTATTAAACCTGTTAAAGACCTTAAAATCTGCGCGTCTTTATCAAGAAGAGGAGCGACTAGAGCGTTTATCTTCCGTGGTCGACATTCCTTCCTTCCTACGGTATGCGAGTGTCAGTTTTCTCAACGGTAACCCGGATGATATGCGGAATAACACGAATAATACCTACGTGTATTTTGATGGCGTCACTCAACAAGCCACCTTTATTCCCTACGATAACGATTGGAGTCTTGGTGTCACTTGGGATGAAGCCTTAACCGAACGCATCGCCAATAAATCACCCTATGACGCGACCAATAGTTTTGATCAAACCATCATCAATCCTTTGTACTGGTTAACAATTTTTGACGCGGAAGGTTCTTTACAAAGTCAACTGTATCCTTTAATTGCTTCGCTTCAAACA
Organism: Bacilli bacterium; assembly: GCA_023268805.1. Lineage (GTDB taxonomy): Bacteria > Bacillota_I > Bacilli_A > RFN20 > CAG-826 > UBA970. The sequence goes on from JALRKT010000010.1 coordinate 11,295, forward strand.
TCCTTTACCCAACACCTTATCGCCCTGAAAGAGAGTGTTTATTTTACCCCAACATATTATCAATCCTTGATGGATGCCTATACGATGCATTATGAAACCATCCATGAAACTGTGACCCTTCCCAATCCTTCCCGTTTTATTTCCATCGAACGCTTTGAATATCATTACACCCACATTCAAGCAACCTTAGCCACGCTATCTTTCACCGAATAGCCTCGTGCGTGTGCGTTTCTTTTTATACGTATTTAACGATACATCGTTAACTTTTTATAAACAAAATTCGCCCTTTACAACGTGTTTTTTCAGTGTTTAACTTAGGGACACAAGGAGGTGTTCCATGGCTAAACCACTCGAACCCAAAGCTAAACTACTCGCCCGTCTCCACCAACCCCAATCCCCTCGTATTTGGACCGTAGAAGCTTTTTCAGCACTTCGTCTACAAAGAAAGACACAAGGTCATCGAAAAACTATTTCCTATGATTGGAAGGATAAAACCTACACCTTTGATTCTCTTGCAGAAAAACGGATCTTTCGTTGGTTTGCCACCAGCTTCTCACCGCAAGCAATGGCGGTGCAATCCTATAAAATTCAGCGCGAAAAATCGCATCAAGTTTATTTCCCAGACTTACAAATCCTTGATTCAACAGGAACCCTTTATCTTGTCGAAGTCAAATCCACCCTCGATTTACTTTTACCGGAGGTGCACTACAAATACGCGTTACTGCAAACGCATTCTAACCAAGAAGGACTAGGTTACGCCCTCATGGATCAACGGGGCTATACAATGGACTATTTTCTTGATCAAGGCAAACTTCATAAACAACCTCTTTATCCGACGATGAAAACACTTTTTGAACACGACGTCATCAATCGTCCCTTGTTTGATAAGCATCGTCATAACTATGCCCAAAAGGATCGAAAAAAAGTTTCGTTATTTACGCGTATCTTTGTCGCTTATGCCCTCCAACATGGCTATGTGTTAAATCAATCGTATCGCACCTCTGATTGGCAATTAATACGCAGTTAAAATGTTTCCTCTGAGGAAACCAAACACCTCCGAAGAAACGTTAAAGTTAAAGCATCCAAAGGAGGAACCAAACATGAAAAAAGATTTGGTCGAACTCGTCTTCATTCTAGACCGTTCAGGATCGATGCGAGGGTTAGAGTCTGATACGATAGGAGGATTTAACAATCTTCTGGAAAAACAACGTAAGGAAAAAGGAGATGCTGTCATTTCAACCGTGTTATTTGATCACGACTTTGACGTTGTGCACAATCGCAATGACATTCAACGCGTTGAACCCCTCACCGACAAACAATACTTTGTCCGTGGGTCGACCGCGATGCTTGATGCGATTGGACGTAGCATTCTCAAAATTCGGGAAGTCCATCGTCATTTAGGACCTGATAATGTTCCGGAAAAAACGATGTTTGTGATTACGACTGACGGCATGGAAAATGCCTCACGCGACTTTGATTGGCAAACGGTGAAACGTCTCATCAGTGAATCCACGGAAAAAGATGGTTGGGAGTTTGTCTTTTTAGGCGCGAACATTGATGCGGCAGAAACCGCAGGACGGATGGGCATCCGTAAAGAACGGGCAGCCAACTATGTTCACGATGAACATGGAACCGAAACCAACTTTAATGTGCTTGATCGCGAAATTGCCTATTTACGTTCCACAAAGAATCTTCGTGAGTCGTGGAAGGATGACATCGATCTCGACTTTAAAACACGCGTCAGTAAGAAGAAAAAATAATACTACGAACCGTTTCGTCAAAAAACGTGAAGCATGGGGGATTGCTTCACGTTTTTCTTAGGATGGTTTTTCGTTTGATTTTAGCGCGTTGGGTTAGTTCTCCGATGCATAATTGATTAAGGTGTGTTTCTGGTTCCGATAGAAATGCGATAAATGCATTCGCTAATTGAATTTTAGATAGAGAAATTCATCTTCAAGATGATTTACCATATTTATAACACTAACGCAATTATTCTAGAATGAAAAGTAAAGATTTAAGCGATCGTGTCGAGATCTGTGAATTTTAAAAAGGTATAAAAAAGTACGGCAAGTCCACTTCCTGAAAGCGGTCCAATAACATACACCCAAAGTTGTTCAAGGGCTTGGCCTCCCTCTAGGAGTGCAGGGGCAATGCTTCTTGCAGGATTCAACGACGCACTACTAACGGGACCGCCCACTAAAATCAGTCCTACTAAGGTTAAAGAAACAATCAGTCCAATAAATGGTTGGAGGCTTTTGCGTTGACTGATTGCAAGTACGGTATACACCAAGATAAAGGTTAAAAAGCTTTCAAAAACCAAGGCGACCCATAAAGGAATTTGACTGACATCAACGCCACTTGCGCCTAAACCTTGATACACATCCGTTCCTGCCGCCATCGATAAACTGAGAGAGGCAAAAAGTGCACCCAGGATTTGTGCAACCCAATAAATAAAAGCTTCTTTCAAAGCCATACGTCGATTCAAAACAAAGGCGAATGTCACCGCAGGATTTAAGTGAGCCCCAGAAATATGCCCTAGCGTATAAATCGCAATCAACGCACCTGTACCAAAAGCAAAGGCAACGCCTAATAAGTTATTGCCTAATCCAAAAGCAATCGAGCCTGTCCCTATAAATACCAAAATAAACGTTCCATAAAACTCCGCAAGAAATCGACGAATGGGTAAGGTTAATTTCATGAATTAGACTCCTTAATGCCATCATACGCTTTCGCATTCTTTCGAGCAATGGCACGTTCGACATAATCTCTGACAATAGGTAAAGAGTAGGTCGTATACACATCTGGATCAATGTCAAAAACCTTATCGAGTAATATGTGTTGAAGAATAATCGTTGTTATACCTGATGCATAAAAACTAGCGTGGGCATAAACCTCACTCGAACATAAGGTGTTATCCGCATCAATATGCTTAAAATTTCTTAATTGATAGGCGAATATTTCTTGTTCAACAAATTGCCGAATCATTGGACTAAAATTCGATTCAAAAATAATTTTTATGTAAAGGCGTTTACGCCGGATTTGGCAATAAATACGTTGAAAGCATCCTTAAATGAAAAAACTATTCACGGTAGCGTGATGGAAAATAAAATTTTTTATAATATACCCTTTGATAAAGTCATTCAGATCTACAAAAGAGGGTAATACGTGACCCGATTGATGTTTGCTAATAAAACTAATTCGCGCACATTCAATCCAAAAGAAGTTAATGTAAATCGATCAATCTTTCCAAGGCATTCGCTAAAATTTCTTTGGCTTTTGTCGCCATAAATGTACCGGGTTTAGACTACGTTATTCTTCGCGTTAAGTAAATTCAAAAAGAAACACTTAATAAAAAGTGTAGCCAATAAAAAAAGAGGATGTATCATCCCCTTTTTTTGGATACGTCTTCAAAGTATATATTGTTTTAAACGAACATATTTTATGGTAGTTAATATGTGCTAACAAAATCGTATAAAATGAAACAATTATTTTTCTCTTTTTGACATCGCTTTCATGGATGTCTCTAACCAATAAACCCATGGGGCTTTTAGCTGAAGTTCTGCTTCCAACTTTTTTAAAGTAATGTAAAGCGGCAACCCATCTTCAACGGTTTGATAAATATCAATAAAAACGTAATTAAAGGTGTCTAATTTATTCGTTTGAAGGTAAGCTATTCCATCGGCTAAGACGACATAAATTTTTTCTTTAAAAGGAAAATGAGGAAGAATTTCTTGTTGAAATAATTCAATGACGAACGGATCGTTTTCAATGATGGTCACCGATGAAACGCTTTCTTTTTGACTGACCATGAAAGCAAAATAACCCATACCACATCCCAACGTTAATACCGATCCGTGCGCTCTTTCAATCGGTTGTTTCATAGTTTCAATCTCAAAAGGAGTCACACTCATCCAAATCGAATCATTTTTTAATAAACACGGATATAAAAAAGGGTGACGAGCAAACCCAAGAGAGGTGATTTCTAATCCCTTGTGTGTAGAGTCAATAAAAACATCTCCCATTAAAAAAGGTTGATAAGCAGGAAAGACGCCATATGAAAGTTCCCAAGAACCGAACTTCTTTTCATTCCAAGGAATCATTTTTAGATAATCATTATCTTTATATGGAGTAAGGTCAACTTCGTGAAGCATTTGTTGAAAGGATGCAAAGGGTATTGTTTTCGATCGATAAATTTTTTTTAGTCCCCCAAAATAATAATCTTTGACGAGTTGGGTTTCATCCCATGTGTTTAAATCAGTGATGAACTCAGAGGCAAAATCGTCATTTTGGTATGCTTCTAGGGCGTTTTCATCTGTTTTTAAAAGTGTTGTTAATTGGATTGCAATTTGTTGATTTAATTCTCGAATTGACGCATTTATTTTCGGTAAAACATGTTTTGTTTTCATCCCCATAAGTATATCGAAAAAAACATTAATTAATCGATGATTTGCGTTCCGGCACGTCCTTCCACAATGGCAGATGCATCCGTTAACGCACCAATAATGGCAATTCGTTGGGTATATCCTTGGACAAAGGCTTTTGCAGCCAACACTTTGGGTAACATACTACCAGGTGCAAAATGGCCATCATCAATGTATCTTTGTAGTTCTTCGGTCTTCACGGTATCAAGTTTATGTTGATTCGGTTTACCGTAATGGATCAAGACGTTGGGAACACCTGTTAAAAGAATGAGTCGATCAGCATCCAATAAACTCGCTAATTTACTTGCAGCAAAATCCTTATCAATGACCGCATCTAATCCCGACAATGTCTTGTTCTTTTTGGCAACCGGAATCCCGCCACCTCCTGAGGCAATAACAGTATAACCAAGACGAATTAAGTCTAATATGGCATCTTTTTCCATCATCGAAATAGGTTGAGGCGATGCCACGACTTGTCGATAACCTCTACCAGCATCTTCTACCATGGCAAACCCTTGTTTTTCTAATACTTTCGCTTGCTCTTCTGTATAAAAACCTCCGATTGGCTTTGTGGGATGTTGAAAAGCAGCATCTTGTTCATCCACTTCTACCTGAGTAATGACTGTCACGGGTTTAATGGGAATGTTTTTGACAATACTTGCATTGTAAAAAGCATGCTGTAGTGCATAGCCAATGTATCCTTGTGACATAGCACCCGCATGATTTAGATTGACGAAAGGAATTTTCTCTAAATGCTGATGGGCATAATCAAGACTTGTTTTAATCATTCCAACTTGGGGTCCATTCCCATGCACAAGCACGACCTGATGGCCTTGCTGAATTAAATCTAAAATTGGTAAAGCGACTTCAAAAGCAAGTTTGGCTTGTTCTTCGGGGTTGTTTCCCAAGGCGTTACCGCCGAGTGCAAAAACAATTTTCATACATGAAGCTCCTTAACAAAGGCTGCAAGCGCATCTTGAAAACAAGCAAGAGGGGGTTCCACTAAACCGGCACCAACTTGACCTACACCAGGTTCTTTATGGGCAATGCCCGTATTGATAATTGGTAATTGATTACTCGCAATGACTTTTAAAATATCAATGCCTAATGCACTTGGGGCAAAATTGAGGGTGGGAAGTTGCATCATCGTATGTTTTCCGACCGTAATAAAATGCATTTTTCGAGAGTAATTCAAAGCGTCTTCCACCGTGCCGCCGACAAATTGAACAATGGCAGGGGCTCCACCCATGGCAAACCCACCTAATCCGTATGTTTCTGTAATGGCACTATCCCCGATATCGGGGGCCGCATCCTTTTCAGAATACCCTGCAAAATAAAGACCTTTCACATAATTAGCCGGGGCGGTAAACCATTGATTGGAACTTGCAATTTTAATCCCAAAATCAACCCCATTTCTCGCCATGATCGTCACCATGGAACTCCCCTTGATTCCTTGAGAAGCGTCAAGGCATACTTTGGCAGAAGGCATGGATAAATTGAGGAAATAATGGTCATTATTTTTAATAAAATCAAACGCCATAACTTTTTGATCCATATTTGCTTTAGTGAGGAAAATCGCTCGAGCAATTTCTTTTAAAAACAAAGCGGTTGCTGCCTTATTGCGATTATGGGTTTCATCCCCCATTTGTAAGGCTTGAGCGATAATTTGCTTTAAATCAATCGGACCGGTAATCGTTAATGCTTCACGCATGATGGGTGCAAATACATCACGAATCCAGCGCAGACGTTGAATAACATCGTCACTATTTGCACCATAACGTAAAACTTTTCCCAGTCCTTCATTCACACTGCAATAAGCGGTGTTTTTATGCACATGATCCTCAACCACATGGACAGGCATATGGGGGGAAATAATGCCTGCCATGGGTCCCACAGCATGATAATCATGCGCTGGGGCAAAGTGAAGTTGTCCGGACTGAGCGAGTTGTTCAGCCTCTTTTAAATTTTTGGCTAAGCTTTCAAACACAATCGCTCCTAAAATTGCCCCTTTCATGGGTCCAGCCATCATGTCATAGGTAATGGGAGGACCAGCATGTAGGAAAGTTTTTTCCGTCATCCCTGGAATGACTTCAATGGCGGGACGCATCGCGGTTAAATGAGCCGTTGCTTTTAACACCTTTTCAAGTGCGGCTTCATTGGCGCGTTGAATCGTATCCCGATAGAATTCTGCTTTTACGAGCGCATCCACCCATTTTTTTTGCCCACCTGCTGGAGGTTGATAATGAACGGAGACAAACTCCGTGTTTTGAGAAGATAAATCGTTTAAGAAAATAGAAGATCCAATATTGACGACGCGAATCTTATCATTTTCTTTGAGGACGGTTTCTTTCATTGTGAGACTCCTTTCATGGTTGCAATCGCATAACGTACGGCTTGCGCATGACTCGATGCGAGCAACACGCCTAAATCTTTTAGTTTTTCTTCTTGTTTTTGAAGGTTTTGGAAATCATGTGCAGTTCCACAAACATAGGCAATGATGGGGACATCCGGTCGTTTTTCTTTAAATTGCTTTAGGACGTCAGCATGTGTACCAACTGGGTCATTATGCGATCCATAACCTAATTCGAAATCAAGGAGTAAAACACCTACTTTTGGATCGTTTGCTTCTTGTAAAATGCGTTCAAGACGTATGGTCGGTTCAATCATGGGATGGGGTCGACCGTTGGTGAACACATCATCACCTAAATCCACAAAACAGTGTCCTTTCGAGTGAAAGACATCGTCTAAATGTTCTTCTTTTTTCTTGGATACATTAGAGAAACAATTCGGTAAGGCTTTTCGTGCTAAACTTATCGCTTCTGAACATAATGTTCCTCCACAATAAAGTCCGCGAATCCACTGACCTTGGGTTTTGTAAACACGTGCCGTCCGTTCTTGAGTCTCTGTCAGTGATTCAAATAATGGCGGTTGTAATCCTGCCGCTTTAAGTGAAAGATAGGCTGTTTCGGCGAGCGTTGATGCGTGATGAAACGAACTTTCTTCTGGTTTTTTACCATCAATAAAGCCAATGACTATTTTCTTATGAACAATCGTTTTTAATAACGTCATGATTTTTTCATAAACGGATTCCGCAGGAGGTTTGGAAATAAGGGTGATAACTTCGGTCATTGGGTCCTCAGCAAGCATGCGAATCGCATGCATCATCATCCTTCCACCTACTGCTTCCGATAAATCACGACCCCCGGTACCAATCGCTTGTGAAATTCCACCGCCAAATCGATCGATGAGTGTGGTTACTTCTTGGAGGCCTGTTCCGCTTGCAGCAACCAAACCAATATTGCCTCGACGAACTTGGTTGGCAAAGGCTAAACCGACCCCGTTTAGAATTGCGGTACCACAATCAGGACCCATGAGTAATAAGCCTTTTTCGATGGCCTTGTCTTTTAAAATAATTTCATCTTCCACAGAAACATTATCCGAAAACAACATCACATGAAGGCGTTCGTTTAACGCTTGATGCGCTTCATAGGCTGCATAAGCACCAGGAACGGAAATGAGTGCAACATTCCCTTTAAATACTTGATTAGCGGCCGCTAACGTGGGATATTCTAAAGTGGTTTTGCCGGAAGTAGCTACCGTATCATTCGCAGACTTTAACCGTTGAATGAGATCTTCAAGATTGCTTTCTTGAACCGTATCTCCTTGCACACCCACTAAACAATCGTTTGGCGTTGCGCCATCAAATAAGGATTCAGAAAAACCAATACTTCGAATTAAGTCAAGATTCATCTCGGTCCCCATTAAAAGAAAAATTTCGCGGTCGGTAAATTCTTTTTTTAATGTCGCTGTCAAGGACATTAAGGTGACTGAATCATAATATTCATTTTTTAATAGACGTAAATAAGCAGGCATGAGAGGACTCCTTTTTTGTGTAATTTATTCGTATGTATATGTATAGTGAAACGTTCCCCTAACGTCCTCATTAGATTTCGTCTTCTTTTCCATGATTTCTACCTCTTTTAAATATAAAGGAATCTTTTAAAATGATTTAAGCAAAGATGCTTTATGATCACAAAAGATTCCTTATATGAATGAACTGTTTAACTAGTAATTATAGTATACCAACGATTAAGGCTAAGACACCAACTAAGGATGCTGTGATTAAAACAAACTTAGAGTTCCCCTTTATAACTTCAAATATTGAAATTTTGAATCCTTCACTAAGTGCAGCAACGTTAATTTGTACTGGACTAATTTGAGTACCTAAACCAACTGAAACAGCAATTAAACCAAATGCTATTGGAGATAATCCAGGGATTAAGACTAATGTTGGTAATATGAGTGTTAATACTCCGGCAGCAAATGCACCTGAAGGAATTGCAATTACAAATCCTAATAAACAAGCTAAGAAGATAACGATCCATTCTGGAGCATTAGAGATTAATCCAGCCAATTCTGAGAAAGTACCTAAATAGCCAATCATGTTAATAAATCCTAAGAAGATACCAACACCAAATAATGTTGTTAAGATAAATCTTGAACCATCTATTAAGTTTGAACTAACCTTTTGAGAATCTTCTTTACAGAAAATGACACATAAGATAGCAGCAATAATAACATTAAGCATTGGAACAAATACAGGAATTGGGAATAAACCATTGATTTTTCCACCAAATACAACTAATACCAAGAAAACAATTGTTGGAACAACCATACTCCATAGTTGTTTATTTGTCTTAGAAGCAAATTCATTTTCTTCTTGTTCATTACTTCTAACAACATTCTTTTTCTTATAAACACCATAAAATGCTAAACCAGCAGCTAATAAGTACACAATAATTGTTACAGGTAACATCATATTTGCAAAATCGCCAACTTCCATACCTGCAGCAGTTGCGGCAAGACTGGTTTCAGTTGATGCTGGAGATGTTGTAAAACCTATAGCAGTTGCAATAGCCATAGCAGCAACAACTTCAGGAATAAATCCGATTGCTGCAAACATTAATGGAGCAATAACCATTGTATTACCGGCACCAAGACCAGCCATATAAGTAGCTAATGCTTGAACTAATACGATAGCAGCAGCCAACCAAGGTAATCTACCTTTAAGTTTTCTGTTTAGTAGCTCGATCAATGCTTTAACACTACCTGAACGAGCAATCATAACTGCACCTGCTGCATAAATCACTGGCACTAAGTATTTAGATAACATATCTTTGATACCAACATTAACAATAAAATTATTAATATCAGCAAATTTTAAGCCTGTTTCTAACTCTCCTGTCGCAACTAAAATCCATGATATGATAATTGCAACCACGCCACCAGCTAAACCAGCAACCAACATGTGTTTTTTCTTAATCAAGAAAAATAAGATGACAAATAACGGAATAAGCATTAAAATTAAATTCATTGTATTTTCTACCCTTCTTTTTTTTATTTATATTTTTTTATTTTTTCTGAATAATAACCGCAATAGGTCCTCCACCATCTAACCCGGGGCACAAAAATCACGTTGCATATCTATGATGACTAATGCCGTTTTGTTCGGATCATAATCAAACTTAAACGGTTTTGCATCGACGACATTTTTACGCATGATTTGGATTTCCTCCTTTCTTGGTTAGTTTGTCAAAAAGACCTACGTGATATCCCAGTAAGAGGATACCCACTAACACATAACCGATAGTCATTCCAGGGTTCGGTAATAAACCAACCGAGGTTGTGGAATGAATCACACCAAAGACGGTTAAGATTGCGGCGATTAATGATGTTATCGCGGCATGCATAAATTTCTTATCAATAATAAATGCGGCGATGGATCCTAAAATCATTCCCACCACAATTGCCCCGGCACCTAATGCTGCAGCACCCAAATAATTTATACCTGCATCCGTTAGGACCTGGTTACCAACCGTGAGCGCATCCGTTCCTGCGGCACCCAATGCGGTATCCATCGCATGTTGGGTCCATTCCGAAAGCCAAGGAATCATCGCAATGACAGCTGCGGGAGCATATTTAAGGTCAGAGGATGTAAAAGCTTGGGTGGTAATCACAACACCAATATAAAGAAGAATCGGATATAACGCTGGTAAGGGGACGATGTTTAAAAGTACCGGAACAATTCCTAGACTTGTCATAAGTAATACACCAAAACCCGTTGCAGCCGCGTACCCAACACGAGCACCCGCTTCTTTCCAACCCGGATGACCGATAAAGACAGCCGTGGGAAAAGGAGAACCAAATGCCACCCCAATTAACGATGTAATTCCATCCGCAGCAAGCGCTTCACGAGTACTATAATCATCCCCCGCCGCTGCCGCTGATTCGACATTATCAATGGTTTCTAAAAAGTTATAAATTCCTAGCGGAATCGCGGCCACAATCACCGGAGCAACCGATTCTAAACCTGTTTGATTAAAAAGTTCTCCTACAGCAAGCTGAGGAATATAAATGCCCAAATTTGCAAAGGAATCGACCAAGGCATCCAATGACATGTAACCACTGATCCAGCCAATGATTACCCCTAAGATAATTGCGACTAACCCCACAGGGAGATTAAAGGGCATTTTAATTTTGCCAATGAAACCGAGGAAGACTACAGTAAGTGAAATTAAACCAATGTAGGGTACATAAAAAACACTAAAAGCAGGATTCAAAGCAATGTAAGTAATCGACACACCTGCTAACGCACCAAGCATCGCCGATCGAGGTAGGAGTTTACGGATTTGCATCCCAATTCCCACACCAAGAATTTCAATGATTCCTTCGACCGCCGCCCAAATTAAACCAGCAGACCAAGCAAGTGTTGCATCGTTCGTTGTCCAATAGACAGGCCCAATGACAGCAAAAACAATTAAGAACATATGGGGAACACTGGATCCCGAAGGTAAGGCTGTGACATCCCTTCGTCCGGTTCTCTTAGCTAAACGATACGCCATCCACGTGTAGTAAAGACTGGCCAAGAAAATCGCTAATCCTACTGCAGGTAAAATCCGACCATACACAAATGCATCTGGTAAACCTACAACAAAACTTAATAAGACAGCCATGGTTAGAATGTTTGTCAAATTATTAGTAAATAAACCAAAGAATCCATTCCAGTCACTCTTGACCCATAGTTTCATGTGTAAGACCTCCGTATAAACTATAATAGTTTGAAATGTAAGCGATTACATTATTAAAAATAAACAATCAAGATAGTTTTTTATTGTTATATAATGACATTGCGATGATTACATTAAACCATCTTCTTCAACATCAAATCTTTGATCAGTTTGATTTGTTAACCGCAAAAGGTGCTTTGCAACGAGAAGTGAAACACATTTCTCTTTTAGAAACACCTGATTTTGAAAAGTATCTAATTCCCAAATCATTAATTCTGACCACACTCTATCCTATTAAAAGCGATGTCAGTTTATTTGAGAATTTACTCGACGTCCTCATTGAAAAAGATGTTTCGGGGTTAGTCATTAAATTAAAACGTTATGTGGATGTCATTCCTTCTTCCATTCTTGATCGGGCTGAAAAACTTGGATTACCCATTATCAGTTTGACGTATGATGCGAATCTATCCACGTTATCCTCTCGTATCCTCAATGAAATTGCCTTAGACAGCCTACGTTCATTATCGTCGTCTTCCATGTATTTAGATTGGGTTCAACGCTTGGATGAAGATCCTTCAATTGAAACCATTCTCGCCCTCAAAAAACAAATGAATGATGTTACATTCTCTATATTTGATCATGACAAAAATGACCGTTATGATGCTTCACCAGAATGGAGTGATTTTGCAGAAAGGTTTTTTTTAAGTACAGAACCCTACACTAAAATGGACGACTTTTTTGTGGTGAAAGACGTAATTCATTTATCCAATAAACATTTATTTACCGTGATACTTTTTTCCAAAGAGGATCAACAGGGACTCCTTTATTACTACTCCGAAATGATAAAGATGATGCTTGTTTTTCTTTATCAACGCAAACAGGAGCAATCCTTACAACAAAACCAATTTCTTCTCGAACTTATTTCATCCTCGCATATCCTCGAAGGAAGGGAACAAGAATTTACAAAAAAAACAGAGCTATATCACTGGGATGTCCATTTTCCTTTGACCATGGTATTGGTCCATTTAGATCACTTGAATGCAAAGAGCCAGGACATCCGTATTGAATCGATTCGTCAAATTTTCATGAATCATTTTGACCTAGATAAAAAACAAATTCGTTACTTACAACTGAATCAAAACATCGTTTTCTTGTTTTCTCAACCGGTAGGCATTTCGATTGAACTTAAACTCCGACATATTATTAGTGAGTTTGAGAAATTTAACCAAGGACAATGGATGAAAATTGCATACAAAGAAAAACTCGAATCCTTCGCCGCGATTTCCAAGTCTTATGCCACCTTACTTCGAGGGATGAATTTAATTTTAGAACGTCGCACACGTGAAAAAATATTCAACGATCAATCGGTAAAAATGCTCGGCTTACTCGCTAATATTTCTCAAGCGGATTTACAAGACTATGTTCAAACCTCCCTTCACGAAGTCCTCCTTTATGAAAAAAAACACGGGGTTCCTTTACTTGACACGATGTATACCTTAATTAATCATCAATTTAATTTAAAAACAGCCGCCGAAGAATTATTTATTCATTACAATACCCTTCGTCATCGCATTCAAATACTTGAAACCTTAGGTTTTGCTCGAGAAGATCTTAAGAATAATCACTTTGATTTAATCTTTGCCATTTACCTTGCTAAGAATTTAAGTCTTTAATTTTATTGACGATTTTTTACTAGTAATGTGAGGAATTAAGCATATAATTACGTGTTGTTAACGCCCTATGATTTTCTTAAAACACTTTCGTGAATATTATGTGAAATATAGCCTTGCCTTTATCCTCGGTGTCTGCATTTTACTTGCGGTGGATTGGTACCAATTGGATGTTCCTCGCATTATCCGAACGATCATTGATGGGGTAGAATCCGGAACGCTCACAACACTTACGGACTTGGAAGGACCGCTTCTTCAGATTGGAACGATTGTTTTAGGCGTCACAATGGGGCGTTTTTTATGGCGCTATTTTTTCTACGGAACATCCCATCGCATCACAGATGACTTGCGTAAAAAAATGTTTGCCCATCTGACTCAACTCGATCAAAGCTATTTTGCCAATCAAAAAGTCGGTGGTTTAATGGCCTATTTTACCAACGATCTCAACTCTATTCGTGATGTGTATGGTTTTGGTTTACTCATGCTCATCGATGGTCTTGCCTTGGGTGGTTTTGTCTTGTTTCGTATGATTCAACTACAACCATGGATGACCTTATTTGCCTTTATTCCCATTGCACTCATGGGGATTCTCGTGTTTTTCCTTGAAAAAAAGATTGAACTTAAGGCCAAGAAACGTTCCGAAGCATTTGAAGCATTATCGGATTTTACCCAAGAATCGTTCTCCGGAATGACCGTGATTAAAGCCTATGTTCGTGAACTAGCCCAATCGCTCTTCTTCAAACGACGTTCCGAAGACGTTTATGAAAAAACAATGGATAATGTCCGCTATAACATTCTTGTGAATGTGCTTATCGACACGATGATTACCTTAGTCATCCTCTCCATCATTAGTTTTGGTTCCATCCTTATTGCTTACGGGTCCTTATCCAGTGGTGAACTTACCGAATACATCAGTTATTTCTTCACCCTTTTGTGGCCCGTTTTCGCCATTGCAGGTTTTCTCAATACGAACGCTCAAGCCCAAGCATCTGCCAAACGCATTTACACGATGCTGGAAACCAAGACAAAGTTGCAAACGCCTTTTTCTTCTTCAGAATCCTTCACCTTAAAGGGAGAAATCACACTTGATAATCTTACTTTCCAATATCCGGATGGTACGCAACCGGTCCTAAAAAATGTTTCGTTTACCATTGCTCCTGGCGAAAGAGTTGGTATCTTGGGACGAACAGGGAGTGGCAAATCATCCCTCGCCGAACTTCTTCTTCACCTTTATGATGTAGCCCCAGGTATGTTGCGTTTTGATGGCATCGATTCCCGTGAACTACCGCTTGAAACCTTACGAAGTGCCATTGGTTATGTCCCACAGGACAACTTTTTGTTTTCCGATACCATTGCGAACAATATCGGCTTTGGATTATCTACGATTGATCACGAAAAAATCGAAGAAACCGCGAAACTTTCTGATATTCATGAAAACATTGTTGGTTTTCACGATGGGTATCAAACCGTGCTCGGTGAACGAGGTGTGACCATCTCTGGTGGTCAAAAACAACGCGTTTCCATCGCACGTGCGTTGGTAAAAGACCCTGTCATTCTTATCTTGGATGATTCTGTGTCGGCCGTGGATACGAAGACAGAGTCTGCCATCTTAGCGAACTTGAAAAAGATACGCAAAGGCAAAACAACCATCATGATTGCCCACCGTATTTCTACCGTTAAAAATCTCGATAAAATTATTCTCCTCGATCATGGAGAACTCATCGCGGTGGGAACACACGCATCTTTACTTGCCACCAACTCCCTTTATCAGGAGATGGTTCGTTTACAAACCTTAGAAAATCTTGTGGGAGAGAAACAACATGCGTGATTTTCACGACCAACATGAAACCCGTCAAGATCGTACGATTTGGAAACGTTTTTATACGTATCTTAAACCCCATTTAAAGAGCTTTATTTGGGCGTTTATTTTACTCCTGCTCGGCACGCTGACTGGGATGATTTTACCTTTGGCATCTGGTTTGGCCATCGACCAAATGACGAATCCCGACCTAACGCTTGAAACTAAACTTTGGATTGTGGGGATTGGAGCTGGTGTTCTTCTTTTCCTTTCCGCGATATCCACGTATGTTTCGTATTTACAAAATGTTTTGCTGCAAAAAGTCGGTCAAACCATTACGCATACAATTCGTCAGGATGTTTATAACCACATCAATACCTTATCCATTGGTCAACTTAACGAGGTCCCTGTTGGCAAACTGGTGACGCGGGCCACCAACGACCCTGCGAACATCTCCGATATGTTTACCAACACTCTAATCAATGTCATTCGTGCGGGATTAACCTTGGTGATCATTACTATCATTTTGTTATTCATCTCTCCCCTAATGACCCTCATTACCATGGCAGTCATTCCCCTTATGCTGCTCGCAATGACGGTGTATCGTCATACCTCCCGTAAAGCGTATCGTCATGTTCGTAACTTACAATCCGATGTGAATGCTTATTTATCCGAACATTTATCAGGGATGAAAATCATTCATGTCTTTAATCAAGAACATAAAGTCAACACCAGCTTTCGCCAATTGAGTACGCGCTTACGAAAAGCCATCTTCAACGAAATGTATACCTTTGCGATTTTCCGACCAACGTTATACATGCTTTCCATGCTAGCGACGTTATTTGCAATTTATTTTGGGGTACGTTCCGTCTTTGAAGGGACGTTAACCATTGGATTATTTATCTCCTTTTATGTCTATGTCGGTCAATTCTTCGAGCCCATTCAACAAATCTCCGAGCAATTGAACACCTTACAAGGAAGTTTTGCGAGTGCCGAAAAAATCTTTGATGTCTTGGACACCCAACCCGATATGGTCGATGCCGATGATGCGATTGAACTTGAGACCTTCCACGGAAAAGTGGAGTTTAAAAATGTGTGGTTTCATTACCTTCCTGGGGAATGGGTTTTAAAAAATGTTTCCTTTACCTTATTGCCGAATCAAAGGATGGCGCTTGTCGGCGCAACCGGAAGTGGCAAAACCACCATCCTGCAATTGCTCGTGCGAAATTATGACATTCAAAAAGGCACGATTCTTTTAGATGATATTCCCATTCAAAAGATCAAACGATCGTCGTTACGACGTCATATGGGACAAATGCTGCAAGATGTTTTCTTATTTTCCGGAACCATTCGTGATAATATCACCTTACACAATCCCGCCATTACCCAAACGAATATTGATGAAGCATCCCGTTATGTTGCCCTCAACCACGTCATTGATAAACATCCTGAAGGGCTTGATTACCCCGTCAAAGAAAGGGGAAAGAATTTCTCCAGTGGTGAACGCCAACTCATTTCCTTTGCGCGAGCGTTAGTGTATCAACCTTCTTTAATGATTTTAGATGAAGCAACCGCCAATATTGATTCCGAAACCGAAACGATCATTCAAAACTCTCTAACCCAGATGATGTCGATTTCTACCATGCTGATTGTTGCTCATCGTCTTTCCACGATTCAACATGCGGATACGATTCTTGTGATGACCAAAGGAGAGATTATCGAGCAAGGTAATCACCAAGAACTCCTTGCCAAAAAAGGTCATTACTACAACCTTTATCTTCTTCAATACGAAACCCCATCAATTTCCTAACCTTCTCTACATCCTGTAGAAAAAGTCTCCAATAAACCAGAAAACCATTTTCTTTTCCTGTTTCTTATTAGGATTGAGGGGAAGGAGTTTTATATGGCACAATGTCCATCTTGTCATTCTCGCAATGTCGTCGTTACCGAAGAAGTCTACACACGAAAAGGAAGAGGTTATTATCGTTTTCTTCAAACCCTTACCTTCATCGTTATTATCGGAATTTCTGTTGCGCTTGAGCAACTGACTACCGGTATTTTAATTGCCATCGGATCAAGTCTAATAATTGGGGTCATGTCGTTATTCAACGCGGCAAAACGGGCAAAAAGCCGAACCAAAATCACGTGTTTAGCCTGTCGCACAAAACAATATCTCTAAAAAATGAATATTATACTTTACAACACTAAAGTAATGAATTATACTCCTTGATAATAAAGGAGATTGTGATGAGCACACTCAAACAAAAATTCTCTCTATGGACCGGGATTGCCATGGTCGTAGGGGTCGTCATCGGAAGCGGCATCTTTTTTAAAGCCGATGATGTCATTATTGCGAGCGACGGAAGTTTACCATTAGCCCTCTTAGCGTGGGTTATTGGAGGCTTAATCATGCTTTTTTCAGCGTTATCTTTCAGTGTCATTGCCTCAAAATATTCCAAGGCCAACGGACTTGTGGATTATGCGGAAGCCGCCTATGGTAAAACCTTTGGTTATTACGTGAACTGGTTTTCTACCTTTATTTATTATCCTTCCTTAGTCGCCGTTTTAGCCTGGGTCTCCGGGTTATACACCACGATTCTGTTTGGTTTAGCAGAAGGTGATCCAAGTAATGTCCCCTTCACCTGGATTTTTGCAGGATTTTACACCCTTGCCATCTTTGGTTTAAATTATGTGTCTCCGAAACTTGCTGGTAAATTCCAAGTTTCCGCGATGATCATTAAACTTATTCCTCTAATCCTTGTGGCTGTTGTTGGAACCGTTGCCGGTTTAGTCAACGGTGTTAGTATTGAAAACTTAACCATTGCCGCTGAAACAGGTTCTACGGCTGGCGGTATTGGTTTAGCCGTTCTTGCGACCGCCTTTGCCTATGATGGTTGGATTGCCGTGACCTCGATTAATGCCGAATTGAAAGAACCCAAGAAAAATCTTCCCTTGGCCTTAACCTTTGGAGCGATCATCGTGATTGGGATTTATTTACTCTATAACATTGGGCTCTCTGGAACGATATCTAATCAAGCTTTTGTTGATCAAGGTAATGGTGCCATTAACCTCGGCGTGAATACTTTATTTGGTTCGCTTGCAAGCACCATTCTCATTCTCTTCGTGGTCATTTCTTGTTTAGGAACACTGAACGGACTTACCTTAGCCGCCACCCGTGGTTTATACTCGCTTGGGATCCGTGATCAAGGTTTTCAACCCAAACTCTTTATGGTCACGAGTGACAACAATGCTCCAACCAATTCCGTTGTGGGTGCCTTTGGTCTTGTCGTGTTCTGGACCATTGTGTGGTTTGGTAATTTCCAAGGCTATTGGGGTGCCTTTATGGATACCTCGGAGTTACCTATCGCCCTCATGTATGGTTTATTTATCTCCCTCTATATTTGGATGATGATCTCCTTCAAAGGTGAGTCCGTCGTTCGTCGCTTCATCTTTCCAGGCTTAGCGATTGCAGGGTCCATCTTCATTGTCATCGCGGCGGTTCAAAAAGACTTATTCCTGATTTTTGTCTTACTAACTGTTCTCTTCTTAGGGGTAGGGTTCTTGGCGAATCGTCGTCCCAAAACAACCGATAAATAATTCGCTTTGTTGAAATGAAAAAGCGCGAATCATCGCGCTTTTTTTATTGAACAAATAACCGTAATACCTTTTTGGCGTACCGCAAGAAATCATCCACCAAAGTTCCCATAAAGGTGAAGGCTTCATAATCGATGGCTTGAGAGGGGTTTTGTTTTTTTATTTGCTTAACGAGACTTTGGACCATGATGCGTGGTCCACATAAAAACACCTCTGCGTCTTTTTCTATCGCGATATGCTTTAAAGAAATATATCCTTTTTCTTTGGTGTTGTGGGGGACAAACGTAAAGTTGGGATGTGTGTCTGCGTACGCTTGTATGACATCAAGTCCGACAGCATCTTGAGCGTTACGAAAGGAATAATAAAATGTCACTATTTGATTGAAGGTTTTCGGTTGACGAAGATGGGCGAGAAACGGCGTTAAACCAATGCCACCCGCAATCCAAACTTGTTTAGGCCCTTGATTCATTAATGTCATGGTACCAAATGCTCGAGTGAGGGAAACCGAGGTCGATAAATGTAGTTTTTCGTGAAGTTGTTTCGTGAAGTCACCGAGTTTTTTTATCGTAAAATACACCTTTTTCCCATCACTCCCGGAAACGGAAAATGGGTGAGGGGCATCTTCAATGCCTTTTTGAAAGATTTTTAAAAAAACAAACTGTCCCGGCTGATATCGTAACGGTTTCTTCAACGTGATTTCGATGTCCATCGTTTCCGCATTTGGATACGTTATCCTCGTGACCTTGCCACGATAGTGAAACGCCATCCATTGATACATAAAGACCATATAGGCACTGGACGCCATCCCTCCCACCGCGATAACGATCATAAAGATGGAGAGTGCGGATCCACTAAACAAGGCATAAGTCGAAGAGTAAAAAGCATGAAATAAACCATAAATAAAAGGAATAATCATCAAGCGATGAATAAATCGCCAATGTTCGTATTTTAAGTATTTGGCAAGTAAGGCAATCCCAATCAGTGCTAAAAACCAGGTTTGGGCGGTTTCACCCGCATCATTGGCTTCCCCTAAAATGGGAGATTCCACATTGAGGACCTCGATAATAGCTTCCGATAATTCTTCATGTAATAAGATGAGCGCAAGCGGAAGAATGGCAAGCCAACGATGATACGCATACATCCGATCCATGCCACCAAACCATTGAACGAGCCAATTTTGTCGTGTGGATAACAAAAACACAAGGAAAAACATCGTTAATATCATCCCGCCTAAGAGTTGCGATAGGACGCTATCTATCGGTTGTGGTACGACAGGAACCGCTGTCCACCATAAATAGGCATTAAGACCAAGCATAAAAAGAATAAATAAAAGCCCACGCCACGATTTGATAACAAACGTCATTGATTACTTACTCCTGAAACAATAAATAAAAACCTAACACAAAATATAACCCTTCAAACACAATGCGTTGAAAATACGCATAGACAAATTCATACGGCCAATCAAAACCCATGATATCGATGTAGACCAGGGCAATGATGATCATGGATGCCCAGGAGGCTATGCGTAGATGCTTTACATAAGGGCGGATCCATTGTGGTTTCCACACAGCAAGAAACAAAGCGATCATTAAAAGAAGCGTCCAAAACCAATACCCATATAAACTAAGGTAATTCCAGAAGACCCACAAAGAATCCACCATTAAATAAACCGTGGTCACCAAGCTTAGTACTAACCCTATCACGTACGCAGGCCGACGATAGGATGAAAAGAACACAATCCCACCTAAACTTAACAATCGTAAAAGTATGTTAATCGCGCCAATATTGACAAAATCAATATCCCCTTTCCAATTCATCACACTAAAGGTTAAAGAATCGATCGGTACAATCAAAAAATGAAGACCTACATCGGCAAGAAAAAACATAAAGATAAAGATGGATAAGATTGAAATAAGTTTATTTTGTTTCATGTCTATTTAACAATGTAAGAATAATTTTTGTTGGGTACCAATAAAATCATAAACTTCATTGTTCAATAAGTGTAAGGAAAAAATTATGAAATTAACTTTACTTGGTCAAATCGTCGTTGGGGGCTCAATCGCTATTGGTGGTGTGGTTGCTCCTCTTTTACAAGAAAATAGTACCCAACAAAATAACGTTAATATCAGTGAAAACTGGATTCAACTCACCCTTTCTCAACTTTCTTATTATGATGGTACAAACGGAAAACCCGCTTATGTAGGTTTTGAAGGATCCATTTATGATGTCACAAATGCGAGTGGCTGGTCTAATGGGATGCATGAAGGGATGCATCTTGCCGGTCAAGATTGCACGACGATTCTTAAATCTTCCCCACATGGAACGGGCGTCTTAAATCAAATACCCGTCATTGGTGAAATTGTCGATTTGGCTGTCACTTCTGAAGTCACCAATTCCATCAGTGTCACAACCTCCAGTGGAGAAATCACTGTTTCGGTGGAGTATTGCCAATGGATTGATACCGATGATGCACCACGCTTTAGTGATGACGATGACCACGATGATGACGATGACCACGATGATCATGATGATGACGATGATGACGACTACGATGATCATGATGATGACGATGATGACGACTACGATGATGACAATGATGATGGCTATTGGAGTTGCACATCCGGTGGTGTTGTCCCAGGAACTTCGATTGTTGATCCTTCCTCGTATCCTGATGCACCTTCAAGTGATGGTATGTATTATCTGACCCTGGAACAATTAGCCTATTACGATGGCACGAATGGTAAACCAGCCTGGGTGGCTGTCTACGGAAACATTTATGATGTTACTCGTGAATCCGCCTGGTCGAACGGGGTCCATCGTGGCATGCATTTAGCCGGCAAAGATGCAAGCAGTGCATTTGATAGTTCTCCCCATTCTCAGAGTCTATTAAATTCGATGAAACATATCGGTTATTTAATTTAAACCTTTTTCTTATTAACTAAAAGCAAGTATTGTTAACATCTATTAACGATATTTGCTTTTTTTATTAATTAAAATTTATGTTTTTATCGCTGTTTAAGAAGAAACACAATGGCAAAAACTATTAATAGAAAAATTCCAAAATTTTATCTTGGATCGTAAGAAACCCACTTTACTTTTATTACTTTTAGGTGGAACGGGCATTGTAACAACCTCGATTGCCTTATTAGCAAGCAATCCTAATACATCGCAACCGTGCGGCTCCTCCGTATCTACTAACATGAAGGGGTCAAGTGGTGTTTCCACGTCAAACGCTGGTTCCTCTGCACCTTTGATGTCACTCGATGGGGAATTTCCTGAATTGAATTTAGACAACGTTACCATCGATTTTGAAGGAGATGGCGGCTTCAAACACAATATTTATTTCGAAGCAATACGCAATTTTCTTTTCAATCCTAAAAAATAAATCAAACAAGAAATTCCCAGTTAATCGGGCATTTTTTTATGTTTAATTTATTAATGGGTCCGGTGGATTTTTGCATCATACCTCTTTCTTTGGTATGGTTAAAAGATGGGTATGTTATGGATTATTTCAAATCGTTTACCGTTTTCAGTTCACCTTCAAAAGGACACAATCACGTTAAAACCAAGTGTGGGTGGTCTTGCGACCGGACTGCAATCCGTACGAGAATCTCAACCGTTTCAATGGGTTGGTTGGCCAGGAATTGCCCGGGAAAAATTATCGGAAAAAGAATGGAAAACACTCCAAGAACAATTTCACGCTAAAGATGCGGTCCCTGTTCCACTAAGCCAAGAGGATATTGATCTTTATTACCATGGTTATGCAAATGAAACATTATGGCCTCTTTCACATTACTTTTTAGAAAAAACAAAACAACGGCCTGAAACTTGGGATGCCTATAAGGCTGTTAATCTCCGCTTTTTTGAGGTGATTAAACACCATCTTCAGCCGCATGATACTGTCTGGGTTCATGACTACCAATTGATGCTATTACCCGGATTATTGCGCGATGCGTTCCCTTCTTTAAAAATCGGATATTTCCATCATATTCCGTTTCCCTCTTTTGAGCTTTTTCGCTTACTCGTCCAGCAAAAAGCACTATTAAATGGACTCTTAGGCGCGGATCTAATTGGCTTTCATACGTATGACTATGTTCGTCATTTTATGTCGTGTGTAACACGTATTCTTCAACTCGATCGTCAATTATTCACCTTGCCGTATCAACAACGAAGGATTACCGTGGATGCCTTCCCGATGGGGATCGATGTGTCGAATTTTCAAGTGGGACAAAACCAGATCAAAAAGTCGTCGTATAAAATCATCTTATCGATTGATCGCTTGGATTATTCTAAAGGCATCCCTGAGCGACTGTTGGGTTATGAGTCCTTTCTTGCCAACCATCCCGAATTTCATGGCAAGGTTAATTTAAAACTCATTGTCGCCCCTTCCCGCGAACATATGGATAGTTATGATCAATTAAAGGTGCTCATCGAACAAAAGGTCGCAGAAATCAATGGTAAATACGGGTCACAATCGTGGATGCCCATTTGGTATCTTTATCAAAGTTTTCCCCAAGATGACTTGATGCCACTTTATCAATCCGCAGATGTCATGCTCGTGACACCGCTTCGTGATGGCATGAACTTAGTCGCTAAAGAGTACATTGCCGCACGTCAAGACGGAAAAGGGGTTTTGATTCTTTCCCAAACAGCGGGAGCAAGTCAAGAACTCTCAGAAGCATTACTCGTGAATCCTAAAGATACAACGGCCATTGGTCAGGCCATTTTCGATGCCCTTACACTCCCAGAAGTCGAAAGAAAGCGTCGCCATCAAGCGATGATGAAACGCATTACTCGTGCGAACGTCCATTATTGGACCACGAGTTTTTTACACCGTCTGCAGCAGCATACTCATGACCACGATCCTTTTTCGAATACAACGTTTGCATCGCCAGATACTATGATTGCTGCGTGGAACAAGTCGAAAAAACCTTTGTTTATTTTTGATTATGATGGAACCCTCCATCCCCTCCAACCTCGACCGGATGATGCAATTCCTACCCCAAAACTATATCAGATGCTGGACATCCTTCTTCGGCGTTATCAAGCTTCCATTGCGATTGTCTCGGGTCGGGATGGCAAGCAACTAAAATCATGGTTTGGTCATTTACCCCTTTATTTAGCAGGTAACCATGGCCGCACCTTACGTTTTCCCGATGGTCATGAAGAAAAAATGGGATCATCACTACCATGGAAAAAAGATGTGTTACGTATTCTTCAGCAATATATGGATCAAATGCCGGGAAGTTTAATTGAAGAAAAAGCGGGGGGTATTGCTTTCCATTACCGTCAATGTGAGCCTGACATGGTTGCGATCCGCAAGGGTGATATTCTTCATACCTTAGAAACATTAAAAAGTCGAACCCCGATGCAAATCATGCTTGGTCATAAAGTTATTGAGGTCAAAGACCCTACCATTCATAAAGGCATTGCCGTCGAAAAAATTACTGCCCATAGTCTTCCTGATTTTACCTTAGTGGCCGGCGATGATCAGACCGATGAAGCGATGTTTTCCACATTAGTAGACGCCCATTCCATTCATGTGGGTTCGGGAAAAAGCTACGCGAAATACCACGTGGATAATGTTGAGGCGTTCTTTACATTATTAAACGTTCTTTTTCAAAAAGAGTCTGCGAATCACTAAGACGAGGACAAGAAAAAATCCACCGCCCAGGGCCAACCATTTTGCCACACTGAAAATAACACCGATCGTCACCCAACCCAACGTATGTGAAGGAAAGGTTAAAGCGGCGATGGTAAAAACAACATTTTCGACATAATCCATCGTGGAGGCAATAAGTCCTAACCAGGCGATGCGTTGATATTTTGTATGGTTTAAAAGTCCATAAAGACTTAATGAAATCGGAACACCATAGACAAGGGGGTAATATAGATCAAACGTCCAACGTTGTAAGACGTAATACGATCGTCCTTCCCTACCATAGCTTTCTAAAATACCAACGAGTTGGGTGGGAGAAAATGAAAAATTAGTATCCATCGATTCCAATAATCCATTTACTTCGTTTGCTTGAGAAACTCCCGGTAAAACAAACAATAGGACTAAAATAAAAACAAGCCAACTTAGTAGGATCATCCACGGTAAGTATTTTTTCATAGTTCTATGATAAAAATAACAAACTAGGTTGTCTATACGAACACGTTAGAAACGTTTATGCTTAAGGAGAGGAAGCAAATATGAAACAAAAAATTGTCTTAGTCGGTACGGGTTTTGTTGGGATGTCTTACGCGTACAGTCTGATTAACCAAGGAATCGGCGAAGAACTTGTTCTTATCGATATCAATTTTGCAAAAGCGGAAGGGGAAGCGATGGATCTCAATCACGGTTTATCCTTTTCTCCAAAGCGGATGCACGTGAAAGCGGGAAGCTATCAAGACTGTAAGGATGCTACTTTAGTGGTCATTGCCGCAGGTGTCAATCAAAAACCGGGGGAAACCCGATTGATGTTACTGCAAAAAAATGCGGCAATCATTCGCAGCATCGTCAAGGACGTCATGGCCTCTGGATTCGATGGAATTTTCTTGCTGGCAACCAATCCGGTGGATATTCTTACCCACATTGCTTGGCAGACCTCAGGTTTACCCGCATCGCGTGTGATTGGCAGTGGAACGTCGTTAGATACCGCACGATTACGCTATGAAATCAGCCGCAAAATCGATATTAATGTCAGTAATGTTCACGCCTATATTTTAGGCGAACATGGAGATTCTGAATTCGTATGTTGGTCCAATGCCTTTGTCGGGGTAAAACCATTAACGGATGTGATCAAAACGTACGGAAAAATTACCTTCGATGATTTAGAAAAGATTCATCACACGGTCAAAACCGCCGCCTACGAAATCATTCAACGAAAACAAGCGAGTTATTATGGTATCGGTATGGTCCTTGCCTACATTACCAAAGCCATCCTTCAGGATGAAAACCGTATTATTCCTCTTTCTGTGCTTCATGAAGGGTTGTATCGCATCGATCCCGTCTATATTGGCTTACCCGCCGTCATCAACCGTGAAGGCATTCACCATGTCGTGCAACTTCAACTCAATGAAAAGGAAATGGTTGCCTTAAAAGCCTCCGCATCGATCCTGAAACAAAATCTTGATCAGTTAGCATCTTGATTGAAAAGCAGCCTTTGTCTTCGCACAATAAATCTATGAAACGTTTATTAATTTTGTTTTTTCTCGTCTTAACCGCCTGCCAATCGGGGAGTGTCCCCGGTGTTTCAAGTGAACTCTCCTCATTAACTTCGCTGCTTTCGAGTAGTGAAATTGTTTCCTCTTCCCTCCCCTCGAGCGAAGACCCTTTGGTGTTTGATGATAATGTCGTTTATGGGACCGATGAACGGCATGTTTTAGAATATGCGTATCTTCCTTCTGAATCTCCCCGCGCGATGGTGATGCTCGTCCATGGCGGCAGTTGGATTGGGGGCGATAAATCCATGATGCGCCCGTATCGGGATGTGTTAGTCCAACAAGGCTATCTCTATGTTTCCATCAACTATCGCCTGCTTTTATCCGGAGCAACGTATGTAGAGATGCTCAATGATCTTGGTTTAGCGATTCAATTTATTCGTTTGAATGCCTCTTTTTTCAATTTAGATACGACACAAATGGCCCTCTTTGGTGTCAGTGCCGGCGCCCATTTAAGTTTACTTTATGCCTACTCTCGCACGAGTCCTATTCCCATTGATTATGTCGTCGCACTCGTCCCACCGGTTGATTTTAGTGATCCTGCCTTTTTAACGATGGGCAATCAAGAACTACAACTTTTTCAAATTAATAGTCTCACGGGGACCAATGTCGCCGATGCAGAAGAACTTGAAACAAGCGGCTACCCACAACCGTGGCTCGATGCCTCGCCCATTACGTATGCGGCCACCGCCGTCCCTTCCTTATTCGCTTATGCCGGTCAGGATGAACTCATTCCTTCTTCCAATCTTCCCCGACTCCTCGCTGAGCTCGATACCTTTGAAAAACCCTATGAATCACTCTATTTTCCCAATAGCGGTCATAGTTTAAGTGGGGACCCTGAACTTATTCCTCTCCTTAATCAAAAAATATTGACCGGTCTTTCCGTATCGCTTGACTAGATTGGTATAATGATAGGTATGAAAAAAATACCGCTTATTCCTTTTGTCACGATGCTCCTTGTGAGCTGTGATGTTGCCTTTAGTTCTTCTTCACTTGGTTCTAGTGAAGAGATAAGTTCGTCAACGACCTCAACAAGCACCAAATCATCGATCGTATCCTCGGAGAATTCGACCCCAAGTCAAGATAATACACCCATCGAATATGAACTCGTCTGGAACGATGAATTCGACTATACCGGACTCCCGGATAGTTCGAAATGGGGTTATGACGTCGGTGGAGGTGGCTGGGGCAATAACGAACTCCAATATTACACCCAAGCGGATTTAGATAATGCGTCCGTTGCCAATGGCGAACTAACCATTACCGCCCTAAAAGAAACGTTCCAAAACCGTGAATATACCTCCGCGCGTCTTGTCACCAAAAACAAAGGGGATTTCCTTTATGGTCGAATGGAAGCACGCGCCAAACTTCCTTCTGGACGAGGCACATGGCCTGCGATTTGGATGTTACCCACTGATTGGGCGTATGGCGGGTGGCCAACGAGCGGTGAAATCGATATTATGGAACACGTCGGGTATGACCCGAACGTCGTGCATGCGACGATTCACACCGATACCTATAACCACTCTAAAGGTACTCAAGTCGGAGAATCGATTACCTTAGCCGATGTTTTTAATACGTATCATACGTATGCAATTGAATGGCAACCGGGCCTCATCAAAGCTTTTGTCGATGATCAACAGTATGCTGAGTTTGCCTTTGATGTGAATGATGTCATGGATGGTCCTACTCATTTAGCGTGGCCGTTTGACCGAGACTTTCACTTTATCTTTAATATTGCGATTGGAGGTAACTGGGGTGGCGTTCAAGGCATTGATGACACCATTTTCCCAACGTCCATGATCGTGGATTATGTCCGCGTGTATCAAATGCCCTATGGTCGCAATGATGTGACGCCTCCAGGTCGTATTTATAACCCTCGTGTCTTAAAAACAACAGGCAATAGCCTTGCTGTTGCGTGGAATCCTGTCACGGACAATCGTCTTGTCCGTAATTATATCGTTCGGGTGAACGGCGAGGTTGCCGGTGCCCCGTCAGTTCCTGCGATTTACCTTGATAACTTAACACCGGAAACCACCTATCAAATTCAAATTGAAGCGGTGGATTTTAATCTTAATATTTCCAATCCCGTCATCTTAGAAGCAACAACCTCAGGCTACCCTTCCGTAAATGAACGGATTGAAGCCGAAGATTATATTGCCCAAGAAGGGGTACAATTCGAATCCACATCTGATGTAGGTGGGGGTGAGAATGCTGGTTGGTTAAACCCTGGAGATTATTTAGAATATCAAATCAATGTCCCTACAACGGGCAATTATCGCTTATCCTTACGGGTCGCCAGCAAAGACAGTAGTGGTCAACTTACATTACTCAGTGATAATGTAGAAAAAACAACCATGGATTTACCCATCACGGGTGACTGGCAAACTTGGCAAACTGTAAACTCTTCTTCCTTTACCTTAAATGAAGGCGTTCAAACCTTACGCTTACGTGTGGATCGACAAGGTTTTAATTTAAATTATTTCGAAATTCAATCCCTTTGAGTAAATGCATAAATTACATTCATTTTTATTGATTTATGATACCCCTTGGGGTATATTAAATCTATGAAATGTGATCAAGAACTTCTCAATCGCGTCAAACGACTTGAAGGCCAACTTACCGGCATTCGTAAAATGATGGAAACATCCAATGCCTGCCAGGATTTAGTCATTCAATTAAAAGCCGTTCGCGCCAACATTGATAAAACCATATCGATTCTCACGACCAAAAATCTTCAACAAGTGATGGAAGTGCATCCGGAAGATGCGGAAAAGTTCCAAGATGCCCTCGATCTCATCGTTAAAAGCAGGTAACCTATGTTCGAATTTAATTTACAAACTAAACCCATACCGCCTATTTTTGAACAAGAAATGGTGTGGGATTTCCTCATTATCGGGGGCGGTCCTGCTGGTTTAAACGCGGGATTATATGCCCAACGTAAAGGCCTTAAAGTTGGTATTCTTACTAAAGAAATCGGTGGTCAGCTCCACAACACCTCTACGGTTGATAATTACTTAGGCATTCCGATGTTAGAAGGGAAAGATATGTCGGATGTATTCCTACATCACGTTGAGCAACTCGGTGTGCCCATTCATCCCGATGCCCGTGTGATTCATCTTGAAAAACAAGGTCCTCTATTCTTTTTAAGTTTAGAAAATGGCACCGTCTTAAAAAGTAAAACCGTTATGTTAGCAACGGGCGGTCAACCTCGCAAACTCAATATTCCTGGCGAATGGGACTACGCGAATAAAGGTGTTTCTTATTGCACAACGTGTGATGCCCCTTTCTTTAAAGACAAGCATGTCATTGTTGCTGGAGGTGGAAACTCTGCCGCCGAATCTGTCATTGATCTTGCCGCATGGGCATCGCACATCACGGTTGTCCACCGTTCCCAATGGCGCGCGGATAAAGTCATCTTAGATAAATTTGCCTCCATTAAAAATCTCACCATCCACCTTGAAACCCAACTTCTTGAAGTCTTAGGAGATCAAGGCCTCATGACGGGGGTTAAAGTGCTTGATAAGAAAACTCAAGAAACCCGGATTATGCCTGCCGATGGACTCTTTGTCGAAATTGGGGTCATTCCTAACTCCGATCTTCTTGAAAACCTCGTCAAACGAAATGAACGCAATGAAGTCATCGTCGATGATATGATGATGACCAGTCTTCCCGGCCTCTTTGCTGCAGGCGATGTCACGCAGCAACCCTTCAAACAGATTGTCATTGCCGTCGCGGATGGAGCCAAAGCCGCGCTAGCAGTTCAACAATACTTAATCCATCACACCTAAAAGGAGGTATCACTATGGACAAGTTCTTTAATGCCGATACGAAAGCGAAAATCACGGATATTCTCCGTCAAATGGTCAATCCTGTTCACGTCTTACTCTTTACTGACGCAGCCGGATGCGACACCTGTGCAGAAACGAGCCAACTTTTAAGTGAATTTGCGGAAACCAATCCCAAAATTCAATTAAACTTAC
>JALRKT010000011.1 GCA_023268805.1 Bacilli bacterium
CCAATCAAAATGAGACAATGTCGTAATTGGGAATTTCTCCGCTTCATCCCGTTCATGCGATTTACGTAAATTAATCCCATGAAAACCAATAATATCTGCTTCCTCATTTAAACTCCCCGAATCCGATAAAACAAACAAAGATTCTTTCATTAAACGAAGATAGTCCATAATTCGAAAAGGCTCATGCACTTTAATTTGTGATGGTTTTTTCCATTCCTTAGCGTGAAGACGGTCGATAAAGCGCGGATGACCCGTCACCCAAATCGGAAAGGAAGGATAAGCTTTGGCAAGGTTTTCCAAGTTATGTAGCAAGCGTTGAAACACCTCGGGGTGGTCCACATTTTCCGCACGATGTGTGGACCAAATAAAATAACTTTGAGGTTGAAGGGCAAGTTTTTCTAATATGGTCGATGTCTCTATCTTTTGTTCGAGTTTCCGATAAACTTCACGAAGCGGTGATCCCGTAACAAAATGAGATTGATGACACTTTTCTTCCAATAAGTGCTGTAACGATTCGTGCGAGTAACACCCATTGATATCAGCCTGTTGATCAAGAATCTTTCGGTTTTTTTCTTCCGGACTAAGGGGATCATAACAGCGATTGCCTGCTTCTAAATGAATAAGGCGAACCCCTAGCTTGCGCACGATGAGTGCAACTTTTGCAGAGTAAGTATCCCCTAAAACAAGGCAGTAATTCGGTTTAAATTGATGACATAACGCTATAAGTTTATGCTCGATGGTTTGAAGATGAAGGAGATCCGTAAAGGATCTTGTCTCCCAAGTGATATCGGGATGACGTAGGTTCAAGTCCTCAAAAAATGTATCTTTTAAGTAGGATTGTGCGTTTTGTCCCGTGTGAACGAAAACGTGCTCAAACGCGTTATCGTGATCGATGGCGTGAATAAGAGCAGATAAGCGAATGAGTTCGGGTCGCGTACCGACTAAGGTGAGAACTTTAATCATAGCGGTGGTAAATAAGTATCGGGTGATGAAGGATCATAAACAAGACTGGACCACATTAATAAGGTGGCAGAATACGTTTGATCATTCGTTAATTGATGAATGACACCGGGAGGAATATCCATAACGTGGTACGGTTCTTTCATGACGATTTCTTGCCAAGATGTTTCAAAAGGATAACGCCATTTCAACGTGACTTGACCCGTGAGTAATATAAATTTTTCAAAACGAATACGGTGATAATGATTCCCTTTGGATTGATGCGGTTGAATTTCATTGATCGACCATTGACCAAACCGAGGATTTTTACTGACTTCAATCAATGAACCACGTTCATCCGTGTGTTGAACCAGTGTGTGTTTCGCATGGTCTGGCTGTAAATAACTCATCCAGGTAATCGCAAGGCGTTGTTGAAATGCATCCGGATAGGAGAGCAATCTTTGTGATTGCCAATCGTCTTTAATAATCCGTAACAAATTTAAGATTTCTCGCGGTGTTTTTTCATACGTTCCTTCCACCACCGTTAATCCGTCTTTAGGTTGGTGAATCCACATGAGAAAGCGTTCCACTAAATCATCAATATAAATGAATTTTTTAGGTTGATCTTCATCAAATAAGGAATACGGAATTTGCTGCATCTCGCCGACAATAAATGTTGCAATCACCGAATTATAAAAAGGTTTTGCCCATTTCCCAAACACATTATCTAAGCGAAAAATATGCACGTGTTGAAAATGATGTAACAAGGCTTGTTCTTCTGCATATTTTGTTTCAACATAACGATGATGGCGAGTAACCGCATTCGTTGACGTAAAAAGGACTGTTAAATGCTTGGGAAGAACGTTTATAAGTTGTTGTGTAAAGGTAAGATTTTCTTGATACACATCATGCGTTTCATGGGTCCGTGAATATCCTGCTAAATGAATGAGCATCGAAGCCATCTTCCCCCATGATGCTATTGTTTCTATGGGTGTTTTTGAATCAGCAAGAAAGAGTTCAAGGCCTTCTTTGTGACGTAAGGCATCAACTAGATTTTTTCCAATAAATCCCGTGGAACCTGTCACGATAATTTTCATAACAAACCGTTCAATAAGGCGTCTTTCTCGAGTAAATTCTTTAAACTTTCTTCTGACATTAGATGATCAAGGGATGTATAAGCTTTCAATCCTGTAGGTTTCAAATGCGAATCTAACTTCGGAATAATGAAATAATTATTTTCTTCAATGGCAAACGCGCCTTCTTGAGTTGTCATTAAAATTTCATGTTCTTTTTCGTTTGTTGGTAGTATTCGTTCTTCAAATGCAATCGGTTTATTCAATTTCTTTGCCAAATAAGTATAGAGAGATTTTAATGTTGTCGCTTGGGCTTTATGAATCCAAATTTCTCCGTGTTTACCTCGCTTTAATGCTTCTTCAACAAGTTCAATGGATTCTTGAATTGTCATGAAAAAGCGCGTGGTATTTTGACCATTTAATATCATTTTTCTTCCCGATTTAAGCGCATCCACCATCATGGGAATGACGCTTCCTCGCGAGGCAAGTACGTTACCATAACGGACAATCACCATCTCTGGTATTGCATACTGTTTTGCTTTGGAAAGAATAACTTTTTCCATCATTGCTTTGGTTGTACCCATGACATTAATCGGTTCAACAGCTTTGTCTGTCGATAAAAAGATGATTTTTTCAACATGAAGTTGAATGGCAATTTGGATTAGATTTTCGGTGCCAAGCACATTCGTTTTAATCGCCTCAACAGGAAATTCTTCCATGTAGACAACATGTTTATAGGCGGCAGCATGAAAAATATAATGAACACCATAAACCGCATCAAACAAACTTTGAGGATCACGAATATCACCCAAAAAATAACGAACACGCTTGTCGCTTATTTTTTTGCGTAAATCATGTTGCTTTTTTTCATCGCGTGAAAAAATCCTTATTTCTTCAACGTCGGTCTGTAAACAATGCCGTAAAAAAGCTTCACCAAAAGACCCTGTTCCTCCGGTGATTAATATTTTTTTTCCTAATAAATTCATAATTATAGTATAAAGGTCCTTACGGTTTTATTTGCTCAAAGAGTTCTTTCACCAAATCAGCATCATTGGCCAAAGAAAGGGCGACAAGTCGCTCATATCGTGCAATGTCAAACGTTAATTTGGTCGTACGTTCAATAAAGATTTTTTCATTTGGAGTGCGAATATTTGTTTGGGGATCGAGAAGAAGTTCTTCATACATTTTTTCTCCCGGTCGTAAGCCTGTAAATTCAATGTTAATTTCTTCATACGGAATATAACCTGATTGGCGAATCATTTTTTCCGCTAAATCAATGATCTTCACCGGTTTACCCATATCGAGCACAAAGATTTCCCCACCCGTCGCATAAACACTAGATTGTAAAATAAGACCGACTGCTTCAGGGATGGTCATAAAGTAACGGGTGATTTCTTTGTGAGTAACGGTGACAGGCCCCCCTGCTTCAATTTGTTTTTTAAAGAGAGGAATCACACTCCCATTACTTGCCAGGACGTTGCCAAAACGGACAGCACTGTAAGAGGTTTTCTTGGTTTGTTGCGAAAAGTGACGAATGATGGCTTCAGCGTAATATTTCGTTGCCCCCATAACATTGGTGGGGCGTACCGCTTTATCCGTGGAAACAAGGACCATTTTTTTTACATGCCATTCCGCAGAAAGCTTCGCGATATTGTAAGTTCCTAAAACGTTGGTTCGTACCGCTTCTTGGGGTGAATCTTCCATTAAAGGGACGTGTTTATAGGCGGCAGCATGGAAAACAAGGTTAGGTTGGAACGATTCAAAAATTACGTTCATTCGGTCGTAATTATACGTAGAACCAATGTGCACGTGCACCGGAATCGGTTTTTCCCGTTGGCGGTTCAGTTTAACGAGTTCTTGCTGGACATCGTAAACCCCATTTTCATACAAGTCCACCAAGACTAAAGCTTTCGGTTCATACGTAAAAATTTGGCGAACGAGTTCACTGCCAATCGAACCTCCCGCCCCGGTAACTAAGACGACTTGATTCCGAATAAAGGCTTCAATTTCTTCGTTGATGAGTGGAATGACATCCCGTCCTAAAAGTTCGTTAACACTCACATCTTTCATCTTCATTTGTTGACCTTTTTCAAGTTCTTCCATTAAGGGTAAACGACGAATTTTGACATTCGCTTTTTCCATCAATCGTAAGATTTCAAACAAACGGGTCCGTGTAATTTTTCCAATCGCGATGACCACTTGCTGAATGTTGTATTGTTGAATCCATTGACTAATTTGTGCCACCGGTCCAACGACAGGAATTCCTAAAAAGGAACGCCCGATTTTTTCATGGTCATCATCGACTACTACCACAACTTTGGCATTTAGACTAATGTTAGTTCGCATTTCATCAATGATGAGTTTACCCGCTGATCCTGCGCCAATGACTAAGGTACGGGTGGCTTTTTTCTTGAGATTATCTTTGACATGCAACCATAAGGCAAGAATACGGCGTGATGCTCGTAATCCTACTAAAACAAACGGTAACGATCCAAGGGAAAAGAATATTTCAAGTAAGGATAACTCATGCCCAATCCATGCATAAACAAGGGTAAAAAGGCCGTTAAAAATGAGTGCAAACCAGAATAGTCGGACCGCATCGAGTAGTCCAAAATGAATCGTAATAATTTTATAGACGCGGAACACCACGAGTAAAACTAATTGGATGAAGGCAGCTCCTAAAATGATGAGATATTCATGCACAAAGTGACCATCATTCAATAAAATAATCGCCCAAATCGTGAAAAAAGCGAAAAAGTCCGCCATGATATACATGGTGAGCTTAAACCAGCGTGGTAATTTCATTTAAATGGCCCCTAAGGGAATCAGTTGACTGACAATGCGACGAACAATGTCCTTGGCAAGTTCTTTCGATATGTCCCCTATTAAATATCGATAGATCAGGCGAGCCACGTCGCGAGAAACTTCTTCAGTAATACCCCGCGTGGTTAAGGCCGCTAAACCAATGCGAACCCCGGATGTTAATTGCGGTGTTTCGGTATCATTGGGCAACATATTTTTATTTAAGGTCACACCTATTTCATCGAGTTTATTTTGCGCTTCGACGCCCTTTAAACCGAAGGTTTGTTTGGTATCCACTAAAAAGAGATGCGTTTCTGTTCCCGACACCACCGCGCCCAGTTTAGCAAATTCATCTTGGCATGCTTTGGTATTTTTTAAAATGTTATATGCATACGTTTTAAATTCCGGTTCAAGCGCTTCGGCAAACGCTTGGGCTTTGCCAGCGATGACATGAACAAGCGGTCCCCCTTGGGCTCCTGGGAACGTCGCAGAATTTATTTTTTTACTCAATGTTTCATCATTGGTTAAAATCATTCCACCGCGCGGACCCCGAATAGTTTTGTGGGTGGTGGACGTCACGATATCCGCATACGGGAACGGGGAAGGGTGAACCCCCGCGGCCACTAAACCAGAAATATGGGCCATATCCACCAAGAGTTTTGCCCCAACAGCATCGGCTGCCGCTTTAAATTTCGTGTAATCAGTGAGGTAAGGATAACTTGAAAATCCTGCGACAATGATTTTGGGTTTTTCTTTTAAGGCAAGCGCATGCATGCCGTCATAATCAAGATGCCCATTGGGTAATAATCCATAATGAATGAAGCGGTACAGTTTTCCGGAAAAGTTCACACTGGAACCATGGGTTAAATGGCCCCCTTCATTGAGTCCTAAGGCCATGATGGTGTCCCCCGGTTGTAAAAGGGCACTATAAACTATAAAGTTGGCGGAGGAACCGGAGTGCGGTTGGACATTGGCAAACTGACAGCCATACACTTGTTTGGCTAAGTCGATGGCAAGTTGCTCGATTTTATCGACTTCTTCACACCCCCCGTAATAACGTTTCCCAGGGAAGCCCTCGGCGTATTTATTCGTTAAGATTGATCCTTGCAGTTCACGAACCGCAGAGGAAGTATAGTTTTCGGAGGCGATGAGTTCTAAACCTTCATCTTGACGATGGGTTTCTAAAACGAGAAAGGCTTGTAATTTTTTGTGGATATTTTTCATATGGTAACACTCTAATTGAACGATTTTTCCATTGTCTTCATCATACCCTATTTCCACACAAATTGAATTAAAAACACGAATGTGAAGGTAAAAGACTTCAACCTTCCCCCTGCTTCTTTTATAATAATGCTATCTTCAGGGTCGGGTGCAATTCCCAATCGGCGGTCAACCCCGCGAGCCGCAAGGCAGGAACTTGTGTAATTCAAGTGGCGACAGTACAGTCTGGATAGAAGAAGATACCTTTTTTCTTGTTTCATTACCCTGAAGCAGAATCAGGGTTTTTTTATGAAAAAAAATGATGCTTATTTTATGGAACGCGCCTTCATACTCGCGGCTCAAGCCAAGGATGAAGACGTGTTAATCAACCCCAAAGTGGGTGCTGTTTACGTCAAAGATGGTCACATTCTTGCAGAAGGATACCATCGTGGGTTTGGGCAACTTCACGCCGAATATGACGCCCTTAAAGACAAAACGATTTCGGTGGAAGGGGCAACGGTGTACGTCACTTTAGAACCGTGTGCCCATGATGATCTTTATCCAGCGTGCACGAAATTACTGATCGAAAAGAATGTTAAACGGGTAGTGATTGCCTCCCTTGATCCTAATCCCATTGAAGACGGGGATGGAGTGGCCGCGTTATCGGCCGCTGGCATTGCCGTAACGACCGGGGTATTAAGTGAAAAAAATAAAACCTTAAACATGGCGTACTTTGGGAGGTTTTAATTATGTTTTCAGGCATTATCGAAGAAAAAGGCCGTATTGAAAAAATACTTCCGGTTGCCAAAGGATACCGTTTTGTTATTCGCGGAAAAAAAGCGTTAAAGAAAACCAAACTCGGTGATTCGATTGCCGTGAACGGCATTTGCTTAACCGTCGTGAAAAAATCATGGTCAACCTTTGAGGTCGATGTGATGCAAGAAACCATTGACCGTACCGCGTTATCCCAATGGCAACAAGGCATGGACGTGAATCTTGAACGCGCCTTAGTGGAAGGTCAACGCAACGGGGGTCACCACGTCTTAGGGCATGTGGATACCGTGGGTACCATTGTCTCCTTTATCGATGAAGGCATCGCAACGCGTGTCACGCTTTCCTTTGATCCCAAATGGTCGAATTACATGATTGAAAAAGGCAGTGTGGCCTTGGATGGGATTTCCTTGACGCTTACCAAAGCCGAACAAGGGTTACTTGAAGTTTCTCTTATCCCCCACACAAAAACCCAAACCACCCTCATGCAAAAAAAAGTGGGTGATCTCGTCAATATTGAAGTCGATATGATGGGGAAATATATCGAAAAATGGATGGGAGCCCGCCGATGAACTTTCACTCCATTGAAGCCGCGTTAGCAGCCCTACAAAAAGGAGACATCATTGTCGTCGTCGATGACCTCCATCGTGAAAATGAGGGTGATCTTGTCATGGCTGCTCAATTTGCGAATGCTTCCAGCATCAATACGATGATTCATGAAGGAGGCGGACTCATTTGTGTTCCACTTCTTCCTGAGCGGGCACAAGCGCTTGATTTACCGTTCATGATTCAACCGATGACCGATCCATTAAAAACAGCGTTCACCGTCAGTGTGGATGCGATCGAAACAGGCACAGGCATCTCGGCGCACGAACGGGCGTTCACCATTACGTGTCTTGCGGATGTGAACGCAAACGCTCAATCCTTCAAAAAACCCGGACACATTTTTCCGCTTATTGGTAAACCCGACGGGGTGTTAGTTCGTCCCGGGCATACCGAAGCGGCGATTGATTTATGTCGCTTAGCGGGTCTAACCCCCGTGGGCGTCATCTGTGAGATTTTAAATGCGGATGGAACGATGGCCCGTCGTCCTGATTTACAACGCTATGCCCATGAAAAAAACCGTGTGATGATCACGATTGAACAACTCATCGCCTATCGAAAGGAGCATCCTTATGCCTAAACTCGTTCTTGTGATGTCGGAATTTAATCAACCGTATCCGCAACGCTTACTCGAGGGTGCCTTGGCCGCCATCAAGGATCACAACATTCCTCTGAGCGATGTGACCACCGTCAAGGTACCAGGTGCCTTTGAATTACCCATCACCGCGAAAGCGTATGCATTAAAAAAAGAGGTCGATGCTGTCGTCTGCTTAGGCGTCGTCATTCGTGGGGATACCACCCATTATGATTATGTGTGTGCAGAAACCGCGCGCGGGATTATGCAAGTCGGACTTGAGACGTTAAAACCCATTTTATTCGGGGTCTTAACCACAGAAAACGAACACCAAGCCGAAGTGCGTAGTCTCCCGGATACAACTAACAAAGGTTATGAATGTGTTGTAGGTGCCTTAACGATGCTTAACGTGCTTCCGTAATCGAAGCCACGTCTTTCAGCGGTTTTTTAAATAACGTCGCTAACGGAGGATACGTTAAATAACCATCATACGTATTCAGACCATGCGCTAAATGCGCATCGTCTCTCATAGCTTGAATAACCCCTTTATTGGCAATCGCTAACCCAAATGGTAAGGTCGCTTCATTGAGACCGATCGTTGAGGTCCGTGGGACCGCACCCGGCATATTCGCGACACAATAATGGAGAACCCCATCGATTTCATACACGGGTTGATCATGGTAGGTCACATGACTTGTTTCGGTGCTCCCCCCTTGGTCAATGGCCACATCGACAATGACCGAGCCAGGTTGCATCATTTTTAAGTACGCTTTTTTAATCAGTTTAGGAGCAGCATCTCCGGGAATAAGGACCGTCGATATGACTAAATCAGCGGTTTTTAATGCGTTGATGATATTACCTTCATTGGAAGGTAACATCGTTAAGGTGTTAGGATATTTTTTCATGAGATCTACGACGCGATCAAACCGTAAATCAAGAGCGGTTACTTTCGCTTGCATCCCTAAAGCGATTTGAGTGGCGTTATAACCCGCTGCCCCATTCGCACCTAAGACAACGACATGACCGGGTTCAACACGGGTAATGCCCCCGAGTAAAATTCCTCGTCCCCCAAACGGTTTTTCTAAATATTTCGCCCCTTCTTGGACGGCAAGGCGACCCGCGACTTCCGACATCGGTTTTAAAATCGGAAGTTGATGGGAGACATTGGTAATCGTTTCATACGCAATCCCAATCACCTTTCGAGACAGTAACGCTTCGGTCAGCGGCTTGGCCGCCGCAAGGTGTAAAAACGTAAATAAAATTTGTCCGGGTTGTAACAGTAAAAATTCTTCTTCTAATGGTTCTTTCACTTTAATAATCATCGCGTTTTCGTGATAAATCGTCGCGATATCATCCGCGAGTTGGCAACCGACTTTTTCATATTCTTCATCGAAAAATCCCGAGCCAATCCCTGCCCCACGTTGAATCATCACTTCATGGCCTGCAAGGATGTAATGACGCGCATGCATGGGTGTTAAACCCACGCGATATTCTAACTTTTTAATTTCTTTGGGTACCCCAATTTTCATCGGTGGTTCTTCCTGTTCTTTAGGCTTGTTTGATTGCATCCCCATGTTTGACAAAATACATGGTGACGAAGGATAACAAGGCAAATACCGTTGCATAAGGGAATAACACCCTTAATCCTAATAAGGTCATAAGCGCCCCCGAGGCAAGCGGGGTAACGATTTGAGCCGCCATGGAGGCGGTGTAATAATAACCCGTGTATTTCCCAATATTACTTCCGGAAGACATTTCGACAATCATGGGATACGAATTAACGTTAATCGCAGCAAAACCTAGCCCTGCTACCGGCATAATGAGATAAATTATCCAAGCCGAAGAAACCGTCAAAAACGATCCCACAAGCGTCCCACTCGATAACATAAGAATGCCCAATAAGACCGTTTTACGTCGACCGATCTTATCCGCAAGTTTGGCGAGCGGTAAAAATCCAATTAACGCGGCAATATTGGCGACCGTTACCGGTAAGACGTAGTTGGTTAATTCTAAGACGTTACTCGCATAATCGGTAAACTTCGTCGTCACTGCATTAAAACTAAAGAACCATAAAAAGACACTGGCCATGATGAGCATAAAACTGAGGCGATATTTTTGCGGTAAGGGTTCGGCTTTCGCGGATTTGATGTTTTCAATTTCTTCGGCGGTTTCCAAATTATGTTCTAAGGAAAACGCATGCATTTCTTTCACCCAGGCGACTTCTTTGACGATAAAACGGAAGAGTAATAGAATCCCAAACATCACCATCGATAAGGTGAAAAAAGAAGGAATATAGGACGTAAATTCTTGGGTTAAGGTGGAGATAATTAACGTCGCGACGATATACCCTAAAACCCCCATTAAATTCACAATCGCATTCGCCAAACTACGAAAGGGTTTGGGGGTGACATCGGGCATTAAACTCACGGCCGGCGTACGATAATAGGCCATAGAAATGAGTGTCACAAACAAGATCACAATGTAAAGAATTAAAAAAATGGGACTAATCGAAGTAATCGATTCAAAGATGAGGTTATAACGCACAAAGCTTGCATCAAGTTTGGAAGTAAACATGACGCTATCACCGATGACGGTAAACACCCGGTTATTGGCATTGGCAATGGTTTGAATGCGTTCGATTAGCGAAGCATTGGTTTGGAAATAATAATTCGACCCATCTTGAAGAATACCTAAAATACCAGCATCCACAACGGCACTTTGTTGATAAAAGTCAATGAGCGCGACCCCAATGACAAAAAATGCGGCAATCGAAAGCCCAACCGTAATAAAGGGTGTACGTTTACCATAGCGACTTTTGGATTGATCCGAAAGAGAGCCAAATAACGGTAATAAAAATAGCCCAATGAGGTTATCAAAGGTCATGACAAAATTGGACCAAAAAGGATTCAGACCAAAGGAATCCACAAGCATTTTGGAAATAACGGCTTCATAGAAACCCCAAAAAAGCTGTATGGACAAGAACGCGAGACCAATGAGAATCGTACGTTGATAGTTAAGTTTCATGAATTATAACGCTTTGACTTTAATCGTCGCCGCTAAGGTTTCAATGTCTTGAAGTTGGGTAATTTCATTGCCTTCGACTTTTTTCACCGCCAATGCGGTCGCAAAGGCTAAAGCTAATTTAGGATCGGAGGTCTTATCAAACTTATACATATAACCCGCAAGCAGGGCATCACCTGCCCCAATCGTATGTTTAACCTGGACATCCGGCGCTTCAACGAGATAGGCTTTATGGTCGTGAATGAGAACTGCCCCTTGAGCCCCTAAGGAGAGTAAGACGGTATTTTTGGTGATTTCTGCAACTTTTTTCGCCAATACCGCTAATTTTTTAGGATCGTCTAAATCGGTATCCGCTAAATATTGGAACTCAGGAAGATTTGGTTTAATGATCTTGGGTTCATATTTAATGAGTTTTTTTAATTCAGGACCAGAGACATCTAAAACAAATTCAATTTTACGTTGAATTAAATATTTGACGATTTGTTCGATTAACCCTGTTTTATCATTCGCCGTTGTGGATCCAGAAATGACCACGAGATCTTTAGGCGATAACGAATTGAGTTGATTGAGTAAGTTATTGAGTTCACTGCCAGACACTTCCGGACCCGACGCATTGATTTCTGTTTCTTGGTCATGAATGAGTTTGACATTGATGCGCGATTGACCTTGAATGCGTGTGGGTTTTAAGTGGATATGTAAGTAACGGCGAAGTTGTTCGAGTAAATAGTCCCCCGTAAAGCCACCAAAAAAACCGAGGATGGTTGACTTCACCCCTAAAATATTGAGCATCACCGACACATTAATTCCTTTACCTGCAGGGGCAATATGACATCCTTGCGTACGATTAAGTTGTCCAAGTTTGATCTTGGAATTTTGCATGTAATAATCGACGCTGGGATTCAGAGTAATCGTATAAATCATTCTACTTTTCCTTTACCATTTCTTCAGAGAACATTACTTGGGGACAAAGACTTTTGCTTCGAAATGGGGGCAACTTGCATGGGCGCTTTTCGGTAATGACCAACGCTGACAAAGTGCTTTTGCTTTTGGATCATATTCCCAAAACCCACCTTTCGGGGATCGTGGTTTAATATGCTGGTTCGTTGGATCATACCAAAACTTACAAAAGGCACATAAGCGAGCGACTTTGACGTTTGCAACTGCCATACTCTTATTTTACAATAAAGTGCAACCTAATCATAGGTGGAAAAAAACGATACTTTTTCTGTCTTAATAGGTGAAAGGACGTCTTACCTTATGAAAAAATTACCGCTCTGGACTCCCCTCATGCTTGCGATGGTCACCCTCGCGAGCTGTGGAACCCATATTCCTACCATTAATGATCGTTTACCCACTTCGGTTCGTTCGATCCAATCGCGTGAAGACATCGAAGCTCTTCTTGACGAAGGGGTCAATAACAAAGGCTTCTTTAACGATATCGCCACACCAGGTGTTGCTGAAGATGGCGCAACCGCAGAATCTTCCAGCACGAATTCTTTTGTCGATACAAACGTCCAAGTTCAAGGTATTCAAGAAGGGGATATCGTTAAAACCGATGGAAACTTTATTTATTATGCTTCCCCTTGGAGTTCCACGATTCGTGTTTTTAGCGTCAGTTCAAGCAATGTGGTCGCTGAAGTTACCTCCATTCAACTTCAAACGGAAACCGATACGATTTACACCGATAGCATGTATTTAACCTCGCGATATCTTGTTGTCATTGGCTATCGTTATGATTTAACGAATTTTGCAGGGTGTATGGAAGTCGATGAAGCAGGCAATGATGTTTTCTGTGATTACTTTCCCTTTTGGCAACCCACAGGATCGGTGATTTTTATTAACCGTGATACGTATCAAATCGATTATAGTTTACGTACGGATGCGGCCTTTATGGATCACCGTATCGTCCCCGAATTCGATGCGAACGGCCAACTTCTTCAAGAAACGTTATTCTTAGTCGGCCACAACTACTTCTATTATAACTACCATGATCAAACCGCAGAGCTTCGTCCCTACTTCATCGAAAATGAAGGGGACAAAGTGTATTTAGATTATGAAGACATGTATTACTTTGAAAATAGTTACATTTATGGCATGACCACCCTTGTGGGCATCCCTTTATTAGCGGATGCAGAAGCGATCACCTACTCAGCATCCGCGTATTTAGGGGCCATCGCTGATTATAAAAAAGTGTATGTGAATTTCGATTCTCTATATCTAGCCCAATCCAATTATCACTGGGATGAAACGACCAGTTATCAAACCACAACTCTCTCCAAGTTTTCCTTAAACGTCATGGAAGCAACCTTAGAATTTGAAGCCGTCATCAATCTACTCGGCACCGCAATTAACCAATTCGCCCTCGATGAATATGAAGGGTACTTCCGTATTGCGACGACCAATGAAACGTATACGTACACGAATACCGATACATGGATTTGGTCCAATGAAAATCGCACGATTACGAATCGTCTTTATATTCTTGAAGACGATGGTGAAGGTTCCTTTACCACCATCGCCGTGCTCGAAGAAGGCTTAGGCAAACCAGGGGAACGTATTTATTCAGTTCGCTTCGAAGGACCCATCGCTTATATCGTCAGCTTTGAACGGATTGATCCGTTATACATCATTGACTTAAGTGATCCGTTAAATCCTTCCTTCCGTTCTGAAATCGTTTTACCGGGGTTTGATACGTATCAACATCCTTGGTCCGAAGACCATCTCATTGGGATTGGTTATAACGTGGACGAAGAAACAGGCTGGATGGACGGTATGAAAATCACCGCGTATGATGTTGGTGAGGATGCCCGTGAATTACAAACGCTTAATATTAGTGAATATGTCCAACAATCCCTGCCCGATGACTTAGACATGACGTGGTCGTTTGCCTATTCGGAAGCCTTATGGAATCATAAAGCGATTCTCGTCTCCCCGGAAGAAAACGTCTTCGGTTTTGCCGTGAATGCCTGGGCAGGAGGCTATCGCTTAACTGACTCAAGTGAACCTAGCACTGATGACGAAACACGCGACGAAGGAACATATGAGTATTTCTACGAATACCATAGTCTTTACTTCCTCTTCCGCTTTGATTTCACCACGGATGAACCCATTGTTGAACCGATCATCATCGAACATCCCACGAGTGAAGTGGATTACGTCCAAGTCGACCGTGCGGTGATGATTAACGATGTGATTCACACCTTATCCAATCGTCAAATCGTGAGTTACTCATTATCCCAAGCGGCCATTATTCAGACGCTGGTTTACGAAGCGTAACGAAAAAACCTCAGGTCATCCTGAGGTTTTTAATGATGAGGAACGAGTTTGAATTTTTTCAGCCACGGACTTCGTCGTAAGGCTTTGACCATATTGCTAATGGCAGGACCAAAGGCAACTCCCAGGAAAAACGATAAAACGGTAATACTACTCGCGTTAGTCCCTGAGATCCATCCATAAAGGATGGCAAGCACAAAAGCAGCATACGAAATGACAATCCGATACGTTGAATACGATTTTCCCTTAAAGAGTTTCATGATTGCGAACGTAAATTCTTCAAGCACCATGCCGGGAAT
Source organism: Bacilli bacterium (assembly GCA_023268805.1). Classification (GTDB taxonomy): domain Bacteria; phylum Bacillota_I; class Bacilli_A; order RFN20; family CAG-826; genus UBA970. The sequence goes on from JALRKT010000011.1 coordinate 14,556, forward strand.
ACCGGAAATGATAATCCAGGACGTACCAAAGACATAGCCAAAAAAACCAAGACTATGCACGGCAATCCCTTCATACACATGTTGAACATCAAACGTTGGAAAAACGATTAAATCAAACCCATCGACAAGAAAATTTAAAAAGAAAATCGAAAAGATCACAAACGTGGTTTTTAATTTACGTTGAATGATGAGCACTAAAAATAACATCGTGTAGGTATGAATCGCGCTCGCCATGCCAAAGGTAAAAAAACCAAAAACGGGTTCTAAAAGGTTTTGAAGTTCTAGGGCTGCAACCCCCCAAGGACCTAACCCCAATTCACTATTTTTCATTAAGAAAATACCCAATGCGGCAATGATCATGCCGAGGGTATAAATCACCATATGGGGAATTTTAGCTTGGATTTTCTTTTTCATAAACCGTCTCGATTCATGAGTTTAAGTGCTTTAAACATTTTGATGTATTGTTTGATAATCGTACCAAAAATAGCGGCTAATCCAATCGATAAAAAGGTTACCGTTCCTAATCCTTCACCCGGTTCAAGTAAGGCATAAAGAATCCCTAAACCGATACCAGAAAATTCCAAAATCCACCGCGCGATTGTAAAGGAACGTAGATGAAAAACATCCATAATCGCAAGCTGGAAGGCATCATAAATGTTAGGAGGATATCCTGAAATGATGATCGCGGCTAATCCAAAGGTCATTAATAAGGTTCCGAGGGTAAAAAGTAAAATTTGCATCCCCAGCATCGCATCATAGGAAGGAATCCAGACAAAGAAAAATAAATCAAAGGCATCAATGGCTAAGGAAACAAGCACCATGGGAATTAAGGCTAAAAACGTCTTCCAGGAGCGTTTCAATAAAAAGGTTATGAATAATAATCCCGTCGTATGAATGAGTGAACTTTGGCCAACCGTGATGGAAATATCATAATAATCAAGTAACGATTTGAGATTTAATGTGGAGGTATCCCACGGAGGGACGCCTAAATTACCTCGTTTGAGTAAGGCAACCGCCATCCCTAAGGCAAGAATACCCAACGCGTAGACAGCGATGTATTTTGGTTTTAAAGTGAGAATAAAGTTTTTCACAAGAGTGTATTATACTCTTTTTTTCTTAGAATACGCGGAATGCGTTAACGAAAATAACTTTGAAAATAGCGTTGTTGAGAACCGACCGTTTTTCCATCATAATCAACGGTCCACGCGTTTAGTTCCTCGTGGGTAGGTGCGTTTGTAACCATCGGGATTAAATGGGCCATTTTTTCTTCTGCTTGGGTGACGAGTTCCATCAAAGTTAATGACACTTCTTTCCCCGTTTCTGGAAATTGCCAAGGTACCTGCGTTGCATTTAAAACCGTTGTTTGCCATGGGGACGCAATGGAACGAGGATGGATAAGCGCACGGGCTAACCCATATTTTCCTGAGAGCACTCGAATAAGTGTCTTGCGTAAAGGTCCCGCGTGATATAAAAATTGATAACTAGCTTTCATATCCTCACACGCGTTGAAAAAAACATGTTCCGTTATTTGTTCAGGGTAGGCTTTTGCGTACAACCGACTCACTTTTTCTACCTCTTCTTGCTTAAAACTCAAGGCAACGGAGGGTTGGTATTGCTTTTTATCCAATGCTTTTTCTTGAATGAGCGCCACATCCATCGCTACTTCGAGTCGAGCGTGATCATACCCATAACGTCCCGTTAATTGACCTTTTTCATCAAACCCGGAACGATAAAAAACATAAGGGTGGACCGTGGAATCTAACGCATAATGGGTGAGTGCCCCCAAGATGTACGCGACAACCGCTTCTTCCCTGAGTTGCGCATGAAAGGCATTCAGTAACTTGCCCAACGTAAGCGAGAGCGCGTGATTGTGTAAAAAACCACCAAAGGCATTCATCGCTTCGGTTTCCTTACGGGAATGAAAGGGTGCATGCCCATAAAAAAAGAAAGGATCTGGGCCCTGGGCGCCAAGGTACACCATGGCAGCATGGTCCTTTAAAAAAGGAAAGCGTGTTTCGTATTGATCAATGATCCGTTGAGAAAACCATTGATGAGTGAGTAAGGAAGGCATGCTTATTGATCAAGATAATCGGTCGGAAGTTTTCGCGCACGATTAAAGAGAATACCACCCAGGAAGAAAAAAACGATCAACGCTAAAATCCCATAACGCATCGCGCCAGGGAAAAGTTCATTTTCAATTTGGTTCGTTTGATTGATTGCTAGGGCAATCCCACTGACGAAGGCAATCACCGCCGGTCCCATAAACGCGGCAACCCGGGAGAAGATAGTGTATAAACCAAAGAATTCATTCGCTTTTTCTTTGGGAATGATTTTACCAAAGTAGGAACGGGATAAGGATTGAATCGCCCCTTGGGCAACGGCCACCAATAACCCTAAAATGGTAAACAAGGTCACCGAATTGATAAAGAAACCAAACAGGCTAATAAACGAATAGATGCCAATGGTCACTAAGAGTAAATGCTCTGTTTTAAACTTTTTCGCAAGGAAGGAGAAAAGAATGGCAAAGACGAAGGCCGCTAATTGTATCATGATAAAAATCGGTAATAAAACATTATTCACATTTTCCCCGGTCACTTCAGGAATCGCATTGACGGCAAAGGGAACGGCTTGAGAAATAATCGTATGCACCCCATCGATATAGAGGAAGAACGCAATGAGAAATAAGAACACTTTTTTATATTTTTGTACTTCTCTGAACGTTTGCCCTAATCGAGAAAATGCTTTACGAACGGGTTGGGTTTCCGGTTCAATCCCGTGCACTTGTTTCACGCGTTTTAAGAAGGGAATGGAGAAGACGACCCACCAAATCGTGGTAATTAAAAACGTTAATTGTAAGGGGAGCGTTCCTTCTAAAAAGGTAATGAGTAATACGCCAATAATGAGCGGAATCGTAGAACCTCCCAAATACCCAAAGGCATAGGCGGTTGTGGAGACACGGTCCATCCGTTCATCGGTGGTCACATCCACAATAAACGAGTCATAAAACACATTCGTCGCGTTATAGGCTAAATACGAAATCGCAAAGGGGATGAGGACGACCCACCATGGAAATAAAGGATATAAAGGAATCATCGCACTGCTAACGACTCCGACATAAAAGAACAGTTTAAAAAAGCGATTTTTGGTTCCTTTATAGTCCGACAATGTTCCTAAAATAGGCGACATGATGGCAATTAAAATGGAAATGACCGAGATGATCACTTGATATAAAATCGAGGATTGATCGTTGGTCAGATTACCACCACCTTCGGTGGAAAGAAACGTATAAAGTCCCGGAAAAATGAACGTCGCAAATACGACCGTGAAGGCGGATTCTGCCCAGTCATAGAAGATATACGCCCATTCTTTTTTTGTAAATTTAAACATAGTGATACCTCAATTGAGTTAAGTGTATCACTTTATCGTTCATTCTTGGATGCCCTTTTTGTCAAATAAAGTTAAACGAATGGGCGTATACTTAGGCTATGCCGACCTGGTGGGAAACCCTGACTTTATGGATTCAAACTTTACCCCTATTTTGGGTCTTATTTCTTCTTGCCCTATTTGCGATCCTTCATCCCCTCATTGAAAATCCTGCGGGGATACTTCTATTTACCTTTTTAACGACCTATTGGCAATCCCCAGGGACTGCCTTTCTTTATTTATACAGCTTTCATCTGCTGGGTCTAGCCCTTTTTTATCGACTCATTCATCACACCTTTTTACCGTTATCACGCTGGCTCATGGCCCGATATCCTCTGACACAGTCCGTGCTCAATTGGATAAAAAATCAACCCGCATGGAAACATATTCTCGTCATTAGTATGCCCCTGGTCTATACGTATCCTTTACGGATCGGGTGGACAAAAAATCATCCCTCATTTGCACATTATATGGTTCAAGCAGCGGTGATTTATGGCCTCTTTTATGTAGGAAATTTCTTGCTTTATTTTGGAATTTTGAAAGTACTTAAAGGCATTATCCCTGTGTGGATGTTCGTGGTTATCCTTACCATCATGGCCATCTTGATCTACTTGATTAAACCGAAAATTTATCCCCGGGATGTCGAATGACGGGGGACGAGCACAACAGGAATTTTATACAATTTTTTCTCAAGCGGATTATCGGCAATGAGTTGCAATAAATACGTCGCGGCTGTTTCGGCAATGAGTCGTTTATTTTGTTTAATGGTGGTGAGTGACGGGGTAAATAAGGTGGCAAACTGGATATCGTCATAGCCTGACACCATGATATCTTCTGGGACACGAATGCCTTGATCATGAAGGGCGCGGATGAGTGCCATCGCAATGTCATCAGAAAATGCCATAATCGCATCCGGTCGTGTTTTCCATTGTTTGATCCAACGGGTGGCAACGTCATAATACGCTTGATAGCCATAGCCATCACTGGAGATATAATCATTGGCACTTCGCGCAATACCATGGTCGTGAAGGGCCTTTTCAAAGGCAATCGTTCGTTGTTGATACGCACGCGATAACGTACTTCCACTCATCGCATAAATACGTTTTCGGTGGAGATGTAAGAAATGATGAAACATGAGTTCAATGCCTTGTGCATCATCACTAATCACGGTCGTAAGGCCTGGCATGGCAATATCGGTAGAGACGCAGGGAATATCCGATTGAGTGAGTTCGATGATTTCAGGATCATTTAAGTCACCCGTTAAAATAAGCACACCATCAACGTTTTTATTTTTTGCCCATTGTAAATACGTTTGTTCTTGGTCCCCCAAACGTTTGGGAATAAACACCATTTCATACCCTTGTTCTTCAATAAAATTTTTAAACGCTTGAATAATCGAACCAAAAAATGGATGTTCGAGGCCAAAGAGGGCAATATCGGAAAAAACGACACCAATCGTCCAGCTATGTTTGGCTTTTAAGATCCGTGCAGAATGACTAGCAACATAGCCGAGTTCTTTGGCACGATTGACAATACGAACCCGTGTTTCTTCTGTGACGTTCCCTTTACCATTGAGCACTTTGCTCACGGTTCCCGGGGAAACCTGAAGATCAGCGGCTAAGTCATGAATGGTAAATTTAGTTTTCATCCTCGTATAAGGTGGTCACACTTTTTTCTGGTAAGGTAACATTCACGGATTGGGACGGAAGTTGAATGGTGAACGTGTGTGACGATGTCGTTGCATTTAAAAACACGACAACACATTCTCCGTTTGGATTTTGATACGTTATGGCCGATACACCGTCAGGTAAGGTTCCTTCTAATGCGACACGGGTCGCTCCCGGTTGAATATGACGGGAAAAATGCCCAATGACGTAATAGGAACTATTGAAAATAAGGGTTTGTTTCGGGCGATCCCATAAGATCGGTGCATCACAATAATTGCCGACATGGTTCGGTCCACCTTGTTCATTGAGAATTAAATTCCAATCGATAAATCCTTCATTAAAGGCATTAAAGTCGCCTATGATATTGCGAGCGTACCGTTCGCCTGTCTCCCAGGAACCGGGGCGTGGCCCCCCTTCAATGCATCCTTCGGTAAACAAAAGATGGAAATCAGGAAAGCGATCATGAACTGCTTTGACGTTGCCAAAAGCTTCTTCACCATACCAGTGAAATGCGGTTCCCCAAACGACCCCTTTGAGGTCCGGATCTTGAAGGATGGGGGCAACGCGTTCCATGATGATGTCACGATTGTGATCCCAAACAAGTAGTTGAATACCACCCTTAAAGGCGTTTTTCAAAGCCGGTCCTAAATGATATTTCACAAATGTATATTCTTGTTCCGGTGTGTAAAGGCAGGAGTCCCATGTTTGTTTGGCTGCGGGTTCGTTTTGAACGCTGACGCCCCACGGTTGAATTCCTTTTGCCTGAAGCGATTGAATAAACTTCACAAAATACGCCGCCCATAAAGGATAAAATTCTTCCTTAAGCGACCCGCCATGATTCATGTAATGATTCGTTTTCATCCATGCCGGAGGTGACCAAGGGGAAATGAGTGTTTTTAACGCGGGTTGATGGTTCAATGCTTCCCGTAAAAAGGGTAAAACATACTGTTCTTCACGTTCAATATTAAACGATTGTAATGTCGTATCCCCGTAATCAACATACGTATAGTTGCCCAAAGCAAAATCCGAAGAATTCATATGGATACGCGTTAAGTTATAGCGTAAGCCATCGTCGCCAAAATAGTTGGCAACGACCGCTTTAAAGTCGGCTTCAGATCGTCCTTCCATCGCCGTATACGCAGCGGCTTCGGTAATCGCCCCGCCAAACCCTAAATGCGTTTGAAAGCGCGTTTTCACATTCACAGTCAAGGAAGGGTTTGGACTTGGGAGAATCGATAAGGGAGCCCAACGAGCCCCTTGCGCATGACTGACAATCGCTTTGATCATTGATACACCCTCACGGATGCAATATCCATCTGATATGGCATGTCTTTTTCTTCAATCTTACCACCCCAGGTTCCCCCCACGGCGATATTTAAAATTAAATAATACGGTTTATCAAAAGGCCAACTTTCTAAAGGGACGTCCCCTTCAGGTTTTTCAAAGGTAGCATAGTGATGCTCATCGATATAAAAAGAGATCGCTTCTTTGGTCCAAACCATTTTATAATCATGGAAATCCTCGTGGATATGAGGGATTTTAAAAAACGCGGTCCGTTGGGTTTTAATAATGTGATTAAACCACTCTGTATGCAAACTAAAGTGGATGACTTCAGGGTCTCGACCCACATTCTCCATTAAATCAATTTCACCACATAAAGGCCATTTTACCTTACCAATATCAGACGGTAAAAACCAAATCGCAGGCCAAGAACCCGTTCCATACCCGACTTTCGCACGGACAATAAAGGTGCCATATTGCCATTCTTGTTTACCACGGGTATTCATGCGAACACTTTGATAACGACACTTCGTTTCATGTTCGGGGTGAACTTTTGCAAGCAAGGTTAAACCATCCTTCACGATAAAATGCTCGGAATCATCGACATAGCATTGCGCTTCTGCGTTATGCCATTTCTCGCCGACTTCGACATTCCAGTGGGAACGATTAAGTTCCGTTCCGGCAAATAATTCCTCAAAAACGAGGCGGGTGTGTTTCATCATTATCCTTCAAAAGTGAATGAAATCGGTTGGGTAACCGCCGATTCTCGGCCAAGAAAGTCCATGGCGCTCACCTGGACCTCATAGGTTTGGTTGGCAACTAAATTGTTAAACGTGAATTGGTTATTTTCCGTAAAGCGATGGAATTCACCATCCACATAAATTAAATAATACTCCACTTTAGTGCCAATGAAGTCACGATTCCAATGAATTGTGTTTTCCAGTTGTGACGTGGCAAGATTGGTAGGCGTTACGGGCGGATCAAATGTATCCACCGCATAATCATATTCATACAAACGTAAGTAATCGACCTTCATTTGGGTCGGAAAAATGGTGTTATCAATGCCTTCCACTCCGCCCCAGCTTCCGCCAATCGCGAGGTTGATGATAAAGTAAAATTCTTGGTCAAAAGGGAATACTTCATCATAGGTGACGTCTTGATTGAATTGAGGAATGTAACGGAATGTCCCATAAAAATCCCCATCGGCAGCAACCCGAATTTCACCAGGGGACCAAATCATTTCATACGTCACCATCGCTTCTTCTGCTTGTTCGACGGTTTTTCCAAAGGAAGGATTATTATTGGTCGTGTGATTGAATTTCGCGGTATGCGTCGCGGCAAAAACACGATTTTCATCATAACCGACATATTCTAAAATATCGATTTCACCGCTATTGGGCCATTGGCCATATCGGTTGAATAAAGGAAGCATCCACACCGCCGCCCATGTGCCCCTTCCTGCCGGCATTTGTGCACGGAAGACCACACGGCCATACTTTGCCGACACCTTATAACGTGAATTAATACGTCCGGAAGTATATTGCTTATTAATGTAAGTTTCTTTTTTTGCGGTAATGACAAGATTGCCCTCTTCGACAGCAACATTTTCTTCCAGATAATATTGGGCTTCGTTATTACCACCCCCGTTGCCATTGACTTCGACATTCCAATAGTCACGGTTAAGTTGATCCCCGTTGAATTCATCCGACCATGTGCAAACCCAATACGTATCAAGCCGTGGTTCTAAACATGTTTCCTCGGGTTCTAAAGGAAGAATGCCATTCGGGTTATCTTGACTTGATGGAGGTAAGGAACTGACCAGTTCACTGCTGCTTGACGAAGGATCTTGGCAGGCGAGTAACGTTAAGCTTAAAAGTAAAAAGGGGATGGTGTACTTTTTCATACCTATTCTCCGGTAATCCCCGTACGGTCGATACTTTGGGTAAAGAGACGTTGCCCAAAGAAATAAATAAGGAGTAACGGTAAAATCGTTAAAATATTTCCGGCTAATAAGATCGCTTCATTGAGTTCAGCCCCTGGTGTACCGGGAGGAAAAATCGTTTCATAGGACGCCCGGAAGGCTTGTAACCAAAGCGGTAAGGTGACGCGTGCCCCAACATAAAGCCCGGTAATATAGGATTCATTCCAGTACCAGACAAAACTAAACAAGAAGACAATCACAAAGGACGGAATCGCCAAGGGTAAGACAATTGTTCGGAAAATACGGAATTGGGTGGCACCATCGACTTCCGCGGATTCAATGAGAATCCCAGGAATGGTCCGATAAAATGTGTAGAAAATTAAAATATAAATCGCCGCATTGATCCCTTGACCGGACATCGCGGGTAAGAGCATGGACCATTCGGTAGAAATAATATTCAGGTTTCTAAAAATAAGCATGTTGGCCACTAACGTGACTTGGGAAGGAAGAATAAAGGTCGCTAGCATAAAGGCAAAAAACATTTTCTTAAACGGAAATTCAAACCGGGCAAAACCATAACCAATAAGGGCGGAAGATAACGTCACCGCGATGGAAACTTTAAGCACATAGACCGTAGAATCCACAAAGGAATTCGGTAAGTTTAAAACCTGGAAAGCGCGCGTATAATTTTCCCAGACGAGGGTGGTTGGAATCCATTGCACCCCGGGATTAATAAGGTCATCCACGGATTTCAAACTATTAATAAACATGAACAATAACGGATAAAGATAAATATACGAAAAACTTAAAAGTAACGTATAAATGACAAAACGATAAAGGAAACCATCCGTAAACGTTTTTCCTAGGAAAAAGCGTTGAATTTTTGCTTTTCGTTCAGGGCTTAATGTCCACTTGGTGGTCATGCGTGCTTCCTCCTTCGTTCCCGTGTTAAGGCGGTAAAGATAAGAATTAAAATCACCATGAGAATGAAATACACCCACGCGATCGCCGCAGCATACCCATAACCAAACCAGAAGGCAGAATCGGGGGCGCCGACAAGAATGTGCGTACGAACTAAATCAAGAATGCCACCGGCTTCGACGTAGAGTGACATGGAAACAACGACATACACAATCGAGATCCCCATAAACGGCATCAGGGAAGGTAGGGTGATTTTCCAAAAACGCATCCAAGGGGAAGCACCATCCATGCTAGCCGCTTCATAAAGACTCGGATCAATTTTTTGTAACCCGGCTAAGAAAATTAAAATCGGAATCCCGGCATACCAAAGAATGAGGAGCATCGAATTAATGACGAGCAATAACGGATCAGCGACGAGGTCAGGAAGATTATTGACGACGTAATCAATCACCGGACTTTCTTGGATATTGGGAAGGGTAATCGCATTTTGGGCGTTGAGTTCATTTAAAACAGGACCGGTTGAAATAATCACAGGTAAGAAGAAAATACTACGCCATGCCCCTTTACCTTTAATCGGCGTGTTCACAAGCATCGCAATGACCACGGAGAAGACGAGGATGATGGGAACCGCGATAATAATGCGGCCTAAATACGAGGAGAATAAGGGAAGCAAAATGGAACTGCGGAAAATATTAATGTAATTATCAAAGCCGATAAACGTGGTAATGACGCCTTGTTCAAGGTTGTAATACGCTTCATGGAAACTTAAATAGAGCGAATAAAGTAAGGGATAGAATGTAAAAATCGTAAAGCCAACGAGCCATAAGGCGATGAATAAATACCCATAAATCGCATGTCGCATTTTTCGAGTGACATGAATTTTAAGGAATGAGAATAAAATCAATTGATTATTCCCCGTACGTACAATGGCATTATGAGTTAAGGCATACCCCACACGACGCAAGATGGGCCCAAGATTTTCCGATAAAAAAGAACTTACTTTGGTGAAGAATTCGCCTAATGTGTGGAAAACTTTACGAATGAGTTTAATCATCGAGGCTAAAAAGGATTGGAATGTTTTTTTCATCCAAGAATCCTCGCTTCTTGGGCAGGAATGCTTTCACCCAAATACGTATACGGTTGGGAACGATAATTGACAATGAGTACCGATCCATCACTCATCTCAACGCGAGAAACACCCACTGTCAGCATTGTTCGTGAGGTAATTTCTGCGTCTTTCAGTTGTTCATAGAACGGTGCTAGGTAATCATAAACGTTAACAATATCTTCTTCAAAGTCACTGAAAGCGGTCGTGAAATAACGGTTTGAATACGTATAACGTAAACGGGTACTTTCCGCGGCAGTAAGTAAATAACTCGGATAAACACCATAATCAATCATTTGTAACAAACGATCTTTTCCTAACGCATTAAAGTTAAGGTAGGGAGTATACGTAGGTATTAAACCACGTAATGTATAACTCACAAAGGGAATGAGGTCGGTATACAAATCAAGTTGAGCGTTGGTGATGGGTAAATCCATGTAGTGCTTGGCATACGCGAGTAAATACGCATTAGGACGCGATAAAGCGAGCCCATCCATGAGCGATGCCATCTCTTGTAAAATACCCAAAGTATGGGTACGACTACGGCGTTCACCATCATAATAACTTGTTAATAGTGAACCAAAATCCTGCATCAATAATCCGTCGACACCTAAGGATTCAAAAGATGAGACATCATTTTTCATCATGGTAAGGGATTGATCCGGATAGAGGTAATAAAAACTCACTTGATCACTATCAAAGCGATTGAACGTACGACTCATTTTAAGTTTTGAATAATTACGTGCGACATCGCGGTTATAATCCACGCGACGGGATAACGAGGTGCTCGTGAGATAACCTTGATGCAAGTACGTTTCTGCCCCCGCTTCTTGGAGGTCTTGAATGACCGAGACTAAACCCGATCGATCCGTATAACGGGTTCGATACGGCGCGTAATAAGTGAGCCCATCGGTCGACCATCCCGTGATCCCCACGGTTTGTTGTGCCACCCCTTGCTCACGTAATTGTTCGCTTATCTCACGAACTTGACGGGCAGTGGTCATGATGACCGGACTCGTCCCGAAGAACGTCGGTTCTTGTTCAGCCATGAGCATATTAAGATGAATCGGCATCGCTTCAGGTAAGGAGGGCGATAGATTCATTTTTTCGATGAGTTGTTCGCGATACGCTTTTGCCATGCCCACATAGTTGGCGCGGTCATCATTTAATACGCGATAGGACGCTTCATACGGAGTCTCAACCCGTTCACTGGGAATGACATCACTGCCATCGCCTGCTCGGTTAATAATATTTCGATACACCCGACGAAGATTAAAACGATTGGTGATGCGATGATAACGCGTGCTTCGTCCCCAGAAGTTTGCTAAAAGGGTGCTATGTTCGGCACCGGATTCTATTTCTGTCCAAAATCCTTTTTCATTGACCGCATGCATTAATCCGTAGACCGGCATGGATAATTGGGCAATGGATGTTTTTCCATACCCAGGATCGGAACCATAATAATCGGCTTGAAACGCCGTATCATAATCGGTATTGGTCCGAACAAGCGCGCCATTTCCATCGGGGATCACCATATAACTCGGGAATTTATCTTCACGTACAGATCCAAAATAAGGGAAGAATTGGAGACCGGTTAAACGGAAGTTTTCATTATTTTCTTCGACGTGTGTCGGGTCAAACATCACGGTAAATCCTACGTCATTCAAGCCTAATTGAACGGTGAAAATAAACCCATAGACCTTAATATCAAAAGCGTACGTTAAGACATTGTTTTCTGAAGATACAAACTGTACCGAAACGCGGTCAGTATCGTAACTATTCGCTTCAAGGACATACGGACGTGTTAAATCAATCGCTTCAAGATCTTGCGAGCCATTATTCGCGTAACTCACATCCGCTAAGGTGTAAAGCGATTCAACTTTAATCGCACTCGAAGAAACATTCGTCGTCCGTAAGGATTCAATCCATAACCCAGAATTCATTTGATTTCGGTTTGCGGTATTATCTTCTCGCGTCCCGGAAAATCCTTGGAATTCGGGTCGTGAAGAATACATATAGCCGGAGTCTTTGTCTTCAAGGATGATACTAAAAGAATCTTGTTCGACATAGAGTCGGAATTGATCGTTTTCTAAACCTAACGTATAACCCATGGTCGATAATTCTTGGGAGGTAAAGGCTAAAGAATAATCATCAAAGAAGGTTTGATAGTCTTCCTCAGAGAAATTGTCCGGTTGTGTATAACGCGAACTTGATAATAGTTCATTTTCAACAAAAGCAAAGTTATCCACAGGCATGGGTTCTTCCATCACATAAGGCGAACGCGGTTGAACCACCATTGCCGCTTGCGTGGTTATTAAAAATCCAAGGAATAATTTGGTGATTTTATACACGGCTAATCACCTCCTGAAGAATATCGGCAAAAAGGTTGTACACTTCGCCAAGCAAGAAGAACACGATAAAGGTCATCGCAAGCATCATGACCGCGGTAAATAATGTAATGAGAATGTTACTAACGGTCGGCCGAATATCATAGAAATGAATTTCTTTGACCATAATGAAGAAATAAATCACCGTAAACGACACCCCAATGAGGAAGACAACATCATAAATAAACGATTCATTAAACGTTAATCCATGCGAAAGGATGGTCAGTAACGGGAACGTGATAATCATCGGAAGTAAGGTTAATGCCGACGCTTGGAACACTTCCTTGAACTTGCCATCCCCATCGCGAATCGATCCGACAAGATAATTACTAATGACCCATAAGAAGAATGGGACAAAGATCGTGATAAATTCTTCAACAATATTAATTTCAGAAACAATACGGGGATTGAATAAGAAATTGGTTTCATAAATCCAAATCGTATAGGTGAGGAAGAAAAGAGCAAGGTACACCCACGCCATGCGGTTAGAGAAAAACTTATACCGTTTTAAATCATCATACCCATCGACCGGTTTTTGGAACACTTTGAAGGGGAATAAGGCTTGCTGTACCCAGCGATTTCCTTGAATCGATTGACCTAGAGGAGCGATTGCCAATTGAAGCTTAGCAAGACCGGGAATGTATTTAGCAAACATGAACACACCCATGAGGACGAGTAAACCAATAACAATGACATCGCCATAATCGAGTAAAAAGGCATTACGAACTTCCCAATACGCATTCGAATAACCGGTACGGTCACGCGCAATACGGTAATACGTTAATGCAGATTCATAATCTTGTAAGGCAAAATACGCATCGCCCAAGCCTTGGTTCGCTAAATCAAATAATCGATTTTGTTTTAAGACTTCTTGCCAGGGCCCGAGCGACTCGGCATATTTTCCATCAAAGTAAAGATCAATCGCAGAGTGCACGAGTGTGGCAAATTCCGTAGGAATAAAGATTTGTAAAGATTGACTGCCGCTATCCACCGCGTATAAGTTGTTTTTTGAATCGACCGCAATGCCGCGAGCATTCGTAAACAAGCCTTTTTGCCCGACTTGATCGGGGCCCGAGAATAAGAATAAAACCGAGCCATTCGGATCATATTCCACAATATAGCCTTCCGAAGTAATCGTGAAAATGGTGTTATACGGACCAACTGCAAGATCTTCGACACTGTCAAAACCCCATACGGATTGATTAAAGATGACGTTGGCAATATTCAGTTTAAGATAACCTTCTTCTTCTTTGGTCGTGGTTAAAATAAGACCCGATTGATCAACCGAGACGTTATAGACCGGTTTAGGGATGATTTGGAAAATTCCCGACGCGTTTGTTCATCAAAGAGTAAAGAACGAACGGTATTTTCAAAGGTCGCAGGAATGCGGTTTCCTCCGAAATACCCAAAGAATTCTCCATCATTTTTGAATTGAGCAAGTCCGTTAATATTTCCCGCTAATAACACATACACATTGTCGCCTTTGTCGGTGACGACTTTGGTAGGATCAAAGGGATCATCTTCTTCAAAAAATGGCGAGTTGGGAGGTTTTTGATACGTGGCCGTGACCACATATTCGCCTTCTAATTCGGTAAATTGATAGGCGGCTTTGGTACCAAAGTCGGCAACATAAACGCGACCTTGGGTATCGACATGAACCCCACGTGGACGGTTTAATATACCATCGCCAATAAGATCGATTTCATCCGTGATTAAATTATATTTAAGGACGTTACGATTTCCTTCATCGGCAATATACAAAATGTCATCGACAGAAACATAAACATCCTGAGGACTCACCAGTTGATACGGCCCAAAGTTTTGGGTGATTGAAAGAGGCACATACGCATCTTGGGTTTGGATGAGCTGTTCTCGCGAGGTACTGTACGTATAGGTGTTGTATGGTAACCCATTATCCGCCACGGTCGGTGTCACCGTCCGTTGGGGCATCCACAAGGCCAGGAAGGTAAAACCTAAAATAAAAGCAACACGCTTTTTCATTTATTTCAACCCCGAATGCGCCATTGTGGACATGACTTGGCTTTGTAAAATGATAAATAACACAAGGTTGGGTAGGAACATTAATAACGAAGCTGCCGCCGCCATCCCTTGACCGGCGATCGTATTCCCAATACCCGACGTTAAGGTTTGTAAGAAGAACGCGAGCGTCCGTAGGCTTTCATCGTTAATAAAAAGGGTAGACGTCGACGTATCATTCCAAATAAGTTGGAACGCTAAAATACCGACCGTGGCGACCGCAGGAGCAATCATCGGCATAATGACTTTAAAGAAAATTTGCATTTCACTGGCCCCATCAATCCGGGCGGCTTCAATAAAGTCATTGGGTATTTGATCGATAAATTGTTTGATTAAAAACATGGCGACAGGCATTGTAATGAGCGGGAAAATATGCGCGAAATACGTATCAATCATCCCCGATTGAGCGACGACGATATAGCGTGGAATTTGCACGGCAATCGGCACAAACATTAATGATAATGTATTAATTTCAAACAATAATTTCTTCCCTTTGAATTTTAATTTGGCCAAGCCATAGGCCGATAAGGCGGTAAATAAGATGGCGAGACCAACACCAATGACGGTCACAAAAATGGAATTTAAAACATAACGTGAAAAGGGAATACCGGAGGTAGATACGATACGAGCAAGCTCTAAGAAATTATCAAAGGTCGGATTACGCACGAAGAAAGTGGGTGGGTAAGCAAAGAGTTCCGATTGGGGTTTAAAAGCGTGATTGATAATGAATAAAATCGGTAAAATCATCAGCACAGAAAAACTGATTAAAATCGCAAAGAACGGAATTTGTCCTTTATGGAAGCGGTCGGGATTAATTTGTGTACCTAAAAATTTGGATGCCATGTTAATCCACCTCTCCGAGCAATTTCCATGTCAGTTTACTAATACCGTACACCATCAGGAGTAAGACGACCGACACGGCCGCGGCATAACCCATTAAATAACGGAGGAAGCCAAAGTCTTCAATGTGATTGACAATGAGTTGACCCGCATAATTGGGCGTGGGGTTCGTGCCGCTTAAGGCGACACCAATCGCCCCAGCTTGAAACGTACCGACGACCGCCATGACCGCGCCGAAAATCATTTGCGGTTTCATCGCAGGAATCGTGACGTAAATAATTTCTTGGAACCAGTTTTTAATCCCATCAATATACGCGGCTTCATACAACGTACGATCCACGTTTAAGATCCCGGCTAGCATTGCTAAAAAGCCAACACCAATCGAACT
>JALRKT010000012.1 GCA_023268805.1 Bacilli bacterium
CGAAAAAATACGCTTGAAATATTTTTTGGTGTTTTGTAAAACGACATTTTCTTCTTCAATAAGCTCGTTATGTTCCATTAGGTTTTCTAAATAACCAACCACATTTGGATTGGGAACCACGCGATATTTCAAATAGACAAAGGGGATTACAAAACTATTTTGAAGTAATAATTCGTGATTTTCACGATGAAGGATTCCATCAATTTGTTGGGGTTGTAAGCCTTGTAACCAATCATGAATTTCGTTTTCACGATATTCAAAAATAACATCTTCAAGGAACATTTCCATTAAAGCTTGAACTTCTTCACAATCTTGTGGGTGTTGATTTTTATCCATTAAGTTGTACGAGATCGACAATTCCTTTTTCTATTATAGCGTTGAAGTTGGTTTGTGTAACCTCATAGACTTGATAATAATATGTTTTTTCACTTTCAGTTGGATATTGGTAATCCTCATGCATTTTTTTGATTACGTCTTCTGGGAATTGTTTCCACGTTCTTTTTTGATTACGTTCTAAGAGTAACGATAACGGGGGCTTTTCAAAAGCAAAATAAACGATGGGCCATCCACGAAAGCGATTGATGACTGCACCACGATTTTCGGGTGTCCGTAACGTAGCATCAAGACAAACAATGGTGCCTTTTTTTAAAGCTTCTTCAACCCGTTGATAGGCAATCTGCCAAATTTCTTTTTCTCTTTCGGGTTTAAATTCATAACTGGCATAGAGCTCTTGGCGAATATCATCGGTTGAGATTACAAGTAATGAGGAAATCCCCTTCATGAGCCCGCCTAGGAAGGTGGATTTACCCGTTAATGCTGGACCTGAAATGATGACGAGAATCCCTTTTTTCAACGAACTAACCTCGGACTAATTTTTCACGGACATAGTTAGAAAGGCCTTCAATAATCATGACGAAGAAAATGATGCCCCATAAGGCAGCTGCCGCGTCCTGCCAACGGAAAGCAGTCATAGCAGAGATAAGGGTAAACCCGATACCACCAGCCCCAACTAAACCAAGAACGGTGGCGTTTTTCACATTAATTTCAAACCGGTGCATCATCACGGAAATAAACGAAGCGGATAATTGGGGCATGATGCCATATTGGATTTTTTGAAGGGTGGTTGCCCCTTGGGCGTCGAGCGCTTCAAGAATCCCTTTGTCAATATCTTCAATGGCTTCGATAAACAATTTTGACGTCATCCCGATGGATAAGACGGCAATGGTAAAGACCCCCGCAAAAGGACCAGGTCCGGTCACACGGACAAACATAATCCCAAGAATAAAGAAGGGGAAGGTGCGAATGGTTGTCAGCACGGTTGTGCCGACTAAACTCCAACGATCCCCAACAATATTGCGTGCGGTTAAGATGGATAAAGGCAAAGAAAGAATCGCCCCAAGGATGGTTCCTAAAACGGCAATACCGACGGTTTCAAACATTAAATACCAAATGCTATCGACAGCAAAGGATGTTAAAAGGGACCAGGTTGGATTAAATAAAGAACGTAAGATGTTTTGGGCAATAATTGCCCCATTTTCAGAAACCCCTTGATAATTCATGACATCCCAACTCCAAAAAGCAACCAGGATTAACGAAGTAAAAAGAATCACGTTTCGTAACCACGACTGAGGTCGTTGTTTATATTTTTCAAGAATGATTGGGTTCATGCATTGACTCGCTTTCTCACATAACGGGACACGTTTTCGGTGATGAGGACTAAAAAGAGTAAGCCTAATAACATCACAGAAACCTTACCGTAATCGCGCAAGCTCATCGCATCATTTAAAAGAATTCCGATGCCACCCGCACCGACGAAACCAAGAATGGCAGAATAACGAATATTAATTTCAAAACTATAAAGAGCGGTTGAAACAAAGTTTCCATAAATTTGGGGGAGAATCGATACGGTAAAAGCTTGAAGTTTGGTCGCACCGGTCGATTCAATCGCTTGGAACGCTCCCATATCGAGTGTTTCGATATTTTCGTACAAGATTTTACTGGAGATAGCGAGGGTAAAGACGGCTAAAGAAATCGTACCGACAAAGGTTCCATAACCGAACACAAAGGCAAAAATCAAGGCATAAAGAATCGAAGGTAAGGTACGAAACAGTGATAAGATGAGTTTCATCGTTATCGATAAATAACGATTTTTAACAATGTTTTGAGAGGCTAAAAATGCAATCGGTAACGCGGTAAGAGAACCAATTAACGTACCGAGATAAGCCATCTTTAATGTATCTAATAAGGGGTTGAGTGTGTTCGATAAATAGTCTACGTCGAGTTGGGTTACCATCTGGGCAAGGATGGTGAAAAAATTAGGGATGCGTGAGACAAAAAAACTAAAACTAATTTGGCGAAAGTAATTAAGGACAATCAGGTTGAAAAAATAAACAACGATCACCACAACAAGTAAACTATAAAACCATGTTAGGGATACGGGTCGTATCGATAACGTCCCATCCGCTAGACGGGTTGTTCGTGTTTTTAAAGTGAGTTGATTAAACCAATTTTTCATCTTTGAACATAATATCTTCGTCATTAATGTCGCGACCGTAGATATCCTTTAATAACGCTTCTGTAATCTGAGAACTTGGGCCATCAAAAACGATTTTACCTTTATTGATGCCAATCACACGTTTGGCGTATTTTAATGCCAAGTCAACGTGATGCATGTTAACGATGATGGTAATGTTTTCTTGGTCATTAATTCGACGAAAATCTTTCATGATTTGATTCGCGGTAATTGGGTCTAGGGAGGCAACAGGTTCGTCGGCAAGAATAATCTTTGGTTTTTGTGTTAGAGTTCGTGCTAAGGCGACTCGTTGTTGTTGTCCTCCAGAGAGCTGATCGACACGGGTATAGGCTTTTTCTAGAATACCGACTTTATAAAGCGATTCTAAACCGAGTAACTTATCTTTTTTGCTATAAAGGCCCAGTAAAGATCGAACGAATCCCAAATCGGGAACGCGGGCCGCAAGAACATTATTCAAAACCGTGGTTCGATTGATTAAATTGAAAGATTGAAAGACCATTCCAATTTTACGACGATATTGTCGAAGTGAAGTTCCTTTCAATGATCCAACATCAATCCCATCGACATTTAACGTCCCTTCCGTTAACGGAATCATTTTGTTCACCAAACGAATCAGCGTTGATTTACCGGCACCACTCAAACCAATAATGGCAATAAATTCACCTTGTTCAATGGTGAGGGTAACGTCTGTGAGTGCTTTAGTTCCGTTGGGATAAGTTTTGCCAACGTTTTGAAATGAAATCATAGTTTCTCCTAAAAATAAGGCTTGGGTAAAACCCCAAGCCTTATTATACAAAATTTAGTGGATAGAATTAGGAATTGATGAGGGCATTCGCAGCGCGGGCACCATCATAATCCGAGTCATCAGCAAGGGCATAACCTTCGTGAGAATACACCGAGAAGATGTCTTTTACAACTGCAAAGGTTGCATCATCACCTGGAAGATCAGTCGTGTCTTGAACTAAGTTGATAAAGGCTTGTTCAATCGCCGCTTGTAAGTCGTTATCCACGGTACGTTTTGAAACGGTCACCGTATCGTTATAAATACCTTCTGTAACGAAGACAACATCGGTTTCGTCCCAGATTTCTTCAGAACGGCCATAATCGCCAACCCATTCATCAGCGTAGTCACGACGGAAGTCGGCATAACCAAAGGCAATGTCAACTTGTCCGGAAGCTAAGGCAGCAGCAGCACCGCCGTAACCTGAAACTTGAATGACATTTTCTGCGGGTAAGTCGGTTAACTTTTTATCAAATAATTCCATGAATAAGAGGGTTGGGTAAACACGACCTGCCGAGGAGGTTGCGGATTGAACACCAATCTTAACATCTTGGAGATCTTCCCATGTGATTTCACCACCACCATTGATAATGTCCGCAAGTTCACGGCCACGTTCGGAGGTACCGGCAATCCCTAAGGAGCGGTAATAGGTGACTTGGTTCGATGAATCCCCTAAGGTAGGTTCGCCATCGTTCCATTCAGCAGCAACTTCAGAGTCTTTATTTAAACCGGCACGGGTGGCAGTTAACGCTGCATCCATGTTTTCCCCATCGGCATAAACCGCATAGGTTCCACCTGGAATTAAACCAACGTCAGCGGTCCCGGCATCGAGGGCTTCACCGACGGCTTCGTAGGACGTACCCACATAGGCAGAGACGGTTTCAAATTCATAACCTAATTCAGCAAGTTCGGCTTTTAAGACAGCGGGTAAGAAAGAAATCCCACGGACTAAGGTTGCATTGTCACGCGAGGGAACAAAAAAGACGCTTAAATTTGTTTTGAGTGGGGTTCCACCACACGCTGCTAAAGCGATCAAGGCAGCGGCAGAAAGAGGAAGGAATGATTTCTTCATATTTCTCCTAAATATTCTCCGTTTTAAGTACCGGCACTATATACATTAACTATGTTAATGAATGCCAAAAAAAACGACGAAATACAATTGTTAAGTTTTGTAAAGTTAGAGAGAAATGGTGCGACTTGCAGCTTTTTCTAAACGGTTCATTAAAGCCGTTCCAATGCCTTTTTTTGAGAAGGTGTGTGTGTAAATGGTTTTCACTTTTAAGTTATCTAACGTGCGTAGGGTTCGATACAATGCACGGGCGATAACATCGACCTGATTTTGAGGGCCTAAAGCAAACGTATTGATCGGAAGTTCAAGCAAGTCTCCACATACTTCATTTGCCCCCATAAAGACAGCATCTTGATCGGGTAAATTTCTTAAAAATTCAATAAGTTTGGGGGTGGGTCCGTCTAAAATAACGACATCACCAAAAGGCTTATAATGTTGATATTTCATACCGGGTGCTTTGGGGGCGTTCTCGGCTTGTGAAGACGAGACGATGACCATGCCAAGAACTTGTTCAATTTCCTCGGCAGAGATTGCTCCTGGACGAAGAATCGTAGGAATTTGGCTTGTTAAATCAATCACCGTCGATTCAATCCCAAATTCGGGAATGCCACCTTCGATAAAAATCGAAACTTTCCCGAAAAAATCTTCGTAAACGGATTTAAAATCAGTTCCTGAAGGCTTTCCAGATAAATTTGCACTTGGCGCGCATAAAGGAACACCCGCGGCCCGAATGACATCGCGTGCGAGTGGGTCTTTTGGCATCCGAACACCGACGGTGGGTAAATTCGCAGTAATAATCGAAGGAACTTTAGCAGACTTAGGTAACACGAGTGTTAAGGGACCCGGCCAAAAGGCAGCCATGAGTTTTTTTGCATACATATTCACTTCGGTCACGAGTTCATCCAGTTGTGATTGTTCCGCAATATGGACAATCAGAGGATTATCTTGAGGACGTCCTTTGGTGGTGAAAATGGATTGAATGGCAATGGGGTCATAAATGGATGCACCGATTCCATAAACGGTTTCGGTTGGAAAAACGATTAATCCGTGGTTATCAATCACTTTACGAATGAAGGTACTTTGGGCGATTGGATTTTGAATTATGACCGATTTCATAGGTTCATTCTATCATTTTTGACCGATAAGTAGTAAGATGAATAGGTCAATGAAAGAACTTAAACGCATCTTATTTTTAGATCCCTCCATTGCTACCTTTAATGTGGGCGATAAGATTATTTCTCAATCCGTTCGCGAACATATTAAACCGCTCATGGATTTTAGTTTTGTGGTGGATGCGTCCACCCACCTTCCTGTGACGATGTATTTAAAAAATATTTTTTATAGTTATGACTTTGATTATCGATTTGTCTGTGGATCAAACTTAATCCGCGGCAAGATGAACTCCATCATGAAACTTTGGGACGTGAACTTACAATCAGCCCGTATTATCTCCCCACTCATCCTTGTGGGTGTGGGCTGGTGGAAAAAAGGCGATCAACCCAATCAATATTCCAAAGCCCTTTATTCCCGCTTATTAGATAAGAAAAAACTTCACTCGGTACGCGATAACTACACGTTAACCCAATTCCAATCCATGGGATTTAAAAACATCATTAATACGTCCTGCCCAACCATGTGGAAATTGACAAAAGATCATTGTAAAGACATCCCCACTGGAAAAGCGTCCCGCGTTGTGACAACCTTAACGGACTATGATAAGAATCCTGTGGAAGATCAAAAGATGATCAATGTGCTTAGTCGCTCTTATCAAAAAGTTTATTTATGGTTACAAGGGGTGAATGATTTTAACTACGCTGCCTTACTTCATCTTCCTGAAAATGTAGAACTTATCAATCCTAACCTGGAAGATTATGATGCGATTTTAGAATCGGGGGACATCGATTATGTGGGCACGCGCTTGCACGCTGGGATTCGCGCTTTACAAAAAAAGAAACGAACGATTATCTTGGCAGTGGATCATCGTGCCTTAGAAAAGAAAAAAGATTTCAATTTAACGGTTATTGATCGCCATGACGTGGATTTATTGGAAGGCATGATTCACGATACCTTTAAAACAGACATCCAAATTCCGATCGATCGCATTCAAGCTTGGAAACAACAATTCCTCGATGAATAAGACGGTTACTTTACTCCTTTCGTTAACAAAAAAAGAAGATATTCCTTTCATTCGAGGGGACTGCATTGGCGTCGATCGTGGCGCTTTTTTTGCCCTTATCCACAACATCCCTTTAGCTTTTGCGGTCGGCGATTTTGATTCCATTACTCAAGAAGAAAAATCAGCCTTATTCGACGTATACAAAAACCGCTGGGTAGAACTTCCCAAAGAAAAAGATCAATCGGATGCGGAAGCTGCGATTCGTTTCGCCATCGAGCAAGGCTATACTTCGATCATTCTCCTTGGTGGGATTCATGGTCGCCAAGATCATTTCCTTAGTTTATTACAGTTGCTTCATATCTTTGCCGATTACCCCATACAAATCATGGATTCGCAGCATCTTATTCGCGTCTTACAGCCTGGACTTTATGAACTCGAAAAAACCCATGATTACTTTTCATTATTTGCCATCGAAGAAGCGATGATTTCTATCGATGATGCTAAATATCCTTTAAAGGCAAAAAAAATAGAACCAAACAATCCCTTGGGTCTTTCGAATACGTGGATTAATCACCAGTCTGTTAGGATTCACGTACAGTCTGGGCTTGTTTTGTTGTTTTTGACGAAGGATGAAATTTAGCGTAATAAAACCATGTCCAGGACGATGTCGTTAATAAAATAAGACGTTGAAATAGACCACGAACGTCCTGATTGTAATAAATAAAGAATCCCGAGAAGACAAAAGCGGTTATTAAAAAGAGACTGTGAATGAGTCGCAAATTTCCTTTTGACTTTACGGCGTGTATACCCAAAGAAACCATCGTAATGATGTTAGATACGTAGGCAATATAACGATGAATCACCACAATAGTTTCATTGGGTGGTATGGAATAACCATCATAAGAAGTTGGAAATACAGCCAAAAGAATGAGACTAAGCCCGTTGAGCATCGTGAGAATTGTAAGCCATAAGGGAAGTTTTTTTCGCTGGAAATAAATGTAGGAAAACACAAGATAACCTAGTCCTGCTCCCAAAAACCCTAACGTTAATATCCATGCATTAGGTGCATATTGGGCAGCCATTTCACTCATGGTGTGTTGATAAAATAGATAGCCTTCAGGGGCAAAGAAATGACTCAAAAAGATGACAAGAACAAGATAAAGATTACTGAATCGAACGCCTTTCATCAGCGCGGTTCTTTAAGAGCGAGTTGATCTAAATCAACATCGGTTTCATAATCAACGCCGGGAATGTTGAAACCATTAATCTGATAAAATTCGTCGATAAATTGTTGAGTGCCTGCTAACGAAAAAATGCTTTCGTTTTCATGCTTGTCGGAAAGCGCTTGAATATCTTTTTGAATATTATCTTGCATCTCATAATGATCGATGCGGATACGGCCTTGGTCATCAAGGAGGCGTTTATTACCATATACCATATCGGCAAAGAGTCGGTGTTTGTGGGCGGTAATGGTTTCGTGAACCCCGTGTTTTTTCATGACTTCAAACATGGCGGATACATAAAAAGGAATTCGGGGAATAAAGACACTCGCTTTTGTGACAACCGCTTTGGAAACGGAAATAAGTCCTTCGCCATGAAGACGATTTTTTAAAAAGGTGTCAATGGACTTACCATGTTTTTCTAAATCATCTTTGGCTCGTCCGATCGTTCCTTCACGATAAATTTTTGCATTATTTTTACTACCAATATAGGTGTAGGAAATGGCTTTAATACCATGGTTGAGCACATCCGCATCGGTTAATTGACGAACCCAATCTTCCCAATCTGAACCCCCCATGACGAAGACGGTATCCGCGATTTCTTGTTCGCTAGCCGCTGCCACCGTTAATTCTTTGACAGCACGTTCTGCGATATCAATGGTTTTTCCTTGAACAGGATCACCGATGGCCTTAAGCGTAGAGCGAACGAGTTCTCCAGTTACCGGATGACTGCGAGCCCCAGCTGCAAGTGAATAAATGATGAGATCGATTTTAACGCTGCGTTTTTTTAAATCATCAATGACACTTTCTTTCATCGTTTGCGAGAAGGCATCGCCAACAAAATCTTTATGAAACGTTCCTAATTTGTCAGCTTCTTGTTGAAAATAAATGTTATTCCACCAGCCTGCAGACCCGGTGCGTTCACCTTTCGGACGTGATTCAAACGATACATTCCATGTGTTTGCGAGAGCATTCACGGCTAAAGTTATACGACTAGATAAGCCATAGCCAGAAGATCCACCAATAATTAACACATTTTTAGGCCCTTCAAACGATGAAAATTGTTTGGCTTCTCGAAATAAGGATTGGATGTAAGCTTCACAACCCAAAGGATGACTATTGGTGAAGATGTTAGAACGGATGGATGGTTTAATTTGCATGGTTAAACTCCTTCTTTAATTTTTCTTCTGAGAGAAGTTTTTCTTCGATATCTAATTGTTTATTTTCTTCGTCAACGGCAAATTCTGTAGCATTGAATGCTTTTTTTAAAGCGGCAATATCAAAGGGAGAGAGTTTTTTCATCCCTTGTTTGAGTAAACGTTCGGAAAAGGCAAGTGCATTTTTGATATGCATCGCACCTTCGGGTGTGAGTTCGAGATAAAAAACCCGGTTATCATCGAGATTGAGGCGTTTGGTTAAACAACCTTTGCGAATTAAGGACTTCACAGAAACAGAAATGACAGGCGTTGAAACTTGTAAGTATGCCGCAATATTGGAAAGTGTATTGTTGTTATTTTCTTTGAGACGATCCACAAGATTAATCATCATCATTTCCCGAATGGTAATTTGATTTTTAGAACGTATACGTAATGAACGTTCCATCAATAAATACAATTGAAAATAAAACTTTAAGAAAACGTCATTAAATTGGTCTTTAAAGATTTTAAACATTTGTTCGCTGTACTTGGAAATATTTTAGCAAATTTGATAAGGTTATAAATATGAAATATAAATTATTAATGGCGACCTTGTTCGCAAGCCTTCTTATCAGTTCGTGTGATCTTGTTACACCCATCTCCAGTGGAACCACGAGTGAACCAGTGGAAACGTATAATCACGAATTAAAATATCGGACGTATTATCAAATTTTGGTGTATGCGTTTGCCGATAGTAATGGCGATGGCATCGGTGATTTTAAAGGCATTGCTGATAAAGCACCTTATCTCAAAGAATTAGGGGTAGAAGGTCTTTATTTATCTCCGATTCATCCTGCCAGTGCCTATCATGGATATGATGTCACCGATTATTATGGTGTGCGCTCCCTCTATGAAGTGGACGGTTACACTTTTCAAAATCTTGTCGATGATCTGAAAGCTATTGATATCGTAATTATTTTGGATATGGTTTTTAATCATTCTGGTGTTAATCACCTTTGGTTTTATCAAGCCCAAGATGCTTATGGTCGCGATGAACCCAATCCTTACATTGATTGGTATAACTTTTCCAAAACGCAAGACGCTAAGCATCCTTGGGGTTCTACTAATCGCTACTATGAAGGCATTTTCTCCTCCAGTATGCCTGACTTTAACTTTGATAATCCTGAAGTGCGAGAAGAATTTATTAAGATTGGAAAATACTGGATGGCAAAAGGGATTGCCGGATTCCGTCTGGATGCGGCGATGCATATCTTTACCGATTACTCGGGCGGCGATAAATGGAATGGCGATATCTTATCCAAGAATGTAGAATTTTGGACAGAATTTCAAACAGAAGTTGCCAAAGATTATCCTAATTTCTACATGGTCGGAGAAGTTTGGACGGCGCAACCCAAATTAGAAAGTTATTATGCGACGAACATTGACTCCTTATTTAATTTTGACCATGCTACACGTGCTCAAGGTCAATTGTTTGGTACAGCGTCTCTTGCGGTTGGGTTTGATTCACATCAACGCAATATTCGTCTACGTCAAGCCGATGCCATTGAGGCCAATTTTTTAAGTAATCATGATAAACCGCGCTTATCCACCTCTTTGTCGAACCAAAATATTTTGAAAATGCTCGGTGCGATGACCGTTTTAGCACCCGGGAATACCTTTATCTACTACGGTGAAGAAGTGGGCTTGCGTGCAGAAGGAACTTCTTCGATTCCTGACCGTGTGTATCGTACACCGATGCCATGGGGCGATGATTATGTCACCGATTCAGGCAGTTATGGAAATGGTAACAATTTAACGTCGACCACCGTATCCGGTTTGTCCGCCCACGGACAACTATCCGATCCGAGTTCCTTATTCATTTATTATCAACAAGCGATACGCTTAAAACGCGAGCATTTCGAACTCCGTGCCGGAACTGTCGGTGTTGTTAATTCCGGGAGTCCTGTGGTTTCTGCGCATACAATGACTTATGAAGGCGTTACAAAACTCGTGATTCACAATGGGAGTTCGAGTAGTTATACCTTTAATTCTCCCATTACTCTAGGCGATATCCTGGATGATATTAGTGTGTCTTGGACACCCGCATCCCGTGATGGAAATACCGTGACCCTCCCTGCCTACTCAAGCACCATCATCGCAATCCCTTAAAACCTTCTTTATACTTGATTTAGAGGAAATTTTATGAAAGAACTCACGTTATTTTCGCGTTTTTTAACACTCAAACCGGAACAAATCGAACAATTAAAATCACTGCATGTCACGGTGAGTAAGACGTTAACACCCGAGGTCAATGCGATTTTTTCCGATCAATTTTTTATTGAGCAAAACGTACAGCAACTTCCCAAACTTCAATATTTACAAGTGGCCACATCGGGAACGGATTTAATTGACTTGAATCATCCGAATTTAATAGGGGTTACGGTGTCCGGATCTCGGGGTATTTTTAATGCCTCCATGGCCGAATACGTCTTAGGTCAACTTATTCGCTTTTATCGTCATTTTGGATTTTATCAAACAACGCAAGCCGCGCAACAATGGCGACCTTCTCGCCATGGTGAAGAACTCACCGATAAAAATGTAGCGGTCATTGGTCTTGGCCAAATTGGTCAAGCGGTCGCCAAAACACTCTCCTTTATGGGATGCCAAGTCGATGCGTTTAATCGTCGAAAGAAAGAATCGTTTTATGTAAAAAATGTTTACCCACTTTCTGATCTCCAAGAAAAAATTGGGGGTTATGATATTGTTGTTCTTTGTCTTGCCTTAACACCGCAAACAAAGGGTTTATTAACTTCGTCCATACTCCAAGCTTTATCCTCACAAGCCGTCTTAATCAACATTGCGCGCGCAGAAATACTCGATGAAACCGCGTTGATCGAATTATTACAAAACAAAAAGATTCGTCATGCCATTCTGGATACCTTTCAACAAGAACCCCTTGCCAAAGATCATCCCTTTTGGACCTTAGATAATGTTACAGTGACACCGCATATTTCCTTTACGAGTCCAAAAAATCTTGAACGGATGTTTGATGCGCTCGTTACAAATTTAACGTTGTTTCAACAAGGGGAACGACTTATAAATCAAGTGGCAACGGGCGAATCAATTTAAAATCTTGAATGAGGGCTTCGACTTTAACACGGATGAGATCACGAATTTTCCGAATTTCGTTTAATTTTTCTTCCTTAGTACCAGCGAGGGCACTGGGATCGGTAATATTCCAATAAAGTTCTGCTTTTGTACCTGGGAAGACAGGACATAATTGCCCATTGACTGTGTCACATACTTTGACGACTAAATCATATTGTTTGCCTGCTTTAAAAAACTCAAAAACGGAATTCGTTTCATTTTTTGAAATGTCATACCCGACTTCTTTCATCGCTTCAACGACGATAGGATTGAGCGTTCCCGCTTCAATACCTGCACTTTCGGCGATAAACGTTTCTTTTCCTAAATCATTGAGAAATGTTTCTGCCATTTGACTCCGGGCAGAATTGTGAATACATACGAAGAGGACTCGTGTTTTAATCATTGTTTTTCTCCGTTTTCATTATACGTTTCATGCGTTTTGATGAATGTAAAGAGTTCGTATAGTTATGATGCATTTCGTCTATAATAAAGAGCATATGAAACGTTATATCGAACTAAATACATGGAAGCGAAAAGATCATTTTTCTTTTTTTTCTCAGTATGAAATTCCGCGGTTCAATATGACCTTTGATTTGGATGTCACTAAATTGTATCAATGGGCAAAAAATGAAAATGTGAGCTTTTACTTAGCCTTGATGCATCATGTTATTCAGAGTTTAAATCAGGTTGAAAACTTTCAATATCGTATCGATGAAAAAGGAGTATTCCTTGAACCAATCCGGTACGTGTCCTTCACAGACAAACGTGCGTCTGATGATCTATTTAAAATGGTATTTTGTGAAGTGGATGACGACTGTTTAACTTTCATTAACCATGCGAAGAAAACCTCAGAAAAACAAGGGGATATTTTTTTTGTTCCTGCAAGCGAAGCGGTTTTAAATACGATCTATGTGACATCATTTCCGTGGCGACGGTTTCATCACTTCTCCCATGCAACGTTACTTGGACCCAAGGATTCTGTACCCCGAATTAGTTGGAGCCAATTTGAAACCATTGAAGACCGAAAAATTTTGACCTTATCCGTGGAAGTTCATCACGGACTTGTCGATGGTGTTCACGTCGCGCAATGGCTAACATTGCTCGAAAATCGTTTTAATAATCTTTAACGACTACCTTTATCGTAAGGAATTCCCTCTGCTTTTGGCGCGCGGGATTTTTTACTTGTTAGCATTAAGGCGGCTAACGTAGCCACATACGGTAGGATGCGGAAGAAGTAGCCAAGAGACAAACCATCAAAAAGTGGAATTAAGGTGTATTTCACACTTAATGCATTGGCAAAACCAAAGAAGATACTTGCATAAAATATTTTTTCGGGTTTCCATTGACCAAAAATCATGACGGCAAGCGCGAGGAAACCATAACCACTGACTTGACCTGAGAAGGTCACCGAACTGCTGACCACAAAGACTAAACCACCGATGCCGGCGAGCGCACCTGAAATTAAGGTGCCAATCCAGCGTAATTTATACACATTAATCCCGACTGAATCTGCTGCAGAAGGATGTTCACCCACCGCAGACAACCGTAAACCAAAACGCGTTTTATAAATCGTGATAATGGCTATGATGGCGATGAAATAACCTAAGAAGCTAAGAACATTGATATCTTGGAAAAAGATATCACCGAGGAAAGGGATATCACCAAGTAAAGGAACTTTCTGAATATTGAAGGTTTGATCAAAGGGGATGTTTTTCACGTTATTGAGTGTCCGGGCAATAAAGATTACCATCGGGGCCGCAAAAAGATTGATAGCCGTCCCACCGATCACTTGATTGGCTTTGAAATTAATCGCAGACATGGCGAGTAAACTGGATAATAGCGCCCCCGATAACGCGGCGATCACCGCGGCAAGGAGGAGTAAAAGAGTGGGGTTAAAATCGGGAACATTCGTTTGCATGATATTAATGAAACCAATCGAAAAGAAGGAACCAAACACCATCGTCCCTTCAAGAGAAATATTTACCACACCACTTTTTTCAGCAAACATACCCCCTAAGGCAGTAATGAGTAAAGGAACTGCAAAAAACATCGTCGAATTAGCGAGTAATATAAATAATTCAAAGAAGTTCATGCTTTTTTCCTCCACTTTTTGAGGAAGGACGTTAACTTATCTTTGGCTAACATCGACATCGCGGAACTATAAATGATGGCGGCGACAATCACATCAATGATTTCAATTTTAATTCCCAACGTTTGCATGAAGAAGCCACCACGTTGGATAAAAGAAATAAAGAGAGCTGAGAATATGGTTGCGATAGGATTGGATTGGGCAAGTAATGCGACGGCAATCCCGTCAAAACCTGCACTCATGAGTTCGTTGGCAACAGGGTATTGATTGCCTGAGTTAATGGATCCGCGGGAGAGGAAATAAAGCGCACCACCAATACCTGCGAGGGCACCGGCAATCGTCATGGAAAGAATTAAACTTCGGTTTTCCTTTATTCCTGCATATTTGGAAGCAAAACGATTACTTCCAACCGATTTAAGTTCATAACCAAACGTTGTTTTTTCTAAGACAAAATACATGAGGAGCGAAAAGCCAATCGCGAGAAGAATGCCAATATCAATCCCGCTGCGCGCAAAAATATCGCGTAAGAACGTGGTTGGTAAATACGCATTGGCGTCAATACTCACGGTTTTTGCAAATTGAACATTAAAGAGCGTGGGATTGCTTTGCACCCACATATTTACGGTGTACATAGCAATATAGTTAAGCATGATCGAGGCAATGACTTCGTGGATATTAAAGTACGCCTTCAATAATCCCGGAATAAGTCCCCATAATGCCCCAAAAACAATCGCTGCCAGAAAGGCAAAAATCCATTGAGCAGGTCCGAAAAAGTCTCCATAAACACCGACATAAATGCCGGCAAACATACCCATTGTGTATTGGCCCGTCGCCCCGATATTAAATAAGCCCGTTTTAAAGGCGAAACCGACGGATAAACCTGTCATAATTAATGGACCCGCAATATAAAGTAAATCTCCTACCCGACGTAAAAAATCCGGGTGGATAAGCCAGCCCCCAATCATGGTAAAGAAACCAGGAATGGCTTGGAAAGGGTTGGCAATCAACATAATGACCAAGCCAAAAACAAGACCGATACTAATGGCAATAAGGGAACCTGTTACGCCTTCTTTTTTCATGAAGGTTGACCTCCTGCCATGTAAAGACCAATTTCTTCTTTGGTCGTTTGTTTAGGATTTAATTCGGCGACGATTTGACCGTTGTACATCACTAGAATTCGGTCGGATAGTTTCATAATTTCATCAAGCTCTAAGGAAATCATTAAAATGGCTTTGCCTTCTTCCCGTTGCCGTAACATGTGTTGATGAATGTATTCAATCGCACCCACATCGAGGCCGCGCGTGAGTTGAACCGCAAGCATGACGTCAGAGTTCGTATCAATTTCTCGAGCAATAATCGCTTTTTGTTGATTACCACCACTCAAACTACGGGTCAATGAATAAATACCCTGACCCGATCGGACATCAAAGGAATGGATTAATGACTCCGCAAGTTCAAGAGAGGCTTTTTTATTCAAGATGCCATTTTTTTGAAACGGGTCTTTATGATATTTTTTCATCGATAAATTCGAAAAAAGTGGATCATCGAGAATCAATCCATATTTATGACGATCTTCAGGAATGTGAGCAAGTCCTGCATCGTTACGATAACGAACCGATCGGTGGGTGATATCTTGCCCTTTTAAGTGGATGTGACCATCCGAAGGGTGGAGGAGTCCGGCAATGAGGTATGCTAATTCGGATTGACCATTTCCTTCAATGCCGGCGATACCAACAATCTCTCCTGAACGAACCGAGAAAGACACATCACTCAACAATGCTTTTTTGGTACGGGGTGAAATGTAACTAAGATGACTTAATTCGAGTTGTGTGTTCCCAACGTTTACGGGTTTTTTAGCGACTTCAAACGTAATATCACGTCCCACCATAAGGGTGGATAACGCTTTCGGTGTAGTTTCTTTGGTGATAAACGTTCCCACTGCTTTCCCTTTCCGTAAGACGGTCACACGGTCGGAAATCGCCATGATTTCGTTCAGTTTGTGAGAAATAAATAAAATGGACTTGCCTTCGTTTTTAAGGTCGTTCAAGATCTTCATTAATTCTTCGATTTCTTGCGGGGTTAATACGGCAGTCGGTTCATCAAAAATGAGAATGTTATTTTTACGATATAACATTTTAAGGATTTCAACACGTTGTTGCATTCCTACAGAAATATCTTCAATTTTGGCATCGACATCAATTTTTAATTTGTAACGATTGGAAAGTGACACAATGTCTTCTTTGGCTTTTTTACGGTCAATGAAGAGGGCATTTTCCATCGGTTCTGCCCCAAGAAGAATATTGTCGAGAACGGTAAATACTTCGACCAATTTAAAGTGTTGATGAACCATCCCAATGCCATAACGATTGGCGTCATTCGGATCTTTGATTTGAATGACATCATCATACTTTTTGATTTGCCCACCTTCGGGGGTGTACAAACCAAAGAGTACGCTCATGAGGGTTGATTTTCCTGCACCATTTTCACCAAGTAGCGCATGAATTTCGCCTTCCATTAACGAAAGAGAAATCGCATCATTAGCAATAATACCAGGAAAAACCTTGGTTATATTT
The DNA here is from genome assembly GCA_023268805.1 of Bacilli bacterium. Lineage (GTDB taxonomy): Bacteria > Bacillota_I > Bacilli_A > RFN20 > CAG-826 > UBA970. The sequence continues at coordinate 16,665 of JALRKT010000012.1, forward strand.
TGCATGTCGATGATCGGAAGTTTGGAAGGTTTCATTAGATTCATTTTACAAAAAAAGCACAGGGATTTGACCCCCTGTGCTTTTAATTTGGTTAAGTATTAAGCAACCCAAGTAACAGAAATGTTACCAGCGGAACTATCATACGCAGCAATTTCGCCAGATGTTGCACCAGTAATAGCACCTTCAACTTCAATTAAGTCAACGGTACGAGTTCCTGCAGCAAGTTCAGCATAAATTTCTTCATATTCAGCAACCGTAAAGGTTTCAAAACCCCATGAAGCTTCGTCGGTCGGTAAACCAACGCCATCGTTGGAGGCATCAAGGACCCAGACTTCACCACCAGGGAATTCACCATCATAGTAAGCGGTTAAGGCTTGAACAACGGAGGTTCCTAAACCTTTCATCGCGGATGAGATAACCGTATCCGAGAGGTTTGCACCACCTGGACCTTGGTTCACGTCAACCCCGATGACTTTTTTACCAGCAGCTTCGGCTTCTTTCATGACCGATAAACCAACAGCACCACCTGCTGCGAAGATCACTTCAACGCCTTGTTGGAACATGGTTTGTGCAGTCGTCGCGTTTTTAGGTGTATCGGCAAAGTCACCCGTATAGTGGTAACGTAAGGTCACACCTTCAACACTTAAATCTGCAGCAGCATCTTGAGCACCGAGTAAGAACCCGACCCCAAATTTAACAACGGCTGGAACAGCAAGACCCCCCATAAAACCTAAGGATGTAAAGCCATCAGCAACTGCAGCATACCCGGCTAAGTAACCTGCTTGTTGTTCGGCATAAAGAATGGATAAAACGTTATCTTCTTGACGGAATTCGGAATAATCCGCATTGTGTGGAACACCATCAAGTAAGATGAAGTTCACATCAGGATGCGCATCTTGCGCTAAGAAGATCGGCGTTTCAAATAAGAATCCTGGGGTGACAATGACTTTTGCGCCACCTTCGACGGCTAAGTCGATGGTGTTGACATATTCGGTGTTGTCAACGGCCGCAGGTTTGTAGTATTGGTGAGATTTATTGTTGGCTTCCGCATATTCAACCACACCTTCCCATGCGCCTTGGTTAAAGGACTTATCGTCGATGTCACCAATATCCGTGACAAGGGCGATTTCATAGGATGTGGTACCGCATGCAGAAAGCAACAAAGAAAATCCCGCCACAGCTAACATCGCAACAGTGGTAAGTTTTTTCATGTTATCCTCCTTGAACAAAAAATACCTTTTGAATCGTTTTCTTAACAGCCGATTAAGAAATAGATTCGAGACTATTTATATTATATTCTTTTTGTAATGGAGTGTTTCTACCCAATTGTAAATTTTGTAGAAAGATAATTTACATTTCTTTAACAATAATTTGTTAAAATGCCCTTAAGATAATAAGGTCTTAACAATCGATTTACAACGATTGAAAGGAGATCCTTCATGGCAAAGAAGATTTTAGTCGTCGAAGATGAACCATCTTTAGCTAAAATATTAAAATTTGACCTTGAAACCGCCGGATTTGTGGTTAAAAACGCGAATAACGGTACGGAAGCATACCGCATGGTGCAAAAGGAAAAATTTGATTGTTTTATTATTGATTGGATGATTCCGAACATGTCCGGTTTGGATTTAATAAAAAAATTACGGGCAGAAAAAAACAAAAGTCTATTTGTCATGCTCACCGCTAAAACCTCGGAATTTGATGCGATTGAAGGCTTAAGTTCTGGCGCTGATCTTTATCTAAAAAAGCCCATTTCAAACAGGGAACTTATTGCCCAGATTAAAGCATTACTTGGTCACTTTCAACCGGATAAAAATCATGAAGAAGATACCCTCGATTTTTCAAATATTCTCTTAGATTTAAAGCAATTTAAAGTGTTTGTGAATCAAAAACCAATCGAACTTACCAAGATGGAGTTCGATTTACTCAAGTTTTTCATCGTCAATAAAGAACAAGCGTTATCCCGTGATACGATTCTTAATGCAATTTGGGGTTTTGAATATGATGGAACAACACGAATTGTTGATGTCCATGTCTATAATTTAAAACGAAAACTTATTGCCGCAGAATGTTTCTTTAAGCCGGTTCGTGGAGTGGGTTATTCCTTATTACTTAAGTAAACTTATATAATGTAAGGCATGGAAAAGAAAACGTTACTAGGACGCGTAATACTCGGGCTGGTATTTCTTATTATTTCTTTATTAGTGACCTTTTTCTTTCGCAATAATGGGACTTTATTAAGTATTTTTATCTTTTTTTTAGTTGCATTCATTTTTATTGTTTTTTTATGGATGCCCACTTCCTTGGAAGGGCCATCCAAGGTCCCTTTCGTGTCGAGTCAATCGTTACAAGATGAGTTTATATTAACGCAGTTGAGTAAACATCTTGATCAAGCATTTTTTCTTGTCCTCCCCTCGGGCCAAATCTTTTTATCGTCGTCCCGTCAAAAGGACTTAATCGGACAAAACTGGACTAATTTGGATGCGTTAAAACCGTATCCGACATTATGGGGCAGCCTGCAACAATCCTTGGCGATTGAAACGGGAGCGACGTTCGAATGGGATCTGGAAAAAAAACGGATTCAGACACGCATTATACCCTTAGAATTTGAATCGACTTTTTTTGGGGTGTTAGTGCTTTCCATTGATATCTCGCATCAACATAACTTAGACCAAGTCCAAACCGAATTTCTAGCCGATATCTCCCATGAATTAAAAACACCTTTAGCAGCGATTATGGGGGCTTCCGATATCCTTAATCGACCCGGCGCTAAATTATCCCCTCGTGAACGACAAAGTTTTCTGGAAATCATTGATAAAGAATCGGCACGAATGCAACGGTTAATGGATGAACTTACGAATTTATCCAAGCTCGATAATCAATTATTTTCAACCTTAATTAAATCGGAATTTTATTTCGATGAATTACTTCATGATGTTCTTCAAGTTCATCAACCTTCCATCCACGAAAAAGGGTTACGGGTGGATGTTCACTCTTCGTGTCACACGATTGTTTTTCTTGATCGCGATAAGACGTTTCAAATTTTTTCCAACCTCCTTTCTAATGCGATTCGATATACCACGCAAGGTGGAGTGAAAATCCATTGTGAGATTGTTGATAAATATACGATTATCACTTTTTCCGATTCGGGAGCTGGTATTGAACCACAAAATCTTCCTCGTATTTTTGACCGCTTTTATCGGACCGACTTTGCTCGAAATCGCGTTGAAGGTGGCAGTGGGTTGGGATTGGCTATTACGCGCGCCATCATTGAAGCCCACAAAGGGACCATCGAAGTGAAAAGCGAATTGGATCGCGGAACGACGTTTATTTTAAGTCTTCCTAACTTGCGTTAACAAAACTTAACCTAAAGTTCATCATCTTAACGATTTCATCCTCTAAGGTAATGTTGTATGAATCATGAGGAGGAATGAAAACGAATGAACATGCACTTTAAAAAAGGAATTTGGCTTGCAGGGTTTGCCACCTTACTTGCCGCCTGTGGAGGAACCTCAAGTAGCGTTGCCTCATCCACTGCCAGTTCTCAAGTTCCGAGCTTCAATGCAGAAAACAATATTGTTCTCTACACCCGCGACACGACATCGGGAACACGCGATGGATTTATGGGTGGCATAGGTTTTTCTGCCGCTGCTAAAGACGACAACTTACTCACAGAAGGATTTATTATTGCCGATAACACCGCGATTTTAACCGCGATGAGTGGATCGGACAAATATGGTATTGGTTATGTGTCATTATCTTCGCTTAACGCCAATGTAAAAGGATTAACGTTTAACGGAATTGAAGCAAGTGAAGATACTGTCTTAGATAATTCCTATGGATTAAAACGTCCGTTTAATTGGATGTTACGTGCCGATGGTGATTTCCCATCAGACACGGTTGAAAATATTGCCAAAGCGTTTGTCGCATTTATGACAACGATTGAAGGCGAAGATACGATTGCGGGTGCCGGAGCTGTAGCCTTAGCAACCACTACACGTTGGGATGATATTAAATCACAATATCCCGTCTGCGATCAAGACAACTCTGCGGTCACGGTTCGTTTCGGTGGATCGGATTCGATTGAAAAAGTCGCCAAAGCTGTGACGGCTTCCTTCCGTCCACGTTGCGGGAATTTCGTTGCCGAACACGAACACACTGGTTCGGGTGACGCATGGAAACGCACAAATGGGGCACAAAAAGATGAAGCCGTGGGTAAAGACGTTGGATTTGCCTCACGTAATTTTACCGCAGCCGAACAACTTGATCTTAATGGAACAGCCTTACCTTCTGAACAACTTGGCCAACTCGCTTGGGATGCGATTGTTGCAATCGTTCACAACGATAATCCCTTAACGAATGTTAATGCAGATTTGCTCAAACGTATGTATGAAAAAGCATCTGCGAGTCCCATTCGTACCTGGCAAGATGCCCTCACTGCCGAAGCTGCTCTTTAACAATTATTTACATTAATGTTATACCGGGACCCGATGGGTCTCGGTATAATTTTTTTGTCTTTAAAAATAAAAAATGAATACAAAAAATACGTTCAAAAAAGTTGTTGATAAAGTTGTTGAAAATGTGTTGTTCGGCACAGCAATTTTATCTGCATCGTTTATTGTCCTTATTGTCATTGTTATTTTTGAACGAGGTATTACGCCCTTTATTTCTGATAATGATGGTTTGGGGCAAGTTAATCTTCTTCGATTTCTGACAGGTATTGTGTATTTAGATGGTCCAACCTTTTTATCGAACGCCTATGGAATCGGATACCTTATTATTAGTACCCTATACAATGCTTTTTTAGCTTTGTTGATCGCCGCACCCGTAGCTACTTTAACCGCACTTTTTATTGCAAAAATTGCCCCCAAATGGCTTGGGAGTTTATTACGAACCATTATTGAAATACTTGCCGCCATTCCCTCGATTGTTTATGGTTTGTTCGGTGCTGGTTTTATATTAGATATTGTCTATAATCTATCGGTTTCATTGGGAGTTCAATCGGCCGCAGGATTTTCAATTTTGTCCACTGTCATTGTTCTCGCCATTATGATTATTCCTACCATGACGGTGATTGCCGAGGTAGCCATTCGTTCAGTCGATAAAAGTTTGATTCAAGGTTCGCTTGCGTTGGGTGCAACGCAAACTCAAACCCATTTTAAAGTGGTTCTTGCCGCTGCTAAATCGGGCATTTTTACCGCGGCGATTCTTGGTGTGGGCCGCGCCTTAGGGGAAGCAACTGCAGTGGCCCTTGTCGCAGGGTCTCGCCGGTCTGGCATTACCTTTAATTTGTTTGATACGACCGCCACCTTAACTTCCACAATGCTATTGGGGATGAAAGAAACGGTTGGGTTAGATTACACGATTCGTTTTTCGATTGGACTCGTCTTGATGGTCATCATTTTATTGACGAATTTGACGTTAAATTTTATCAAGCGAAAAGTGGGACGGGTTTATGCGTAAACCATTGTCGCTTCGTCTTCTTATCGACGGATTGTTGAAGGCTGTCACATATCTTTTTTCGTCAGTTTCCTTTATAACCTTAGGAGCCATTTTGGTGTTTTTATTCAATCAAGGGTGGAGTTTGATGAATGTGGATTTAATCACGTATGATTATGAATCCAATGTTTATTTGGCGACCATTGAACGTTACGAAGAACCCGGGAATTTCCCTGCAACACAAACGCTTGAATCCTCTGTTTTTTATTCAGAAAAGTGGGGCTTAGGCATTGAAGAAGGTATCGATTTACTCGGTCAACCATCCATCATCATTGCGTATATTCATCCTGATTCTCCGTTTGAGACACTGGTCAATAAATCGGCAGTAGGACCAGAACAATTTCCATTACTTAAGGAATATCTTATTTCTAAAATTTCCTACAATGATCGAGCCACGTCTCTGGCGCGTCGGGGGGCGGAACGTATGATTCAAGAATTGGATAGTTCTAATTCAATTTTTGAACTTGAGGTTACCACCAAAGGTGGTGGAATTCGTGGGTCTTTGATTACAACATTATGGTTAATTGGTTTAACCCTTATGTTTGCTTTGCCGGTGGGGATTGGAGCAGCACTATACCTTAATGAGTACGCAAAAAAGAATCAGGCAACACGGATTATCCGTTCTTTTATCGAAATTTTAACTGGCGTTCCCTCTATCATTTTTGGTTTATTGGGATTAGCCGTTTTTGTCCCACTTGTTGTTTCGATAACTGCCAATACAAGTTCTCCTGCCACAGGAGGTAATCTCATTTCGGGTGCTATGACCCTAGCCGTTATTTTGTTACCCGTTATTATTAGAACTACTGAGGAAAGTTTAAGGGTTGTTCCGAATGAGTATCGTTATGCTTCCTTAGCACTTGGTGCCAGTCAAACTCAAACTACATTTAAAGTCGTTGTTCCGAATGCATTACCGGGGATATTGGCTTCCACCCTTCTTGCGATTGGACGGATTGTTGGAGAATCGGCTGCCCTTATTTTTGCCGTAGGTTCGATTATTCGCGATGAAGTAACGTTAACGGATAAATCCACATCCCTTGCCGTTCATATTTATTCGATGATGACGGATGAACCCGCGAATATAGCCTTGTCATCGACGATTGCCATCATAATTTTAGGCATTGTTTTAGTGCTCAACTTACTCATTAAATTTATTAGTTATCGTTTCTTAAAGGGTCGGTTAGGAGCCCAAGTCTAGTATGGAAAAAACTTTTGTTGTGCAAGGACTTAATTTGTATTACGGAAAAAATCATGCGTTAAAAAACATTGATCTTTCTATTGATTCTCATAGTGTCACCGCTTTAATTGGACCTTCTGGGTGTGGGAAGTCCACGTTTTTACGTACCCTTAATCGTATGAATGATTTAATCCCGGATGTGACGATTCGCGGACAAGTCTTATTTGGATCACTGGATGTCTATGATAAAAAGACTGATGTCATTGATATTCGTAAACGTGTGGGAATGGTATTTCAAAAACCAAACCCCTTTCCGATGTCGATTTATGACAACATCGCGTACGGACCGCGATGCCAACGGCATTATGAAAAAAAGGAAATGGATACGCTTGTTAAAAAAGCATTAGAAGATGCTGCCTTATGGGATGAAGTAAAAGATCGTTTAACAAAATCCGCCTTAGAACTTTCAGGGGGGCAGCAACAGCGGTTATGCATTGCTCGCGCAATTGCGATGAATCCAGAAGTTTTATTGATGGATGAACCTACCTCCGCACTCGATCCCATTGCCACCGCGAAAATCGAAGAACTTATAGTACAATTAAAACAACAATACACGATTGTCATTGTCACCCATTCCATGCAACAAGCCGCCCGTATCTCTGATCAAACAGCGTTCTTCCTTCTGGGTGACCTCATTGAAGTCGGGGAAACCAAAACATTCTTCTCCACACCTAAAGATCCACGTTCAGAAAGTTATATTACCGGTCGATTCGGTTAGAAATGAGGCAATTATGGTAACCCTAATTGAAAATCAAATTAAAGAAATTGAAAAAAATCTTCAGGAGATGATTTCACTTGTCTTGAGTATGCATCAAGACGTTCAAGCCGCGCTCAAGTCAATGGACAGTAAGCGCGCCTTAGCAGTGATTAAACGTGATGAACAAGTGAATAATCTTGATGAAATTATTAATGAATCAGTGCTTACCTTTTTAGCCACCCAAGCTCCCGTCGCCAAAGATTTACGATCGACGATGGCGATGATTCGCGTTGCTAATGATGTCGAACGTATTGGTGATTATGCAAAAACGATTTCCGAATTTATCATTTTGGCAAAACCAATGTATGTTCCCTTTAAAGATTATATCGATGATATGTACGCTAATTTTATTAAAATGTTTGTGTCCGCCACGGAATTATTTTTCACGCCTGTCTTAGAAAAAACCTTTGAAATTTCTAATCAAGATCAACTCATTGATGCCAAATTAAAACGGGCGTTTAATGACATACCTAAAATCGCAAATACCGAAAATATTATGAGTGTTTTGGATACCTTTAACATTATACGTACCTTAGAACGTGCAGGAGACCATACGAAAAATATATGTGAAGCAGTCATCTTCAAAATCAAAGGAAAGAAAATCGATTTAGGTTAACGATTCACATACCGAAGATAGCGTATTTTCGTTATAATGATGTTTGAATTGAGGTACGTTTTATGCGAATAGGTATTTTAGGGCCGATTGGTTCGGGAAAATCGACTTTAGCTAAGATGCTTTCCGAATATTATCATTTTCCTTTATTAGAAGAACCGGTTGAAAACAATCCTTATTTACCCTATTTTTACGAGGATAAAGAAACGTTCGCCTTATTATCCCAAAACGCCTTTTACAGCGCGCTTTTTCTTCTCATGTGGAAAACTAAAGACTTACCGAATGTTATCTGTGATTCAACGCTTTACTCTAATCTTGTTTTTGCAGAAATGCTTCGTTTAGAAGGCTTTATGACCGCGATGGAAGTGGCCTTAACCTATGCGATTGCAGATGCCCATTTAAAACGATTACCCGACCTCGATTTACAAGTGATTTTAGTCCGACCTAAAGAAGAGCTTTTTGGCTATGTCCGCAAACGCGGTCGTACGATTGAAAAAGGTCAAGAAGACTATTTAAATTTCCATTACGATCATTATTATGAAGTCTTAAAGCGTATTTATAAAAATTATAAAGTACCTGCAAAAAATGTTTTGTTTTTAGAACTTAAGGAACTTAATGACCCTCAAGAATTCGAACGTGTCCGTAAAGTTATTGAAGAAGCCCATCGCCAAGCGATGCTTCCTTAATTTTTTTGTTTAAATTCGGCAACTAAGGCAGCGACTTTTGTCAAGAGAAGGTCGGTCGCTTTTGGATTAAATGCGCCTTCAGGAACAATAATATCTGCGTGTGTTTTTGAAGGTTCAACAAATAAATCATGCATGGGACGAACGGTTGATAAGTATTGTTCGGTTACGGAATCAAAGGTTCTTCCTCGTTCTTCAATATCGCGTTTGACACGTCGAAGAATACGAATATCAGAGGGTGTATCCACATAAATTTTAAAATCGATGAGTTGTAAAAGTTCAGGAATTGCAAAGACTAAAATCCCTTCAAGAATAATGACGGGCGCAGAAGGCGTTAGGATGGTTTCCTTCGCACGTAAATGGTTCACATAATCGTATGTCGGTTGTTCAATGGTTTTACCGTTTTTTAACGCGGTGAGGTGATGAACCATCAGAGGAATATCAAAGGCATCCGGATGGTCATAGTTGAGTTGAGCGCGTTCTTCAAAAGGTAAATCTTGTCGATCACGATAATAATTATCAAATTTTAAAATAACTGAATTATTTAAACCGGATTCGCGGTGGAGAACATCACTCAAGGTTGTTTTCCCTGAGGCGGTACCGCCGGCGATCCCAATAATAATTCGTTCCATCTTTTCATAAGCATAATGAAAAAATAGGAATTAGGCAACGAGGAGCTCTGTAAAGTTACTAACCGTTACGACCTGCTGGACGACGATTGGTTGGTTTTTGAATTTTTGGTTGTTGAGGTTTAATGTTATTGGCTTGACCAGGTTGAAAAGGTGACTTTTGGCCTTTCATCGGTGGAATGTATGGTTTTGGCATAATCGTATACCTCTACAATTATTTTACGCGAATTGTTCGGCGGCGTGAAGTAGCATCGCATCGATTGCGGGCATCATCCCATCATAGGTTTCGGTTAATGAAGTGTTGGGAACGGCCGTTGTTTGTAACACGGTTTCAATCGCACTTAGTTGGGGGCTCAATCCAATGATGTTAGTTTTGAGAGCTTCAATTAATATCACACCAAAGCCGGCATGTTCTTGGTGTTGGAGAACAGAAAAATGGGTAATTTCATTCGCCGTTACAACAAGGCGCAAACGAATTCTCACCGTTGCATGATTACCACGAACGGATGCTTCATAACCATAATGGGTAATCGTATTTTCTTCGGCAGCAAAGATGATTTCCTCAATGCCCACATTTTTTAAATTTTCAGGGACTGTTAAAAGAAGGATTTCATGCTGAGGAAGATTCAGGAAATCATTCCATGCGGATGGTGTACTTGGTGTACAACCTAGTAAAAAGATGAAAGCAAAAAACGGAATAATTTTTTTCATGCCTGAAATTGCATGGCGTGGTTTGCCATTGCTTCAATGGCGGGGTACATTGCATTGTAGGTTTCTGTTATGTTAGTGACTGAGACGTTTTTGGTAATCAAGACATTGACAGCTGCTTCGTAGGTGGCCGGTTGACCCACAAGTCCTGTATTTAAAGCATTTATGATTTTCATTCCAAAGCTTGTATGTTCACTATGAGTAACAACATAAAAACCTGCAAACGTTTCATCAACGATTCCGATACGAAAACGAATTCGCCCCCCGTTACCTAAAACATTTGCTTCGTACACTAATCCATAAAAGGTGGCATCATTTCGGGAATAGATAACCGCCACTTCAATGATGTCTACTGATGTAAATTCGTTCGTTAACTCTAAGTTGGTTTCGGTGTAATTCGCTTCGGGAATACTTAACAAAGTTGCCCATTTTGTCGTTAAGCTAGGCATTAATTCTTCTGAACTCACACTAATTAACTCTGAAGAAATTTCCGAAGTCAGTGAAGTTGGGTCGAGGGAGGATAGATTTTCAGATTGAATTGACGTTGAAGAAACGGCAGTACCGCAACTTACGAGCGTGAAAAGTAGTAGCGTCTTAATCCATACAATTTGTTTCATATTGTTTATTATAGTGATGAGAGGAAAGCATGCATTCAATATGCTTTTAATGAGTCATGAATCAGGAAATCTTAACAAAAATTAAACAATACTACTCAATCAAAGGTGAATCGCAAACATTTGATCATTGGATTCAACCCCACATCACCCATCTTGAACCGGGTACGGTGGAAATAAACTGGAAACCCAATGATGTATCGATGAATCGTTATGGCGCCATTCATGGGGGTGCATTAGCAGGGCTTGTCGATGTGGTAGGAGCGATTGCAACGTTATCTTTAGGAAAACGAGTTGTTACCACGGATATGAGTATCTCTTTTCTGAAGATGGGGACGGCGGATACCCTTATTACTGCGAAGGGCTTTGTCTTTCATCGAGGACGATCATTGATGCGCACGACGGTAGAGTTTTTTAATCAAAATAACCAATGTTTGGTCAAGGCTCAATTGAGTTTCTTTGTCCTTGGCGATTTATCATTGGAATAAAGGAGAATTTTTATGCGTCAGTTATACGGCATTCATCACGTCACAGCGGTGACAAGTTCCGCACAAGATATTTATAAATTTTTCACGTATGTCTTAGGGATGCGATTAGTGAAAAAAACCGTCAATCAAGATGATGTCAAAGCCTATCATTTATTTTTTGCCGATGAAGCAGGCAATCCTGGAACGGACATGACGTTTTTCCATTTTCCGCGTATCCAAAAAGCCCGTCATGGTACGAATGAAATTTACCGAACCAGTTTTCGAGTCGCCGATGATGAAGCATTATCATATTGGGAAAAAAGATTAACCCATTACCAAATCAAACACGAACCCATTAAATCGATCTTTGGTCGTAAATTTTTATATTTCCAAGATTTTGATGAACAACTTTACGCTTTGGTTTCCGATGAAAATGTTCCAGGAATCCCTTCCGGACAACCATGGAAAAAAGGTCCAGTTCCAAACGAATATGCCATTTTAGGTTTAGGTCCTATTTTTCTTCGTGTCAGTCATCCTGATATCATGAATGATCGTCTTGTGAATCACCTTGGTATGCGCTTCATTAAAAAAGAGGAAAGCTTAAGCTTATTTGAAATGGGTGAGGGTGGTAACGGGGGCAGCGTAATTGTTGATTTTCAACGCTTTCTTCCCCAAGCTCAACCCGGATATGGTACAGTTCATCACGTTGCATTTCGTATCCCCGATCAAGATACCTTACACGAATGGCGCATCTACTTTAATGAAAAGAAAATCCCAAATTCCGGCTATGTTAACCGCTTTTATTTTGAGTCACTCTATTCCCGCTTATATCCCAATATATTATTTGAATTTGCCACAGATGGACCCGGATTTATCGATGATGAAGAAGACCTTGAGCACCTTGGTGAACGTCTTGCGCTTCCTCCCCATCTAAGAAATCGTCGTGAACTGATCGAACGTATGATTGTTCCGTTAGATACACGTCGCGCTCACTTAACCTTTGAAAAAGAGTATTTCCCAAACGTTGAGAAAAAACCGTATCAAGCTTAAAGCACTACTTCATTTTCTTCTTATCGTTCCCATTTTTGTGTTGGGGATATTTACTAATGATGGAGTCAACATATTTTCGTTATCCTTCACACCCTTCAATGCTGAAACAACAGCCCAATTGGAAGATGATTCACTTCGTTTTTCTGAAATTGGACAAACTTTATCTGTCACCTTGGAAAAACCGATTGCATTAGGGACATTTCGTTTATCAATTCAAGGTTTTCAAGTCACCATTGAGAGTGATCAACTTCAAACGCCTGTGTTTTCCCTTCTCCAAGGGACAAAGGTGTTTAAGGTTCATCGTCTTGAAAAAATAGGATGGATTTCCATTCCGGTTTATCATCTTAATGAGGGGGTCATCACCTTAACTTTTCAAAATTTTGCTACACTAGAAGGGAACATGCTCCCATACGACGTTATCATCGATGGTTTGGATGTGTTCGATCGTAGTTTATGAATCACACAGGTACCCTCCTTCTTGAGACACCCAGATTACGTTTGAGACCGTTATCCTTTTCGGATGCCGATGTGATGTATACCTCATGGGCAACCGATATGGATGTGGTCCGATATTTGTCATGGAGACCCCATACATCCTTGGATGAAACCAAACGTATCTTAAGCTATTGGATTAGCAATTACCCTGATCCTAAATTTTATATTTGGGGCATTCAACTCCAACGTGGCCAACTCATTGGAACAATCTCCATTCATTCTATTTCCGATCCTTTTTTACGAGGGGAAGTGGGTT
>JALRKT010000013.1 GCA_023268805.1 Bacilli bacterium
AGCATTCAAGCTTTCAATATTCTTGCCGACCAAGGAGTCCAAGCCTTCGAAGCGGTGATCTATGAACCATCTGTGGGTTTAAAACTTCCAACCTGGTTAGTAAACCCCTTGTCGTTGCTTCAAAAAAAATAAAGTACCATTAAACTTCTTACGACCTCATTCCATCCAACAAGACTCCACTCAGCGTTAAACGTAACGAATAAGGATACTATCTTTTCGTTTTTTCGTATCTTGCGCTAAACATTAGGCTGGGAAGCTTAAGAAAACCAGGAGAAATATTCAACCATAGACGTTGTCGGAAAGGCGTATAATAAAGGTAGATTACGTCAAAGGAAACCCATGAAATTAACAAGTAATAGCCTCAATTATATTGATATTACGTGGAAAGATTCTCAAAAACGACCCTTTTTACTCATTTTGCCCGGTGGGGGTTATGAATATACGTCATGGCGAGAAGCGGAACCCGTGAAAAATGCTTTTATTGAAGAGTCCTATCATATCGGCATTTATTATTACCGGGAAGAAAAACTCCTCCATCCGCAAACCCATGAAGAAGCCAAAGCCTTTCTTGATCAACTTCATGGCGATGCGCGGGTTGAAAAAGTGTTTGTCATTGGGTTTTCTGCCGGAGGGCATTTAGCGGCAACCTTAATGACGTATTATCCTGAAACCATTGCGGCAGGTATTCTTGCCTACGCGCCAATCACCTCCGATATTAAATATCGCAATGTGGGATCCTTAATGAATTTACTTGGTTCCGATATGAGTAAGCAACGGCTCTATGAAGTATCTTTAGAACAACATGTGACTGATAAAACACCGCCTTGCTTTCTTTTTCATACCCAAGATGATGCGGTGGTGCATGTTGAAAATGCTTTGCTTTTTGCGAATGCCTTACGACAACATCATGTCCCCTTTGAACTCCATATTTATCCTGAGGGTTTACATGGGTTTTCTGTCGGTAGTGATGATGTGGCCTTCAGTGAATATCCTCTAGCAACTTTTCAAACAAAATTCGCGTTAATGAAAGGGTGGGTTGCCTTCGCAAAAGCATTCTTAAAACGCTATTGATTGTTAACTTTTTTTAAATATTGTGGATCATCCAATCGACACGAGCGATGATGAAATTTTCTAAATAATCCAATTGTTCACGTAATGTCGATGTTTGTTGAAGTTCATTGGGAATAGGACACCAACCGCTACACGCATCGATGGGCCAACGTTCAAAATTAGCTTCGCTGAGTTGGGTTAAACGTTGCTCATTATCCGTCAACCATTGTAAAACTTCAGGAAGAATTCGCGATGAAAAATGTTGGAGTTTTTCTTTGAAACGAGTTCGGATTGCAGGTAACGTCATCATTAATGTAAAAAATAAATTTTTACGTTCCGTACCCCATCCCCAATGACCTTCGGGATTATAATCGACATAATTCGCATTGCCAAACGCTAAGTCAAAATCCCATAAAGGCATATGTTTTAAGGGTTGTCCGGATGGCTTGACAAGATAAACCGACCCCCAACCGACATCCACATTTTTTGAAATTTCTTGAAGTAAAAAATAATCCAACCAATTTTCAATATCAATCAAGTCTTCATACCCACTTTTCGCCTCCAGCGCATCACGTACGGCATGAAAATAGTTATTCATATACCGGGTATGACTAAAGCGATAACCACTAGTTATATCTAATGGATTGGGTTCTTTAATCACATACGGTGTGTCATTCATACGGAACCATTCTAAGTTTTCATTCCCTTGGTTTTGGACGTAGACTTGATAATCTAACTCCACCATAAAACCCGCATCATCTTGAGATAAATCGGGTTCAATATTGAGGCGATTCTTTTGAAATTCAACCCGTTCTGTTAATAAATATTGACCATAATAAGTTTCATTTATGTATAAATCCACAAAGCGATAATCCAACGTATACATCGTATTTTGATAAAACTTTGACATCCAAATCATCAAGCTATTGCGAATGAGGCTTCGATCTAAATAATTCGCTAGTAAAATATAATTCTTTGCCGGTTTCATTCCAAATAAGGCGGTGTTCTCGTCAAAACGAATGCGATACGGACGTTTGGGCATAAATCTTGTCGAATGCCCGCGTGTTCTCATTCCTAAAGAAGACGAAATCGTTTTTACGAGGTTTATACCATTATGGTCATATTGAATCCGGGCATTTCCGGTTAAATAATCCTCATAATATAAATCGGCTTCTTCTTTTTGGTGGTGTAAATCAATACGTAAAATCGGATGTTGATCCATCGTAGGAACATTTAATTGCGATAATACGAGCAATTCGTAGGAAAAACTTTGGGTTGCATCGGGTATAGCAATATCCACAGTCAAGGTAATGGTCATATCCTGATGGGGGGACGTGTAACGTAATATACCTTCTTCTATCAACAGTGATGAGGAAGACCATTGTACCGCCCAAGATAGTTCTTCGGATAATGTGGGTAAAGGATAATCTTCGGTTAAATAAGGAATCGTAGGGGAAAGAGCAAGACGTAATGCTTCAACAGAAGGTTGTGCTATGGAGGATGGAGATAAAGAATCTATTGGTGAAAATTGACACGATTGCAAAGTTAAGATACTGATCAAACTTAGAAACAAAGCGATGGAAGGAAACCGAGAATGAAGCGTCATGAAAACGATACCACAAAACCATCTTTCGTTTCTTGAAGGGAGGAAACGCGACGTTGACGGTAGGAATTAAACGGAACTAGAGACGATGATTTTGTGTAATGAATCTTTAAGGGTTTGCCTCGATATTGATACGTTACGGTTACACCAGTGAGACTTTCAGGAAGCATCGGATCCATCAATAACGACCCTTTTTCGATGCGAATACCGAGAAATTGTTGAATGAAGGTTTGTAAATAAATCCCTGGACCCGAAGAATATAATCGCCATCCTGCTTTGACAGGAATCATGCCTTGACGGACACGCTCAAAATCTTGATTCGCTTCATAGCGATTCAAAAACATCGCATCGGAACTTGAAAAATACACATTACGTTGGCGCATCATTGCGTTGGGAACCACGTGTTGCATACTGATGGGATTAATGACTTGTAAGCCCCACCACGCTTCCTCATGGTTGCCAATTCGACACATAGCTTCAATATACCGAATATGAGCATGGACATATTGAATAGAAATTTCTCGACCAAAATTAGCGGCCGTTTCTGCGCGTTGAAAATACGTCTTTTTACCACCTTGATACCGCACGGAGGTGTTCATTAATCGTACGCCATCTGGATGGCGAAGATGATGACGAATAATCGCCTGATACGTTGTTATAGCATGGGGAGAGAATACTTCACTGATCATCCCACGGTTAAACGGCAACAACCGATACGTTAATCCGGTGCTTTGATCCCGAGGATGAAGCAATACCTCTTGATGATCTTCATAAAAAACAACGAATCCTGCGGGAATTCCATCTACGATTAAATAGCGGTTATAATCATTTAAAATGTTTTTTTCATATGCAATTAAAGCCGTTTGTCGTGCATCATTAAAAATGGTAAAAGGTGATAAACCATGTAACGCTTCATACAATAACGCCACCGTCCAACCCGAGACCATTTGTTGAGTCAGCGCGGCATTGGCTGGTTGTAATGTATCATCCCAATCACCTCCTCCATAGGCGGGTAAATGGGTACCTTGAATGTGCGATGATTGTAATCGTTCGAGAATCGCTTGGACATGATCACGGAGGGCTATTTTCGTGGTGGTAAATTGCCCGGTTGCTTTGTCCATAAATGGGACGAATTCATCGAGAATGGAGGTATCATCGGTGGCATGCAAATAACTTGCGAGCGCTTTAAGCGGCCAGACTAAAACATCACCATGAGACTCATACGCTTGAATATGGCGATAATGATCAAACATAAACCATTGGGGAAATTCATGATTATCAGAAAATTGACGTGAAAATACTTTCAATAAAATTTCACGATTTAAATCAAACCGTTGCGCTGTCAAAAACAGTTCAAATGGTCCTTGGAGAACATCACGTGTTCCCCATGCAGCCCCATTGTATTGTTCTAAACCATGGGGTGAAGCATAATGCACTAACGCATCATGAACATACCAGGGAATTAAGGCTTGAAACGAGGCCAAAGATTCATCGACTTGACCATGAAATGATAAGGGAATTAATTGTTTAATCAATGGGGAATAGGTGTCTTGCACACCGAGTTCAAGAGGTGTCATGAGAAATTGGCTTGAAAAAGAAGCTTCTGTCACCAACGTCAAGGCATCGATATTTTGGAATTGAAGGAAAAGCATCCCATCATCCTCTTCTAACCCTTCGATGAAATGACTCAGTGTTGCTAAGGTAAACGCCGATGAAGCGGTCATCCGATACGATAATCCAGGATAAGCAGAGGCAATCATGGGATGATCGATTGCCTTGACTACGATGGAGGTTGGGGTGACTTCATAGGTAATGGGATGTTGATATTCATTCGTATCCAATAAATATTGTTGGGACAATAACATCTTATAGGTTTTTTGACGTTCCGATGTGACGGTTAATCGTGATCCAGGTGTCGACCCATCCACCGATAATCGGACCGTTAAAACATCATCGTCCCATTGATAAATCCACGAAACCGAGGTTAATCCCATCAAAAACACAGAAGGTAATCCCAAAAGATGATAACGCTGGTTTTTCCATATCCAAATACGGGTTCCGGAAATCGTATGCACATTCAAGGGATGGCGCAAATCGCCGGTTAGTTTATGAAAATTAGTATTGCCATAGACCGTATGAGAACCAAAGATTCCACTCATATAAGCGGTCGTTGCAAACACGTTTTCCGATGCATGCAACACATCACCACTCAATAAAATATGACCATGAGGTCGTTCCATTAAGAGCTCTTTATGGCGTGTGACTAAATGAATATCATTGGGCAAAAAACTCGAAAAGGTTATGCCATCTTTTTGTTCAATCAATGTTTGGTTAGGATAACGTTTTCTTAATGCATCTTCTTCAAAAGGAATTCCCGAAAGCGGTTGGTGAGGTTGTAGTGTCGTATTCAAACGGACATGCGATTGGGTTGGCGTTCCTGGAACGATAGGATAAGGAAAAGGGAGCTTAAGAGGTTGAGTATAGAGGGCATCTTGTTCTTGATGAGAGTACGCATAAAACGTTATCCTGGTCGGTTGATGTCCTAATGAAAATGATTGCGTTTGCAAAGTTGGATACGCACTTTCATATTGATAATTTTGATTCGCTAAACGGGGCTGAGTCAACGCCATCGCTTCGTGATGAAGTTTGTAGGAAACACCAAAAAATTGCATCGCATCCGTTACATAGCCCACCGTAGGATAATCACAACCGATTTGAAGGTAATGGGTTTTTCCTTGATTTTGACGGGATAAAATCGTATACCCTTGATCTTGCTGAAAAATTTGATGATCAATATATTGACTCGTATACGCTTCGTTGGACAAAATTCCAAAAGGATGCGAAATACCCACATCTTGACCATAAAACACATCATACGTTGCCAGAGGATGACCACCCGATAGTTCTAGAAGATAAAACCACATCGTCCCTTGGAGAATTAATTCAACACGATAGTGAACCGAACGCCATTCTCCTTGATAAATAGCCCCATGATCAGTGAGTTGCCAATGACTTGGACTATGAATTCCTAATAATTTTTGGGATTGATACTGTCCTTCAAAATGCTCACGTAGATAAAGGTTACTCATCATCCCATCGATGACATTGCCCTGAATGAGATTAACTTGATGATCCCCATGCATCCATTTAAAAATATCACCAGTCGCTAATAAATGAAGTTCAAAATCCTTCTCCTTAATCACCAAGGTTTGGGGACGATTCGTTAATGTGGCCATACTCAGTTTACTCCTTTTGGTCCTTGAAGTTAAGTCGATTCTTTAATCATTATTTCACCGACCGGTTTAGAAAGTCCCTTGGGAGAAAGTTTCTTTTGTAAGGCATCAATTAGAAATAACGCCGAGGTTTCACCCCATTGGTAATGATTAATGCGAATGGTCGTAAGGGAAGGTTGAATATATGGGTTTTGTAAATACGTACCATCAAACCCTGCCACGCCAATTTTTGCCGGAATGGCGATGTTTGCTTCTCGTAATGCTTCCATGACCCCTAAGGCCATTTCATCATTGGCGCAATAGACAAAATCAGGCAAAGGTTTCATTTTTGCAATTTGTTTGCCAGCTTGATACCCAGAAGGAGTGGTAAAATCCCCTTGAAAGTAATGAAGATTGTTAAGATTAGCTTCTTGTAACGCTTTAGAATACCCTTTAAAACGTTCTTGATTGTTAAAAGCATCCTTGGGTCCGGCTACAAAAACAAATGATTGATATCCTTGATTAATCATTTGTCGAATGAGTTGCTGAACAAGCAAATCATTATCGATTACACTTGGATAAATATTTTTACCTTTAATATACGTGTCAAGTAAAACAACGGGAGACGTTTTGGCATATTGCAGGATGACATCAGGGTCAAAGGAACTATCAAAAATAATGGCAGCATCAACTTGTTTTTCTTTTAACATAATCGAGGAAGAACGCCCCGAGCTAACTAAAATATTAAAACCATGGCGATGCAAAACATGATTAATGCCTTCTAATACTTCAGAAAAAACGGGACCACCAAAACCATAAACAAAGACGCCAATATTATTAGTACGCTTGGTTTTTAAATTACGGGCACTAGCGTTCGGATGATAATTAATTTCTGCGGCAACTCTTTTTACCCTTTTTCGCGTTTCCGGATGAACATGCGGGATATCATTGAGCGCATAACTTGCGGTTGATACCGAAACACCTGCTTTTTTTGCAACATCTTTAATCGTGGCCATAGTTTACTTTCTTTGATACATTCCACCGAAAAAAGGGGGAAGTTCCATCTCTTTGGTTAATTTTACGTGATTATCATTAGTAAGTATAGGGGTCCAATCCTCCGCATCCGGAAAATGAAGGGTTATCGGTTGTTCACTAAACGACGTTAAAATCAGAATAGACGTTTTATGATTTCTGCGTTCATAGGCATAAATTTTTTCGTGAAAGGTTCGATAGTGCAAGGTTCCATCGATAAAAACATCTTGGTGTTTTCGAAACATTAAAAATGCTGATAAAAAATGTTGAATACTGTAGGAAGCATGGCGGTCTTTTTCGACATTATATTCACGAAATAATGGATGAACAGGTAACCAGGGGGAATGCGAAGAGAAACCAGCGAAAGGTTGATCATTCCATTGCATGGGGGTGCGGGCATTATCCCTACTTTTTGCTTTTAAGGATTGCATGATTTGTTCATGGGATTGTTGACCAATCGTATGCTGATAATATTGAATCGATTCAATATCACGAAATTCATGAAGAGATGTAAATGGGTAATTCATCATCCCGATTTCTTCGCCTTGATATATAAACGGCGTCCCTCTTTGGCCAAAAAAAGCAAGAAATAACATCGTTTGACTTTGATAATGATACTGAGGAGACCCATAGCGAGAAAGGGAACGTGGTTGATCATGATTCCCCATAAAAAGGGCATTCCAACCACGTTGAGAAAAAACATCATCCAACGCTTGAAAGGTCGCTTGCATTTCTTTAAGTTGCAACGGACGTAACGCCCATTTACCTAATTGAGGTTGTTCATCTAACGCCAAGTGCGAAAATTGAAAGGCCATTGAAAAAACGCCTTCTGGGGGTCCGCCCGTTACAAGGGAAGCTTGTGACGGTGTGGATCCTGATAATTCACCTACGGTAAAAAGATTATCATCGTGAAATACCCATGTTTTTAATTCTTCAAGATGCGTTTGATAATGGGGCCCGCAACCGATTCTCTTTGCATCGATATCCTTACCAATTAAATCAATGACATCGAGTCGGAAACCGTCAAATCCAAACGCTAACCAGTCCTTTAAAAGACGATACAAGGTTTGACGTAATTGAGGATTTTGCCAATTTAAATCTGGTTGTTCTTTGGCAAAAAAGTGAAAATAATATTCATCGCGATTTGGAACTTTACTCCATGCCGGTCCTGAAAAGACCGATTGGATGTCATTGGGTTGCTTACGAAAAATATAATAATCTCGGTACGGACTCTTGGGATTATTAATCGCATCAATAAACCAAGGATGTTGATCGGACGTATGATTTAAAACAATATCAGAAATGATTTTCATCCCACGGGCATGAACGGCATCCACCAATTTTTTTAAATCTTCTTTCGTACCAAACCAAGGATGAATTGAAGAATAATCACTAATATCATAGCCATTATCTTTCATGGGTGAAGTAAAGACGGGTGATAACCAAATAACATCAATCCCTAATGTTTGAAGATGATCCAAACGAGAAAGTATGCCAGGAATATCTCCAATTCCATCACCATTACTATCCTGAAAACTAAGCGGATAAATTTGATAAACGCTGGCGCGTTTCCACCATGCTATCGAACGTTTTTCCATCCGAGTACCTGCATCCCTTTTTGAATACGTGGATGTGCCATATACGCCTTCATCACATCTTGATGTAAATACGCATTGGTCATCAATAATTCTAACCCTTTATCAATCCCTAACATGCGAGAAGAACGCCACAGCGGGTTTTCATCCGAAAATGCATTCAAAAATCCATAATTTTCATCCCATAAGTCCGGGCGTTTTGCTAACGATTCGATGGCAGGAAGTGCTAATTCCGGTGCATGATAAAGCGAACCAATCATTGCATTAATAGCCACGCTTCCATCATGGTGAATTTCGTCATTGACATTCGGTATGGCCCCAGAAACTTGATAACCTTTTCGGCCATAACTCGCCGTAAATCCAAAATAGGAACTCGCAAAACTAGGATATTTTGAAACCGTATCGCGACTCAACCAGTAATGACCATAAATGGCTTGACGTGTATTTTCAAACCATTGGACACCTTGCTCATCGCTAATCTTTTTTAAGTCAAACCAACATTGCGGGTATTGATAAACAAATAAACTATTTCCAGGGGACCCAAAATAGGTTGAGGAATGATAAGTGACTTGATGGCGCTCAAAATCTTGGTAAAGCGTTTTTGCAAGCGCGGGATTCGCGGTATCGGCAGCGTAGAAAACATACATCATCAATTGTTCGGCTAACATACTCCAGTGATGGATATAGCCTGGTTTACCATGAACATAATCACCATCAGCATCTGGATTATATGCCATATAAAATTGTTTCTTATCCCCGCGATTATGTATAAGAATGTCCCAATCAACCCGGTCAAGCAACTGGCTGGCTAACGCACTTAGTTCGGCGTTCGCAAAATAAGAATCAACCGTAATCACCCCATTAAGCGCTAATGCGGTATCAATCGTTGAATATTCACATTTTTTGTAACGTTCTCCTGTAGGAATATGAATAAAATGAGCGATAAAACCATGATAATGTGGCAAGGAAAGTAATGTTTTTAACGTACCCATCGCCTGCGTTAAGGCGTGATCATAGCTAAGGTAACCTTGGGCAACCCCAATCACTAAGCTAGATAAATAAAAACCCGTCGAGGCAATGGAACTTAACGAGAGATCACCGGTATGATCCACCGTTAAGCCATAGCCTGGTCCGGGTTTTAAATGGGTGAAGTTTTGAAAGAATGTAACACCTGTCTTTTCAATGGAATGAAGAAGGTTTTGGGTTGCGTTCACAGGTCTTAAATACCTTCACTTTCTTTAGAAAAGGGGTATGGACCAAGGGACCATACCCCCCATGACGTCGTCGAGGATGAATTAGCTGACTTTCGTTAAGCTAATATCGAATAAATAGATGGTCGTTAAGATGTTGTCATCCGCACTTAATGCATTTTCTTCTGCATCAATATTCGGCCACCATGCTTTAAAGTCGTTATAGTTTTCATAAGACCCCATAAAGAATTGGAAGGAATATGAGAGATTGGTTGCATCAGCAACATAACTGACATCGTAACTAAATGCTTGTGCTTCTGGAGTGAGGCGAGGAACCGCACCAAAGCGAGGTTGTGCTACACCACCATCTCCTTCTGCAACTAATAAGACAGGGCGCGCGATATCGGCCCGGGCTTTAAAGTTGAGTTTATAGTCTCCTTGTAAGAACGGTAAACTATATTTCAATTGATTTTCCCATGGCATACCACCAGCACCGATTCTCCAAATATCCATCGCCATGGTTGGGACCATGGTCGCAACTGGGGATAATTCATCTTCATAGCGGAAGGTGACATCATCCAAATAGACCGTATCCGTTTTTCTTGCGTGAACCGTTAAATCTTCAGGTTCAGTGGGTAAGAAGGAATCAGGACCAAAGAAGAAGCGTAAGGTCGAGGCATAGACATGTTTGACGGTTGTAAATTCAATGGTATGCGTTTCCCATTCGGTACCTAATACGATCGGTTTTTCATTAATCGCACGTTCCGTACCATTAATTCCATCACCTTCAAGTGCCACACGAATGGTTCGGGCAGCTTCTGCTTTCGCACGGAATTCTAATGAGAACGTACCTTGGGGTAAACGAATATTTCCATGAATCAATTGACCATGCCAGAATTGGGTATCTTCACCAACAGAAGCAGTCGTAAAGACGGTGGCACCATCAACTTGGGTTACGGTGGCATTCATCGCATCGACTTCACTAGAAATAAAGGTGGACCAACCATTTCCCGATTCGTAGGTTTCGGGTTGACTGAAATCACCATTTTGTAAATTACCTAATAAGGCTTCCGGAAGTAAGTGAGGCATGACGCCGGCGGAGAAATTTTGTCCACCACGATTATCTTCACTCCACTTCGTCCAGCCCATTGGCATTCCGTTGTTATCGTATTGAGAGAACGACGTATTGTTAATCAGTTGATTTGGATCAGTGACAATAATGCGACGTTGATGCGAACCAACTAAACCTTCAGAATCTTTTAAGATGTACATGAAGGTATAAAAGCCTGCGGCAGGATCTGCAGCGTTTAATTTCACACCATTGGTAATATCAATGGCAGTCACATCTAATAATTGTAAATTACGATCATAATCATCACGTACCGTTAAACCGGCTTTGACTAAAACAGGTTCACCTTTTTTCGCAATCAAATCACCACCACTAATGGTTGGGGCTTGATTTGGTAACGGTTCACCTAATTCAATTTTGACATCATCTAAGTGCACTTCGGCATAACTACGCGCGAAGCCCACTAAATCATTGGGTAAGAACGAATCTGGCCCTAAACCAAATTGTAATTCAGCACCATCCGCATTGGAAGGTGCGATAAAGTTAATCGTTTTGGTTTCCCAATCAGTGCCAACTTGAACCGGTAATTCATTTAAGGCAGTTGGTTTGGAAGTTAAACCGCCCCCTTGAATTTGCACACGAATCGTACGTGCTTCGGCAGCCCGAACTTTAAAGGACAGAATATACGCACCACCATTATTAAGGTAAACACCGTTTTGACGTAATTGGGCATGCCACCATTGGGTTGGTTCCCCAATGGACGTAATTGACATCGCACCATAAGTGTTTTCACCTTCGGTTTTATAAGTGGCTTCTGCGACAATTTCATCGACTGGAGCACTAATGAAAGCATTCCAACCGGATGATAAGAATTCGAAATCGTCGGTTGTATCTTCAAAGTCTCCGTTGATGATCCCCCATGATTCCGTATTTTCTTCTTCAGAACTTGAAACCGTTGAAGAGGACGGTGTGGACGAAGATGGCGTCGTTGAAGTAGTGGTACTAGTTTCAGTCGACGTCGTTGTTGACGAGGGTGTTGAGGATTCGGGTAACGACGATGTTTCACCACAAGCAACAAGAAACAAAGCGGCTAGTGCTGTAACAGACAGTAATCGTTTCTTATTCATTTTTTTCTCCTTTTCTTATGAATAATGGCAACAAATTCGACTTAGGCATTTGAATGAAACCCTCCTCAAGGCTTCAATTCTTATCGTTCCCTTCATTTTTCAAAAAAACACGTAACAATCAATGAAAAAGTGTGTTTTTTTGTTTATTGAAACGTTTCGATAATTAAATTATAAGTGAAAGCGGTTACATTATCAATAGATTTTTAGCGATTTACAAAACCTAATGCAGATAAACCACTTTGAATGCGTTCATTTTGCATCGTTAACTGCCAAATAAGTTCACTGCGATAATTTTCAATCATGAGTAGACTAATGCCTTTATCGATGCCTAAGACATGGAAATCAAACCAAGGAGTTAAGTTTGCGATAGTTGGATTATACGCATCATCAACAGGGCCTAAGTTATAGGCATCGGCAAAACCATACTGTGTTTGGAGATCGTCTAATGTGGCATAATGTGCGACCGCCTGTAAACTTTCTTGTTCCAAATAATTAATCGAAGCAACGGCGGCATAAGGAACAATCGTTCCATTATGAACATTATTTTTTGCAGGTTGAGCCCCATAAGCCCGATATTCATTAGGTCCATCCCCTGCAGATATCCCCCACGACACTTCACTGTAGGTTTGATAACGATCTGCAAAGTCTAAACTATACAAGTAATTTGCACGTGTGGCACGTCTTGCATTTTCAAACCAATCGGTACCTTGGTAATCAAGCATGGTACGGAAATCGATAAAAGCATGAGAAAATTGATGCTGAAATAATGAACCATCATAAGAATAAATAAACTCAGGGACAACTTCTCCCGTCGTTGTAGATGTATACCCTTTTTTAAAATTCGCAGCGACAAATTTAATGCGATTATAAAGACGATTCCCGTATGTGAAATTGGGATTTCCTGCCGCTAAGATATAGAGCAACAGTTGTTCTGCAACATGATCCCATGCCCCGAAAAATCCCGTCTCGGGTTTATATCCCATGTAAAACATATATATTGAGGGATTAACATACCAATCCCAATCCACGCTAAGATAGATATCATCGACAACCGAAGCGATTTCCCCTTGAAAATATTCGGCGGCGACAATTGCCCCTGCTAACATCAAACCAGTATCGATAATGGAAACTTCACTGTTCCACTCCCGTGCCCCCGTGGCCATGTTAACCCAATGGTAATAAAAACCATGAACTCGTGTCATGTTTTGTAAGGTGGTCAATGTTCCTAAAACACGATCATACCCTTCTTGAAAGGTGATCAATCCTTGTTCAACCCCACTGGGAATTGCGGCAAGGGCAAATCCAACAGAAGCGATTGAAGCAATTGAAGGATTACCTGGCCAACGGTCTCGACTCAATCCAAATCCAGGAGAACCAGGCGTCGTGGTCGTCGTTTCCCAAAAAAAATCAAAAGATTTTTCTTGTTCTTCATAGAGCGCATTCAACGCACTTTGCATGGTTTCATCGATGCTTGATGACACGGAAGGTTCTTCTGAGGACAGCAGGATGGAAGACCCTTCACTCGTTAGGGGTGTACAGCCACTAATCACGGTTATTAATGGGATCCAAATCGATATTTTTTTCATGGGTTTATTCTCCTGTAATTCCACTTTTATCAATGCCTTCAATAAAGAGTCTTTGTAAAATAAAGTATGCCAAAACAAGCGGGGCAATAATGAGTAAAGTTGCCGCCATCCGTATCGCTTCATTCGCGACATTACTACCACCACCAAGAACCGCATTATACGCACTCACAAAATTTAATAGACGTATTAATAAAGTTTCTCCTCCATTACCTAAAAACAATCGGGTCAAATACGTCTCATTCCAATACCACACAAAACTAAACAAGAATGACGTTAAAAACGATGGTAAAGATAAAGGAATCGCAACACGCGTATAAATCATCCAACGCGTTGCCCCGTCCAATTGCGCAGCTTCATCTAATGCTTTGGGTACCATTAAGTAAAATTGATAAAATATAAGGACAAAGATGGCAAAGGATAAACCTTGGCCAAAACTCGCAGGAATAAGAATCGCCATAACCGTTTCTAGAATGCCGATATCAAAAAATAACACATAACGAGGAATCATCGTGACTTGTGGCGGAATAATATATGTCGCCAATAATAACGCAAACCATAGTTTTTTCAAAGGAAATTTGAAGCGAGCAAAACCATAGCCAACCAGGGATGCAATCATCGTTTGTAAAACCGCAGGAACGAGGGTGACCCAAAGAGATTCACCGAACAATGCCACATAATCTAAGACTAAAAATGCATCGGCAAAATTTTGTAAATAAAGTGAGGATGGTAAGACATTAATTGTAGGATCTAATAAATCGGCCAAGCTTTTTAGACTGTACGATAACATATGTAACAGCGGATACACATAGACAAAACCAATCACTATTAATAAAAAATATAAGAGGATGGTATAGAAGCGCCCATCGGTGAACTTAATGCCAAACCATCGGCGTTTCCATTCCGGCCAAGGCAGAGATTTAAACAAAGTTTTCATCGCTTCAACCTCGAATATTCTTTGACGACACGATACCCTTTTTCTTTGGGTTGAATGAGGTTTGTGGTGAACCATAACAAGAGTGCAATAACCGCAAAATATATCCACGCCATACTCGAAGCATACCCATAGCCTTTGTTCGGATCAAACATGTCCGAAGAAATTAATAAAATAAGTGGATTATTCGCAAAGGTAGCCAACGTGACAATCGTATAAATCGACGCCACTAAAATTAAAGGACGTAAAGAAGGTAATGTAATTTTCCAAAACGATTCCCAAGCATTCGCACCATCAATTTGAGCGGCTTCATACATACTCGTGTCAAGTTTTTGTAATCCCGCAAGATATAAAACAACCTGAACTCCCGAAAACCAAAGCATAAAGATAATTTGGGAAAAAAGGGATTGAATCGGTTCACTGAGAAAACGCGGTAAAGTAGACGATAAGATATCGAACAATCCTGAATCCGTTAAAGAAGGTATCGATCCTGCTCCTTGGCGTAAAAGTTCAGCAATTACTGGCCCGGAAGTAATAATGACGGGTAAGAAAAAAATCGCTCGAAAAAACCCGCGGAATTTAAACTTACGATTCAATAAAATGGCAATCATTAAGGCAAGAATATTCATCACAGGCACAAAAATAACCATTTCAATGGCAAAGGTTTGCAGGGCCGATAAAAAGTCCAAGTCCGTAGAAAAGATGCGAATATAATTCGTTAAACCTATAAAAAATAGACGAATACCTTCACCCCCGACAATGGTAATTTGATGAAAGGAATAAAGTAAGGACTGTATCAATGGAATTGCCGTAAGACCGATAAAACCAATCAACCATATACTAATAAAGGCATATCCAACCAAAGACTCGCGTTGCGCATTGGTAAATTTACTGCCCCAGGAAGCAACATGTTTTTTTATCGATTGTAAACGCGAAGTAATCCACTTACGCATAAAGGACCTCATACGTCATCGGTTCGACTGTAATGCCCTCTGCTTGATAAGGCGTCCCGCTATAATTAATCACAATACGAATCCCTGATTCATAGGTCACCGCGACCACACCTAAATCCAAAACGTCTCGCGCAACAATATGTTGACCATAAACAGCAAGTAACGCCCCAGAAACGAACGCATATTGGCGTTTTATTTCCTCGGACCAATCCGCATAACGTGATGTAAAAATATGGTTGGATGGGGTATCCAATAATTGATAGGCACTTGCTTCCGTGATGAAAAAAGCTGGGTAATAACCATAATCAATCATGCGTAATAATTCATTGGTAGTATTAGAAAAGAAATTACCAGCTCGACCAAAACCGTGTTGGTGACCTGCAATCATGATGGGTAATAACGGAATCGTATCACTCATTCGTGCCTGTTGACTGGAATACATTGGCATATCGAACAACGCCGCCGCATTCCATGCATAACTAAAAGGTTGATAGACAGCCGTATTGGGATGGCGTTCGAATTGTGAATGCAGATGATCTATCATCGCCTCTTTACCATATTTCTGATTCCCAAAATGGGAACTAGCAAAGCGCCCTACTGTCTCCATTGCAAGCATGGACACTCCCCATTTTTCAGTAATATCGACTGCTTTTTGCCACTGACGTGTACCCGTCTCTGTTTGCAAATAATAATATGCATCCTGATAGATGAATTCTTGACCAATCGTTTGCATAACATCCGTTTGACGGTATCCGCCTCCTTCACGGTACCCACGATAAGGATCGATCGCGAGAAGTACTTGATTCGTTTCTGGCAACGTAGTCATCAATTGTTGAAAAGATGCTAAAGACCCCAGGGCTGTATCCCAAGTCTGATAATTGGGAGCGGTGTAAGAATACCCTCCCGATTGCCACCCTAAATATGCGGTATAAACATGATGAGTAATCCGCTCGTTTACATCCTCTAAAATCGCTGAAAGTCCTTTAATTGTCGTCATTTTAACTTTTTCTCGTGTCAATAATCCTGGTTTGCTTTCTAACGCTAACACATCAAGATGAAGGGGTATCTCCTCGAGATCCGAAGGAATTTTCTTGTCGGCAAAAAGGTGATTCCCAAAGGCGCGAGCAAGGCCGACATAGTCGGCTTCTAGACCATGATAAAACGTGTAAAGCAACTCAATATCAACCGGATTCATTGCGGTTTGAAGTAAGCTCACACTACTCGTTTTGGCTTGATTTAAATATTGGATATACGTCGTACGATAATTAAACGTAAGATACGTAAAATTAAAATCTAAATACACTTGAGACCCATAATGCGTTAAGATCGCGTGCCCCGCACCCTCTTCAAGGATGGCCATCATCGCGTGTTGTCGCGGTCCATGCACGAGACCATACATATTCGCAAATAAGGGTTGTTCATTAGAAAAAACATTAATGCCCGCATCGCCACCAAAGAAACGTTTTGAATAAACACCCATGGTAGGGTCATCGGTATAACGAAGCAGAGCCCCCACGCCATCTGGGATAACGACATAACCCGGAGTACGTGCCCGTTTTGTGGCCCCCATCATGGGATAAAAACTAATCGAAGAAAGTTGAAAATTATCGGATTCAATAATCGAATCATGATCAAGAGAAATACGAAGGCCCTGCGAAGACAATCGTACGTTAAAACGAAATTGAATTTGCGATAGAAATAACGAAACGTCGATATCCATACCAATACCCTCATCATCTTGGACACGGGTAACATCAAGACGGGAACGAATGTTTTCAAACGCATGCTCTTCGCGAAGGTTGAGGCCACTATAATAGGTTAAAAAGAACGGTGATCTAAGTTTATTTTGCCAATATAAATTCAATCCCACATCACCAGCATCTGCTAACGGAGAATTTTCTTCAAGAAAGTAATCGTAGTTCACTGAGGATGCCCAAACATAGCCTGAACGTTCATCCACAATGCGAAAACTCGCATCCTCATCGTTATCATAATAGGCGAGATAACCTTGAGTACCACGATATTGATAGCCTTCAAGATCTGCAAAGTCGTTGGCGGTTACGACCCGATCATCGGTTTCCATTTGAGTATAACGATTCGATCGTAAGGCACTTGGGGACGGTGGTGCTGATTGATCGTTTCGAGGGTCCAGTGAATAATCAAGGGGTTGCATCAAGGAACTAACTACGATGCTAGAAAGACCAAGCGTTAACAGCCATTTCATCGATGCCTTAACCACGGAGTAATACCTCCGCAATAATACCTTCAACGTAATTCCACACTTGTAAGGTTAACACGTAGAGTAAAAATCCAATCAGGATCATCATGAGCATCGTAAATAAGGTTAGAAAGATATTTTTAAGAAGGGCTTTCACATCATAATTATGAACTTCTTTGATCATCAAAATGAGAAGCACACCACTCCAGGCATAACGTAAGCCATCCAATAATTGCATCACAATTTGTTCGTTTAACGTTAAGCCATTAGAAACAAGGGTTAACAAGGGCGTTAAAACAACATACGGTACAAGGGCATGCGCGGTGGCTATATAGACGTCTTTTAACCACCCTTCTCCATTGGTAATCGTCGCGACTAAATAATTCGCAAAAACAAATAACCCTATTCCTCCTAAAACAGTTAAAACATACATCCCAAGATGAAATTGTGTAACATCTACACGTTGAAATATAAACCCCGTTCCATAAATTTCTAACACACTTACAAACAGTACACTCCCATAAACCAAGGTTGCCATCAAAATTGATGATTTTTTTAAATGTTTAATGTCTTGATACGTATCCAGAGGATGGGCTAATACGTGGCGAAGTAAATGTCCTTCTTGTTGTACGCGTTGATAAAGTGGTGAATGAATCCATGCTTGGATTGGCCCGATTAAAACCAACCGTTTTTGGATACGTTTCCAAAGTTGAAAAGCCACCAATCCCACAAGGATCAATAAAAAGACGACGGATAAATTCGATTCGAGCCAACGATATCGTAGTTGCCAAAAAGCTTCCGAAAATCCCTCTTGATCAAACGCAATCCCGTAATAATGCAGTGCGTCTTCATACGCCTGTAAACGATAATATCCTCGGGCTAAAGACGCATTGGCCAGGGCAAACATACTATTCATGCGCAACACGGTTTCCCATTGTTCTAATGAATAGATACCTTCTTTAAAATTGATAATTCCTTGATGAACCAGTTGGGCAAATTCAGATCGTTGTAACAGTTGAATTTGTCCTGTTGCTTTATCTAAAACCATCACATCATGATCATCATTGGTAAGAATATCGACCGGATTGACATATAAACCACTGACGCGATTGCCGTCATCCAGGCCACCAAATTCAAAAATCAAACGACCTTCACGATCATATTCGCTAATAATACCTTCGCTAGAAACCATGAAAATATTATCAAAGGCATTTAAATGGACACTGACGGGTTGTGTGCGTGATGAAATCGATAAAATCGGTGTCGATGCAATGTTAAATTTTTTCAAGGATTGACTCGCTAGGGGACTCACTGTAAAGACGGAACCTTTCGCATCCAGCGCGACATTTGCAGGAGAAGTAGGAATGTTTGCAGCCCGCGTGATTCCAAAGAAATTAGAAAGGATTTGTAACCAGCTAAACGACGTTGTATTGGTTCCAAAAAAACCTAAAAACTCACCTAATTGATTAAGTTGAATTAAACCAGCTGTCGATCCTTCTCCGACAATGTATAAGATGCCTCTAGGACCGACAGTTACTTTTAAGGGAACATAGGGTGAATCCTCACCAAAAAACGGTTCAGATGGGCGGCCATACGTCCCAATTCGCGTCATAGTTTCATCATAATGGTAAACTACTTTCGCCCCTTTATCGGCAATGTAAAGGTGATGTTCTTCTGTGACAAAAATACCCGTTGGATGATTTAAACCATCCACCAGAATGTCTCCATGACCATCCGTATCAAACCGAACGATACGTTGATTTCCCGTATCAGCCACATAAAGTAAATCATCGACAAGCATCATATCTTCGGGTTGAGATAAGGTTAGATCCATGGAAAAATAACCCGCAGGTTCATAGGCAGTTTGGGTTGAAACATAACGGCCATTGGGACCTATGGTGTACGTCATATAAGGTGCCGATTGTTGGGTTAAAGCCTGGGAAGGTAAAGGACCTTGCATGGTCAACAAGATGATACCGATTCCGAAGGTAAGTGTTCGTAGCGTTTTCATATTATTTAATGCCACTATGAACCATCGTGTTCATCACATTTCTTTGTAAAATAATAAAAATAACGAGGTTCGGTAAAAACATAATTAAGCTGGCTGCCGCCGCCATCCCTTGGCCGGCAACTGTATTACCTGTGGTTGTCAAAGTTGCCATATAAAACGCAAAAGTTTTTAAACTTTCATCATTGATAAATAAATTGGAGACTTCCGTATTATTCCATACCCCTTGAAAAGCGACAATGGCAATGGTGGCTAAAGCAGGTTTGATTAAGGGGAGAATGACATGCCAATAAATTTGCCAATTATTAGCCCCATCGACCCGACTTGCTTCAATTAAATCACGTGGAATTTGATCAATAAATTGCTTAATTAAAAATAACCCAACAGGAATGGCCAAACCCGGAATAATATGCACCCAAAAACTATCAATTAAACCGAGCGATTCAATCACCAAATAACGGGGTATCGAAACTGCAGCTCCTACAAACATAATCGCGATATTATTGACCCAAAGAATTGACGTTTTAAACCGAAAATCAAGTTTTGATAAGGCAAAGCCTGCCAAGGATCCAACCAAAATGGACGCAAACACGGTCAAACCCGTTACGATAAGACTGTTAAATAAATACCGTGACATTGGAATTCCTGTAGTAGAGGTCACCGCAAATAAATCAATGAAATTATCCCATGTGGGGGTTTGAACAAAAAATCGTGGTGGCCATTCAAATAATTCGACGAGTGGTTTAAAGGCGTGATTAAAAATATAAACGATCGGTAACCCCATAAAAATGGCCACCGGAATCAATATGATCAAAAACCGCCATTGTGAAATATGGAAGTACTTAGGATTCATTTTGGTACCAAAATAATTCGCCATTAGTCCTTTTCTCCAAACAGTTTGTATGCGACACGACTAAAGGCATATACGAGTAACAATAACACAATGGATAATGCCGCAGCATAACCCATATCAAAGCGAATAAAACCATAATCATCAATGTGCGTCACAATGAGTTGTCCTGCATTTTGAGGCGTAGGATTTTGACCAGATAAAAGCACTCCAATGGAACCGGCATTGAACGTAGCGACTAACGACATGACAGCCCCAAAAAGCATTTGGGGTTTCATGGAGGGAATTGTGATGTAAAAGATTTCTTGCAGTTTGCTAGTCATGCCATCAACATACGCTGCTTCAAAAAGCTCAGGATTGATATTTAAAACCCCGGCTAACATGGCTAAAAATCCAATACCCATGCTACTCCACAAGGTGACGATAATCATGATTGTCATTAAATAATCAGGATTAGCTAACCACTGAATGGGGGCATCAATAAGATTAAAATTTAAGAGAATGGCATTTAAATAACCTGCTTCATCGCCTGAGAAAATAATTCGCCACATCACCGCCATCGCGACCCCCGCCGTCATGGAAGGGGAATAAATGACTAACGTTAAAATGGTACGAAGTCGATGGGGAATTTGTGCAAGTAACCACGCAAGGAAAAATCCAAGTAAATATCCGACCGGACCTACGACGAAGGCAAAGGTAATGGTATTGGGGACAATTTGCTGCATAAAGACGTTATCGGCCGTAAAGATGGTGATGAAATTGGTAAACCCAATAAATGTGGGAGCATCTAATAAGTTAAAATACGTAAACGATAAGAGCATTCCCATCAAAACCGGAATGGTGATAAACACAATAAACGCTAGTAGATAGGGTAGGACAAAAAAACTACCAGTAGCATTGTCCTTATATTTTTTTGTTTTCCACTTGATCGTCATGCTTGTGTACCAATCCATGTTCCAATCGTTTCTTTGGTTGGTAAGATGTAGGGTTTTAAAATTGTACCTTCTGCATCAATGAAGCGAAATTCAATCATTTTGCGTCGAATTTCTTTATTAGCAATGATGAGTGAATCTTCAATGGCACTTCGTAAATTCGCGCCTTGAAAGACTACGCGGTTCCAAATGTTGGATAACTCACGTTCCACCATATACGAGGCCGGGGTTTTTGCCGTATCGTTAATCCACTCCCATTGTTGTAACATCGTTTGGCGATGATTTTCATCCCAAGACATTTGACTAAATGCTTCCCGATTCGATGTGTTCCATAAATATTCCGGGCCATAGGCAGAAATAAGATTTTCCGCATAATCTAATTGAATCGAAGCCGACGTCCACCATTTTAAAAACGTCCATGCTTCTTGTGGTTTTTTGGTATTCTTAAAAATCATGGCAGAGGTGGAACTTCCATCAAAAGAGCGATTGACCTCACCATCGTGTTCAACGCCTGGAAGTGGCGCGACATCCCATAAGCCTGCGATTTCTGGCGCCGCATGTAACAAGGAAATATACATTCCAAAATCACCAATTCCTATGGGT
The DNA here is from genome assembly GCA_023268805.1 of Bacilli bacterium. Classification (GTDB taxonomy): domain Bacteria; phylum Bacillota_I; class Bacilli_A; order RFN20; family CAG-826; genus UBA970. The sequence goes on from JALRKT010000013.1 coordinate 21,960, forward strand.
AAACGACCATAACGAAATTCATTATAAAAACTACCCACTTCTAAAGGTAAAGAATACGTCGTAAACAAATCTGTCATTAAGGTTAACGCAGCGTAGGTATTTGGATCATCATACGCGGCAGATAAACCATCTTCAGAAAAGATTTTTCCACCGAATTGTCGAATAAAAGGCATGGTCAATACGAACGCCTTAAAGGCATTACTACTGGATAACATCGAATAAAAATTTAAACCGAATCGTTGTAATTCAGGCAAAATACTGATTACATCGTCCCATGTATCCGGTACGTCAAGATTTAATCGATTCATAATATCCCGGCGGTAAAATAATAAATAAAAGTTTTGGGTTTCCGGGAGACCGTAAACGCCATCTTGATAAATCAACTGTAAAAAGGAGCCTGGATAAAATCGGTCGGAGATCGTACGAAAATCAGTAAAGGAAGACAAATCATACACATTATTGCGAATGGCAAAATCATACGGACGCCAACCGGCAACCCCCATTGCGATATCAGGCTGACGATTTGCACTACTTGCTAAAATCAATTTATCCTCATTAGGATTAATACTAATGCGTACTGGTATACCAGTTTCTTGCGTAAAGGAAGCATCGACCATTTGTTGTAATAAATTCACATATTGCCGACTACGTGATACCCAGACAACAAGTTCTTCGGGGTTCGTGGATTCTTTAAATTGATCGGAGAAAAACGAGGCAAAAAATCGTTGAATTCCTACCCAGATTGTTTCAAAAAAACCTGCTTGGACTTTGGGGAGCTTTGCGGTGTTTCCATGGAGATAAAACGCATCAATCGTAAGCGGAGATTGAATTAATAACGGTAAAATGATGCCTAAACGATATAAGACGGAACCACTGGTTCCTGACAATGTGTTAAGGCGACGTGGAATGGCATTAATATTACTTCGTAGGGTTACTAATAAACGCTCAGCAATCGTTAAACTAGCAAGGACATCCGATTGGGAGGTTGCATTATTAAGTAACATCCATGTTGATTTTACCTCGGTTATTTTGTCGATCATCTGGTCTAAATCTGTTTCAATCGAAGGTAAATATGTGATTAAGTCCCATTCTCGATTCGGATCAATGGTGTTTCCTGTTATTTTTTTAATGGCAAGACTTAGCGCGTTGACATCTTGCATTAAGGATTGAATCGTTTGATAGGAGCTTCGCGTTTGGGTTGCATTGACTTCCAAGGTCAAAGTATGCGAACCCGCGGTCAAGAAAAATTCATAGGGGTCGCCTTCAAGCGGCCCTAAAGGTCGCAATTTCCATGATCGTGAATAAGCAAAAGGAAGTGTATTAGCCTCCATAAAAGGGATCACGCCATTAATACGAAGACGACGGTAGGAAATCGTTTCAATACGATTTTGTAAAACTTTAAACGTCAGGCGATAAAAACCGGTCGCTGGCACTTCAAGGGAATAAGAAATGGCTTGACCACTAGTTTGATAGGTGGAACCATCAATTACATTAAGACGACTTTCCACGAGTGCAAACGGTACAACACGAGGTTCACGATTGGTTGTAAATCGCGTCAATAAGCTATTGCGAGATGATAATTGTTCGGCTTGATAGGTCAATAATGTTTCTTCCATGACCGGTGCATCATGATAAAGTTGGCGATAGTCAGCATAACTTATGGGTTGCTCTAGCGCTGCCAAACGAACATGACCTAGTAGAAATTCGCCTTGAAGACCAAAAAGGGTCAAAGTATTGGTCCCTGATTCCAAGCGAATTAATAACGCATCGGTTTGTAAACGTTGTGCATCATAAACAGATTGTCGTAACCATGTATTGGCTAAAGTTGCCTTAGGCATAATGTCATTTTGATAACGATCTACCGCAAAAATGGGAGGCGTGACCCATGCTTTATTGAGGGTGATTTGTTGGGCTTCAAAATAAGGAAACGTATGATTAACAAGCATCGCAAGTTCAAGATCACGAATGCCTGTATCTAAGGGATAATAATCCATAGAAATACTAACGAGAACATCACTTGGACTTTCAATTTCATAGCTGATAAAAGCGTCACCCTTCACAACCACAACCTCTTGATTATTATGGGTAGCATAGAGGTCATAGTCCCGGGTATTGGTGGTTAAGGATATCCCTGCTACATCAACAATATGGTCACTGGTGAGAGTCATTTGAAACGGATGATCTGTTAAGCTTCCTTGGGCCACCCAAGACGCTAATACTTCGTCATAATTAGAAGGAGTGCTTTCAGAAGGATCAACCATCAAAGGGTCTTCTTCATGAATCATCGGTTGGGGTGCATGAAAAGCTAAGGATAATACCATGGTAAGAAAAGGCATTAAAGTAATAGCTTTAATGGGTATCATCACTTTTTATTATACGACTTATGCGTTTTGACTTAAATAAGCGTCGAGCGCTTCCTTGGCAAGGGTCCATTCGTTATTCACAATCGTATTCAGTCCTTTCGCAAGGGCATCGGCAAGGGTCAATCGTCCTGAATAAATATCAACAATGGCAGCACCGACCGTACGATTAGTGTCAACCCCATCAATTTGAACGGTATCAAATAAGGCGTTAGAACGGGAATTCCAATAACCGGGGACATTTTTACCTAAACTTTCCAAGATAAAGGTTTCATGTTCTTCCACAATTTTTTTGAATTCCGTCATGTTAGGATAAAGATCAAAAAAACCATCAATTAAATCTTGGCGAGGAATCAAGGGCGTAAAGTTTAAGGCAGATTGCAGCGGATTGTTTTCAGCAAGTTCAAGGCGTTTTAAATAGCCTTCTGAAGAAAAACCCATCCATTTTGATAATTTATAGGCTTCTTCACGATGATCAGTTCCTTTACCGATTGCTAAATAATCTACAACGGCAGGAATATTATTGACATTCCCAACGCCCGGGACATTCCATGAAGGGGTTCCAATAAAGTCGATATCTGCACCATATAAGGAATCTTCAGGATTTAAAGAACGGGTAAACCAATCTCGCATCGCATAACTTCCTTCAAAGCGAATCGATTGATTGCCACTTTCAAAAACATTTTGACTCACCCCAAAATAATCGGCATATTTACTGGGATCTAACGCATCGAGGACGTAGTTACCATAGGTGGCTTTACCCGGACCATAATATTTCAATTGTTCTTGGACAGCGGTTTCAAAGGCGGGACTATCAAGATGATAACCTGTGGATTCATTAAAGGTAAACCAACCTAAATCGGGATCAATTTGTGCAGGTAACCAATTAACGAGGTTATCTAATCCACTAATACCAATAATGCCATCGCCCCCTTCGATCGGGGCTTTGGAATTTCGTTCTGCTGCATCCATTAATTCTTCATACGTCATACCATAAGTGGGATAAACTGCGCGTGGACCCGCACGATTAATCGCCGTTCGATTAATAAAGAATCCAAAATAAAACAATGTTTGCGGAATGGCAAAATACCGATTATTGAAAGCAGCGGATTGACGAATATCCAAAGGAATTTGGTCAAATTCATCATCAGTATTAATTAAATCTGTGACTTCTTCTGTCCAACCTTGGGCCGTAAAGCCGGCAAGATTATAAATCATATACACGTCTGGTAAATTATCAATGGCAGCTTGAGTGGCAAAAAATTCATCCCAACTCACCGTTGATTCTTCTCCTGATTCTTCATCGATAATCACCGGTCGTTCAATAATTTCAATCGTGACATGCGGATTCGCTTCTTGATAAGCTGCTAGCATTTGTCGTTCAATATTATTGTTTTCAACTGTCCCTAAATTCCAGCCTGCGTAACGTAAGGTAACCGGATTAAGTTGTGAGCTGGTATCTGAGGAGTTTTCACTCGTACTTGTTGTCGAATTAGTGTTTCCTCCACATGCCGCAAGAATGAGCACAGATAAACTTACATAAGTCATGGATTTTAAACGCATAAAATTCCCTCCTAAGGAATGTATCGAAACGTTTCGATTTTTCTTTATCTTGAAATAATTTCACTGCTTCATGATGTTTTATTTCAAGAAGACGTTAAACCGGAAGTTTCATCTATTTATATCTTAATGAAATCGCTTTCATTTATCAACATCTACTTTAAAATTCAATGGAAAAAAATAAAACTTGTTTTTTATTTGAAATGTCCATGAGTATTAAGAAAAAAATGAGAATTCCAAAACTTTTCGCACATACTGAACGTATTAATAATGACTTCACAATCCGCGTAATGGAAATTTCTATGTGATTGTTAGGATTGCTTTCGTTAATAAATCCCATGTCGTTGCTTCAAAAATAAAAAAAGTAAAATCAAACTACCGACTCCCACGCTCGGAATAACAATGCCTCAAACATTCCATGAGGGTGTTACCGGAGATTGTAACCCTTAGAAGTTTCTTCGATTGAAACGATCACCCAACGCTTAATGAAAACATTGAATATCGCTACGAGTATTAGCCACCATAAATGGCGGCATACGTTTGCGACACGCTTTCTAAGTCAAGGTGACAATTTGGAAGTTTTATGAGCATTATTAGGCCATCATAACTAATGCATTACCCAAAAGTATCTTCATCTCAATCAAAAGCAATTGCATGCAGAGTACCGCCGCGTCATGAATCAACCCTCACAAGAAAAAAATTTGGAATTAAGTGAACCGACGTATTTTGACAAAGAGTCAATCCTTTAACCTAAATCACGAATCCTTTGATATTCTACTTCTGTCAATGAGATGTCAAAGACATTGATATTTTCTTCTTGATGGAGTGGATTATGCGATTTCGGGATGACGACGATGCCTTCATGCAGTTGATAATGTAACGCGACTTGGCTCCACGTTTTTCCATATTTTTGTCCGATCTTCGTTAATAACTCTTTACTTTTTTTATCCATTTTCGCCAAAGAATGATACGCTTCAGGAATGATGTGATGAGACTGACAAAAGGCAATCATGTCGGCATTCAGTTTTCCTGGATAACATTGAAATTGATGGAGTACCGGTTGAATGCGCGCGTGCTTGATTAAATACGTTAATTGATCGATGGAGAAATTTGACACACCGATTGACTTGATAAGCCCTCGATCGACAAATGATTCTAAAACACGCCAAACGCGAAGATTATCTTCATTTTTTTCTAAGGGGAAGTGCATAAGATATAAATCAATATAACCAAGATCGAGTGCATCCAAGGAAGAATGGACACTGGCTCGGACGATATCATCGGTAGCGTTATATTCTGACTTTTCGGGAATCTTGGACGTAATAAAAAATTCATCACGAGGAATGCCAGATTCTTTCACGGCTTTACCAATCACCGCTTCATTACGGTAATAAATTGCGGTATCCAGTAACCGATACCCTAAACGGATCGCGGATTGGAGTTCGGTGGTGTCAAAATTAATCGCCCCTTGAAAGGATCGATTTTCTTTTCCAAACGTATTAGTGCCTGTCCCAAGTTGGGGCATGCTTAGACCGTTTTTTAACGTTACAGTTTTCATTGTTTTACTTTAACACGTTAT
>JALRKT010000014.1 GCA_023268805.1 Bacilli bacterium
GGGACAAGTAAGAGTTGACCTTGATGTTGATCAAGTGTCCAATTCGTTTTGCCTAGATCATCGGGAAAAATACGTAAATTGAAAATTTTATCGACCATTTTGGGAAGAACTTCAAGGGTATCGCCATGCGAAAAGCCCACATAAACGATTAATCCTTTTTCAACGGAGACCAACGGATGGTGTGGGACGGTAAGTGTCGCTTTTTCAATGGTTTGGAGAACAAGACGCATTGACGTTATTCTATCATGATAAACGCATCATGCGGGGCGTGATACGCTTTCTTTTGAAGGTGAAAAGCTTCACGGGCGGTCGTTTCCCATGATGCCACCCAGGGTTTATTCGTGTAAAGCGTACAGAGGGTATCCCCTTTTTGAACCGTATCGCCTGGTTTAACGTGCAAAACAATCCCCGCATTAAAATCAATCACATCCGCTTTGGTGAGTCGTCCTGCGCCAAGATCCACCGAAAGTAAACCTAGCGGTAACGCTTCTACGGCATGAATGATTCCTGAAGAGGTCGCCAGAATGGGTTTCACGACATCAACATGATGAAGACTTGGTTGATTAAAGGCGTTTAAATCGCCGCCTTGCGCGTGAATAAATTGGTTAAATATCGTCAAGGCACGACCGGATTGGAGTTGGTTGGTAACCGCCGCTTTTGCAACCGTTAAATCCGAATATAAGCCCGCTTGAATCGCAATGACGGCTGCCGCTTCCACACATAATTGCGTAAAATCATCGGGACCTTGACCTTTTAAGGTCGCCATCGCTTCTTTCACTTCCAAGCGATTACCAATCGCCAAGCCTAAGGGTTGATTCATATCAGAAAGCAAGGCACGCGTATCACGTCCAAGCGCTTTACCAATATCGACCATGGCACGGGCAAGCACTTTGGCGTCTTCGATCGTTTTCATAAATGCGCCATTGCCATATTTCACGTCGAGTAAAATCGTTTGTGCACCGGAGGCGATTTTCTTACTCATGATCGAAGAAGCAATCAGAGGGATGGATTGGACGGTTCCGGTGACATCCCGTAAGGCATAAAGGAGTTTATCGGCAGGAACAAGGGCTTTGGTTTGGCCGATAATGGCCATCCCTACCGTTTGTACTTGCTGAATAAATTGGGCTTGTGTTAAGGCGGTGGTTAAACCGGGAATGGATTCGAGTTTATCAATCGTACCGCCCGTATGACCTAATCCTTTACCCGACATTTTGGCGAGTTTTAAACCAAGACTCGCGACAAGGGGTCCGACAACGAGGGATGTTTTATCGCCGACACCCCCAGTAGAATGTTTATCCACCTTGACACCTTCAATCGCGGATAAATCAATCGTTTCGCCACTATGAACCATCGCGAGGGTTAAATCGGATGTTTCTTGAGCATTCATCCCCTTTAATTTGATGGCCATGAGTAAACTGGCCATTTGATAATCAGGAATCGATCCATCCACGTAGTGATCAATAAAATAACGAATTTCTTCGTGGGTTAAAATGTCGCCGTTCGCCTTATGTTCGATAATCGATAAAATGTTCATACCGTTTGTCCGAGTTCAACGCGCAAACGTTGATCTTCTACAACTAGTTTATCACTTTCGGCTTGCATTTGGGCTTGAACGAGTTCCGCGACTTCACGGGTGGACAATCCTTCGTACATCGCCGGAGTAATCGGTTTTAAAAAAGCGATTTGGACAGGATATTTTTTCCAATGAAGTTTCTTATCTAACACACGTTGAAAACCATAGGTGACCATCGGTAAAATATCCACTTTTGCTTCCATCGCTTGTTTAAAGGCACCGGGTTTGAAGGGAAGCAGGGGTTGGGAATAAAATTCACGATTACGTGTGCCTTCGGGAAAGACCACCCAATTTGTTTTCCGTGCTTCTAACATCACTTTCATTGATTTGAGTAAGGTAATTTGAGATTTGATGCTTTTGCGATTAATGAATAAGGCATCAATGCTAGCGGTTGCATCCCCAAATAAAGCAAGTCGACGAACTTCTTTTTTGGCAAGAAATCGGACCGGGTGAGGAAATAAATGAATGATTAAAAAGGGGTCGATGAAGGAATGATGATTACACACAATAAAGGCATCTTTTGTCGTACGATTCACCTCTGGATTTTGCACGCGTAAATCAATGCGTAATCCTGCATAAAGAATGGCAATAACAAACCGTAAGGACCGATATCGGTACGATAAGGGCAAGATTTTTCGTAATAACATATTCGGCAGGACAACAAAAACATAAGAAAGTAACAACGGAAGAAAGAGTAAGGGAATTAAACGTACATATTTTCGCATCGGTTTTATTGTAAGCGAAAATGCCCCGTTTGACTATACGTTATGTTTTTAAAGGTAAGTGGAGGGTTTCTAGAAAATCACACATAATTAAAACACCAATTTCTGGTTCGGTTTCAAGTCGACCACGAATGCCGACTAAGGTCCCCTTTGCCATCGTCATAAAATAATTATTGGTCGCCCGTGTCCAGTAGCGAATGGGAATTCTATCTTCCACAAAGACCCCTTCGACATTGCGATACCCACGTTGGACTTTGATAAAGCGTGTATTACTGGAAATCACGTCATCCATTAAACCAATTACCATGACATTTGAAATCATAAACTTACCTCATTAAGAGATAGTCTAGGATTAAATAAAGATGAAAACGTCTTAAATGTGTCTTATGTTTGTCTCAAAAAAAGCACACTTAAGGGAGGAATATCCTTTAAGGAGAAGGCTTGATCCACCCGCTTTTGCCCATCAAAATAAAGCTGACCTTGAAGGGGGTTTCCCTGATAAGTAACCGAATGATTTTGGGCGTTGACCACGACGGTAAAGGTGTCTATTTCCCATCGATAATGAATCATAAAGGTTCCTTCTTGTATCACATCAATGTGAAAGTTGTGGGTAGGTAAACAGTGGGGTTGACGAAGTACAGGAAATGCTTTTCGTAGGCTAATTAAATCTTTCAAGGTCGCGATAACGGGGGTGTAGGATTGAATCCGTTCAAAGCGAAATTGATTCACCGCATCACCGGACTTATACGAGTTATGATCGCCCATTTTTGTGCCACCCACTTCTTGTCCCATGTGGAGGAAAGGAATACCTTGGGCGGTTAAAATCACACTGATACTAAAACGAATATAGGCCTGAAGTTCAACTTCTGATGCATGAGGATACAAACGAATCACTTTATCGTAGAAGGTTCCATTATCATGACATTCGACGTAATTGATGGATTGATACGGTTGACTGACTTTATAGCCATCAAGATGGGGATAGGCGGAACCAAGCATGCCACCGATTGCTTCATGCATTAACGAAGGGTTTCCTGTTGTAAAACCGGGAACGAGGATATCATTTTCAAAATTACCACCCTTAAACACATTGCGGAACGTATCATTAAAAAAACTGAGGGACGGTAAAGCTGCATGCCGTTCGGTAATTGTTTTAGCGTCAAAAGGGAGTTCCGTTGGCATATTCCAACCTTCGCCATACATCATAAAATCCGGGCGAAGGGCGTGAATTGCATCGCTGATCTTTTGCATCGTTGTTTGATCAATAATCCCCATCAAATCAAAACGATAACCATCAATATGGAACATTTTTACCCAATACAAAGCTAAATGCACAATTAAGTGACGAACCATCGGTTTCTCTGAGGCGACGTCATTGCCACAGAACGATCCATTTGACATCGTTCCATCCGGTCGTTTACGGAAATAATAACCTGGAACGACTTTCTCAAACACAGAATATTGAAACTCAAACACATGGTTATAAACCACATCCAGATTGACGCGTAAGCCTGCCTGATGACATTGACTCACGAATGTTTTAAAGTCCAATAGGCGACTATAAGGATCGTGTAAATCCGACGCATAACTCCCTTCAATCACACCATATTGGTAGGGATCATATCCCCAGTTGTAGGCATGATCGGTTTGATGTTCATTGACGGACCGGTAATCGTTCACGGGAAGTAATTGTAAATGAGTAAATCCAAGGGAGGTGAAGTAATCCCAGCCAACGGGCTGTGAGGTTCCTTGTAGCGTTTTGCCTCGCTCAAGGAATCCTAAAAAACGACCCTTATGCACAATATTTGTATGCGGGTCACTCGTTACATCACGGACATGCGCTTCATAAATAATTGCATCGGTAGGATGGGTTAACGGCGGAAGTTTTTCATCGTGATGTGGAATCGTGTGGATGCGCGAAGGATTGATGACCACGGAGGCTTCACTATTTAACGTAGAACCAATCGCATATGGATCAAGGGTTGTTCGCGTTACCCCGTGATTGGTGACATCATAGGTGTAGGCTAACCCATCTAAATCCCCTAAAACGGTTGTTTCATATACACCAAAATCACCGCGTTTCATCGCAATGTATTGGGGGGAATCAGAGGTTGGATTTAACGTTAAAACGACCGCACTCGCTAACGGAGCCCAAAGTTTAAAGGTGGTTTGAAAATCCTCATAGGTCACGCCAAGATCATCATCGGGATACGTATAATCGCGATGAAAATGGTCAAAATGAAGTGCTTCCGAGACATCAACGGGAACACTGCCAAAGGATTCAATGACAATTTCATAGGCATTTCCCAAGGTAATGGGTTCATGCAGTTGAAAGAGCAAGGATGTTAAATTGGCTTGTGGTATTTCTTCTAGTAACGTCATCGTTTCAAGGATTGAAAACTGAACACGAAGACGGGCTGACTCGCGGTCATGATTAATAAGCGGCCCATACACCAAGACACGAATTTGGTTCGGCTTCACCAAAATCGCTTTCATAAATTTAAGATGCATCACGTTCTATTATAACGATTGCGGTAGCATAGTCCCCATCATGTGCGATGGAAAGTGCAAAATGGTGCTGCTGGTAGCGAATAAAGGGTTTACCATGGGTGCCAAGATGAACTTCAATATGCGATAAATTTGGATACGGCAAGGTGTTCCATGCTTTAATAAACGCTTCTTTGGCCGCAAAACGTCCAGCTAAAAACTGCTCTGGAATCGGGTGATGAAGATAGGCTTCATATTCATGGGGGGCTAAAATTTTTTTTGCTAAATCGTTTTTTTGTTTGAAACGGGGAATATACGCTAAATCAATGCCGGTGGAAATTGCCATGGTTAAACCCCCTCCGGGTGACGTAAAAGTACTTTGCGACCTTTATTGTTTTGCGGACTGGTATCGGAGGCATCAACGACCCCATCATTTTGTAACATTTTAAATAGGCGTAACGCGCGCGGATAGCCCATTTCATACGTTCGTGCAATCCAATTCATCGAGACATAATCCATGCGCATGACCGCTTCTTTAATGCTTTCATACATGGGGTCAGAAAGTTCCATATTCGGAGAAAAGCCATCGCCACTAGCAGGAGCGGTGTTCGTTTCTTTTAAATTCAAGAACCGTTCATCATATTGCGGTAAATGTCGCGAACGAATATCCGCACACACCCGACTGATTTCATCTTCACTCAAATAAGCGCCTTGAACGCGAATTTCCCCTTGACGGGCAAATAAGGGATTTACTAAATACATATCGCCGTTGCCCCCAAGGATTTCGGCACCACCATGTCCTAGTACGGTCACGGAGTCTACTTGTTTTGCCACACGCAGTGCGACAATCGTGGCCATGTTGTTTTTAATGCTTCCGGTAATGATATCGGTGGTCGGACGTTGGGTGGCAATCATAAGGTGAATGCCGGCCGCACGTGCTTTTTGAGCGAGGCGGGTCACTAAGTCAGACACTTGAGGATGCGTATTAATGAGGTCGTTATATTCATCGATAATGGCAAAAATAAGAGGGAAGGTAGGTTTTTGATTTTCAACCGCATAGCGATTGTATTGATCGAGCGAGGAGGTTTCGGAATCTTGTAAGGCTTGATAACGTTCTTCCATAACCTCAATTAAACGTTCTAACGCAACTTTTGCTTCATCCATTTCCGAAATAATCGGACAAAGTAAGTGCGGGAGATTTTTATATTTGGATAATTCAAATTTCTTCGGATCGATGAGGAGCATGCGGGCTTGATCGGGAGATGTTTGCATGAGAATCGTCATGATAAACGTATGCATAAACACGGTTTTTCCACTGCCACTGGACCCTGCGACTAAAAGGTGAATCATGTCTTTGGGTGTAAAGGCAATGACATCCCCAATAATGTTACGACCAAACGGAATCATGAGTTTATGGGCGGTTTCTTCGTTATTACGAAGATCATTGAGCATTTCTTTATAACCGACCATCGACGCGCGTTCATTCACCACTTCAATCGTTGAGCATGTTTTACCGAGAACGATGTCATGGAAGGCGACTTCATAGCCCCCGAGGGCAATGCCTAAATCCAGGAGCACTTTTTTCACTTGTTGGGTTTGGGCGCCTTCGGCCATTTGCACATCAAAGGAAGTAACACTGGGCCCAATATCATACCCAATAATCTTGGCAGGAACATTTAAGGAAGCAAATTTTTGTTGGAGGATATCCACGCGCTTTTTGGTCACTGCTTCATTAAAATCACGGTCAAGACCATTCGTACGTGACGTGAGTAAACTAAGATCGGGGGTTGCATAGGCCGCTGCGGCTTTAGGAGCTGCTACGGATGGTTTAAGCGACTTCTCCATCGGTTCGGGCAAAATATCCGGTGCTTCATAAAGCGTGTTATTGGAAGTGGTGATCGGCGTGGGTTGGGGTTCTTCTTCACCCGTTTCTAATGGAAGCGATACGGGTTGCATGCTGGGTTGCTGAAGCGTCTGCGATTCTGGACGTTTAAATTGAACTTTCGTCAGTCCACTGACCGCGTTGGTCGGAAATAATCGTCGGACGACTTTGGTTTCGCCATTATCAGGATCAATGGTTGTCATCGTATTCGCAAACGTTTTAGTCGGAGGAAGTTGACTCATACGGCGAAAGCGTTCCCGCTCTTTTTGTCGTTCATCCAGCGTGGAGGCGATCGAATGAATCATATACGCCCAAATTTTTTCAAGGCTTAATAAAATCCCTGCAAATAAGAGAATCAATAAAAAAAGTTGGTTGAAGGATTCCAGTTGAAGAATGCGAATAAGCGCTACGACAAAACTTCCTAAAATACCGCCACCGACCGTGGCTTCATTGAAGATAAATAATGCACCATCAGTTGGTAAAAAAAGTGTAAAAAAGCTGGGAAAGAACTCGAGTAAGGTTAAATTGGGTGGATTATCCATCGATTGTAAGACACCATAGGTGGATAAGCCTAATATCGATAAAATCGTTAAGGCAATGCCAAACGAGGATAACCGTCGTTCAATTTTTAAAAAGGGGCGATTCAACATGAGGCTAATGCCATAGCCAATCATGAATAAAAAGCCGAGCACACGTAACTCGCCGATCCAAAACGCAAAAAAGAAACTAACAAATTGAGAAAAAATGCCTTCGGAAATAAACCCAAGAAAGGTGAGTAAAATTAAAAATAAACCCAACGCAAATTTAAACGGTCGATCGGAAAGGGGAGGATACGTTTGTGGATTCAAGACGGGTTTCATAGGTTAATTATACCAAGTTCAACCCAAAATCGCGGGCTTAGTTTGTCGCCTTTGGTGCGGAAGCAGCTTCTTCATCAAACCAAAGAATAATCGGTAAAATAATGGGGTTTTTGCCATTGATTCGCCGAAGGATTTTACTTGTCTTTTCAATAAGATGATATTTAAAATCATCCAACGCAATAAACGCTTTTTTGGTCACATAGTCGTTCAGTTCTTGGGAAAATAACGTTTGGATTTCTTTCATGATGTTATCGGAGTCTTTCACAAAGACAAAGCCTCGCATTTGCACATCCGGTCCTGCCACAATTTTCTTATGAAGTTTCGAAATGGTAGCTCCTAAAATAACAACCCCATCTTCGCCTAAACGTTGACGTTGTTGGATAACATCGGATTTAACATCCCCAATGCCGAGACCATCAATAAACGTATCACCGGTCGGAATACGGTCTAAGTCCGATAATAAGAGTTTGGGTTTACTCCCGGTAAATTCAAGCACAAAACCATTGTCCATTAAAAAGGTGTTCATATGATTTAAACCAATGCCGGTGGCCACCCCAAGTTTGGCGTTGGCGACGAGATGGACATATTCACCTTTTACCGGCATATAATATTTCGGTTTCAGTAAGGAAACGAGTGTTTTAATGTCTTCTTCTTGCGCATGCAATCCCCGAATTTGCTTCCGGGTAATATTCACGACTTTGGCGCCGGTTTGATAAATGCCATCAATCGCATCGGTGGCAAGCACTTCAAAAGCAGGCGCGGAAGGGCAAGCGACGATAAACGTATCAGTGGTGTTAAGAGAGAACGTTTTATCTTCATTGACGCTATTGGCAAGTTCATCAATTTTTTTATAGACGCGTTCACCTTGTCCCATCATGATAATGACTTGATCTTTGATGGCCGTACGTAAGTGATTTTCGCGACTGACAATTTTATCGCGAGGAAGCGATAAGGCATTGAGTTTCATGAAGGTTTCTATGTAATTTTCGGTTTCTTGATCGTAGAAAATGACTTTCTTTTGGTTGACCATGGCAAACTGAACGACTTCTTCAAGGTTGTAAACCGATTGATTGTACAGGGCAATAAACACGCGGCCTTGGGCCATTTGGAACGGAATGACCAGATGATCATTTAAGCGATGATTCGGTGAGCAATACCCCACTTTATCGGCAGCTTCGGATTCAGTGAGTAAGACCAGAGTTTCTTTTTCCGCGATTTTAGCGAGGGCATTGAGATCATGTTTATAGTGTTTATGCGTATTGTATTCCACGATAAAGTCTCCGGAATACACAATGTTACCAAAGGGGGTATCAATTGCAAAACCACACGAATCCATCACACTATGAACCGTTTGGAAGAAATGAAAATCATATCCGGCAATTTTGACTTGACTGGTCGGTTGAATGATATGGGTTTCATATTCAACATTCAGCTTTAATTCTTTCGTGTATTGATGGAGTAAGGCAATCGTTGCCGGGGTACCATACACCGGGGCAGTCACTTGTTTATATATGTAAGGTAAAGCCCCCATTTGGTCATCATGACCATGGGTAATAATGTACGCTCGGACGCGGTGACGTTGTTTGATGAGATAGTCAATGTTAGGGATAATCGCATCGACACCGGGATGATCTCGGGTCGGATACTTAAGGCCTGCTTCAATGACGAAAAGGTCAGACCCTAACTCCACGACAAACATACATTTGCCGTGTTCATCGAGTCCACCTAATGCAAACAGGCGGATTTTGTCTTGTGCATTCATTATTTATATTCCTTTAAAACAACTTCATTATAACGACTTTTGAAAAAAAGCGAATTAATCGTTGGCATACTCCTTGTGGGAAAGGGCGACACGACCTTTTTCATCAATTTCCGTGACGCGAACTTTGAGTTTTTGACCGAGTTTGACGACATCTTTAGGATGTTCAACGCGTTTTTGAGCGAGTTTCGAGACATGAACCATGCCATCGACATCCCCAAATAAGTTAACGAAAACCCCATAGGCTTCAATGCGAACAACTTCGCCTTCGAAGATTTCGCCGACTTTGGCTTCCCGTGTTAAATCTTCAATCATCTTCTTTGCGCGATTAATCGGTTCACGGTCTTGATGATAAATCATGACGCGACCATCTTGTTCAATATCAATTTTGACACCATTGCATTGATCGATAATGCCATTAATGACTTTACCACCTTGACCGATGACATCACGAATTTTATCGACAGGAATTTGGAGTTGTTGGAGTTTAGGTGCGTAGGTTCCCACATCTTCACGTGGTTCACCAATCGTTTGTTCCATCCGTTCACGAATGACCGTACGTGCTCGTAAGGCTTCTTGTAGTGCTTCTTGAATAATGGTACGGTTAATACCGCGAATCTTAATATCCATTTGTAAGGCAGTAATCCCTTTTTGGGTCCCTGCAACTTTAAAGTCCATATCACCGAAGTGATCTTCTAAACCTTGAATATCGGTCAAAATCGTATACGGATGTTTACCATCTAAGGGACCGGAAGTAATTAACCCCATGGCAATGCCTGAGACTAAACCTGTGACAGGAACCCCTGCGGCCATCAGTGCCATCGAGGAGGCACAAATACTGGCTTGGGAAGAAGATCCATTGGATTCTAAAACTTCACTCACGACCCGAATGGTGTAAGGGAACGTTTCTTCAGAAGGAATCACATAACTTAATGCGCGTTCGCCTAAGGCCCCGTGACCAATTTCTCGACGACCTGGGCTACCCATACGACCAACTTCTCCGACGGAAAAGGGTGGAAAGTTATAATGGTGCATGAAGCGTTTTTTGTCTTCATCCGTTAAGTTATCAATGATTTGAACATCATTTAAGGAGGCGAGTGTGACTACCGATAAGACTTGGGTTTGACCGCGGGTAAAAAGGGCGGAACCATGGACGCGAGGGAGTAAGTCCACTTGGCAATCCAGGGGACGAATTTCATTGACGCCACGACCATCCGGGCGAACTTTATCTTCGGTGATGAGGCGGCGAACTTCATCGGCAATGATTGTTTCTAAAATCATGTCGACTTCTTTTAAGGTTTTATCTTCGGTTTCACGATCGGGATACGTTTTTGCTTCAAACGCGGCAACGACTTTTTCTTTGACCGCATTAATGTTGGCTTCACGTTCTAATTTTTCTTTCGTGGAAATCGCTTTAACGAGTTCTTTTTGACCAAGAGCGCGAACTTCTTGATTGATGTCCGCATTGACACGATACAGTTCAACGTGACGTTTACTTACCCCAATGGCCTTGATGATGTCTTGTTGGAAAGCACAGAGTTGCTTGATCGCATCATGACCAAACATGAGCGCTTCTAACATATCGGCTTCAGAAACTTCTTGAGCGCCCGCTTCCACCATGTTAATCGCGTCGGGTGTTCCGGCCACGGCAAGGTGAATATCACTTGCAAGGCGTTGTTCGACCGTCGGGTTAATAATGAGTTTGCCATTTACGCGGCCCACAAAAACCCCCGCCACAGGACCATCGAATGGAATATCGGAAATGCCTAACGCTAATCCAGACCCAAATAAGGCGGTCATTTCAGGGGTGGCATTTAAATCCACACTTAAGACTGTGTTGACGATTTGAACTTCATTACGGAAGCCTTCATCAAATAAAGGGCGAATCGGGCGATCAATTAAACGTGCGGTTAACGTGGCATGTTCTCCTGGGCGACCTTCTCGACGAAGGAAGGATCCTGGGATTTTTCCCACAGCGTATTGTTTTTCTTCATAGACCACGGTTAAGGGGAAGAAGTCCGTATTTTTGGCCTCATTGCTTCCCACCGCAGTGGATAAAATCACGGTGTCATCATAGCGAACGAGCACAGCGCCATCCGCTTGTTTGGCTAATTCTCCAGTTTCAACAACTAATTTTTTACCGGCAAAATCTAACGTAAATGTCCTCTTTGTCATAAGTTCCTCTTTCTTTTCTATAACTGCTAGATTATAACATATTTTTTGCGATTAATACGCAAAGATTCGTTTCAAAACTTCCACCATCATTAAACCATCTTCCACCACAAAATATTCATATTTTCCATGGAAGTTATATCCCCCCGTTGCAAGATTGGGTGTAGGAACGCCTTTATAGGTCAACATGGCTCCATCGGTGCCCCCGCGAATCGGTTCATAATAAAGGGGAAGATTTAACGCCTGATAGGCATCATTAACACGCTTTAAAATGTCAGGGTGTTGGTCAATGATGCTTTTCATATTGTAGTAACTGCGTTGAATCGTAATCGTCAGGCGCGGTGTATCGAGTGCGCTATTTAATGCATCCACTTTAGTTTGCATTAATGCTTCGAGCGCTTCTAATTTTTTTAAATCATGATTACGAAGAATATAGCGTAATTCCGCGGATTCAACCCCACCCGTTGATTGGGTTAAATGAATAAACCCTTCATACCCTTCCGTGGTTTCTGGGATTTGATCAGTGGGTAAAGAAAGGTGATATCGGGCTGCAAGTGTTTGGGCATTCACCATTTGATTCTTCGCGCTTCCTGGATGAATCGCTTTCCCTTGAAAGCGAACCACGGCACTTGAGGCATTAAAGTTTTCAACGTTAATGCGGTGTAAATCGCCCCCATCTAGCGTGTAAGCAAAGGTGGCTTGAAATAATGCAGGATCAAAATGTGTGACACCACGGCCAATTTCTTCATCACACGTAAACCCAATCTGAATGGGACCATGGCGATAGGAGGGCGTTTGCATAACAAATTGAACAAAATCCATGAGGATTGCCACACCTGCTTTATCATCGGCACCGAGTAACGTATCGCCAGACGTGGTCACAAGCGTCTTACCGCGATGAAAGGTAAGACTTGGGAAAACAGTTGGATCTAAAACAACACCGAGTTCGTGACTTAAGGTAATGACGCCGCCATCATAGTTTGTAATCACTTGGGGACGAACGTTCTTTCCACTCATTTCTGTGGCGGTATCCACGTGGGCCATGAGTCCAATGGACGTTGTTTTCTTTGGGTCATTTCCAGGAATGGTAGCATACACATTGCCTTTTCCATCTTCAACCACACGCGGAACACCGAGTTCCTTTAATTGACGAACCAATAAAGCAATCACATCGAGTTGTTTTGCCGTTGAAGGTACCGTGGATGAATCAGGATCGGATTGAGAATCGATTTTTACATAGTCTAAAAAGCGTTCTAATAAAGTCATAGGGAATCTCCTTTATAAAGAAAAAACCATGCGGTTGGCATGGTTTATTTTCTTATTTACGTAAACCGAGCTTGCTAATGAGGTCAAGGTAGCTGTCGCGATTACTTTTTTCTAAGTATTGAAGTAAACGGGAACGACGACCGACTAAGACGAGCAAGCCACGACGACCATGGAAGTCGTGTTTGTGCGACTTAAGGTGTTCAGTTAATTCGCGAATTTGTTCTGTTAATAACGCAATTTGAACTTGCGGTGAACCGCTATCAGATTCGGATTTGCCGTAGGTTTTGACGAGTTCGGCAACTCGTTCTTTGGTTAATGCCATTGTGTGTTTCCTCCTTGGATAACCTTGGGCTTCATCAGCGGTGAACGAGTGGAAACGCTGTTCATCATCGAAGAAGTCATTGCCTATTATAAACAAGTTGAATGAAAATGCAAAGATTACGTTGTAAAAACGTCTTTTTTTCGGGCAAGTGCGGTTGCCTTATCCTGATCCATTTGGCGAACAAGATCAGCTAGAGATGCGAACTTTTGTTCCTCACGTAAATACCCTAAAAAATCCACATACACATGTTTTTCATAAAGATTGCCTTGAAAATCAAGCACATGGACTTCTAAACTTGGTTTACTTAAATTGGCTACGGTGGGATGATATCCTAGACTTGCTAATGAAAAATAGGCGGTCCCATCCACCCAAAACCGGGTCATGTAAACACCATTTTTGGGTAAATAAAAGGGTTCTTCTAGTACGACATTGGCGGTGGGATAACCAAGTTCAGTTCCTTTTTTTAAGCCGTGACCGACATAACCGCGGACTTGATACGGGCGTCCTAATTGTTGGCGAACCGTTTCTACGTGACCTAAAGATAGTAAATTTAAAAGCGTCGAGGAAGAAATTTTTTGTGTAGCATAAGTTTGAGTGGTAACGAGATGCGAAGCAAAGCGAGCGTCTTTGAAAATCGTGTCCTTGTCGCCTAAAGCATGGTGACCAAAACGAAAATCGTCGCCGAAGACTAAGGAAGAAATGCCAAAGGTAAATAAATGATCTAAAAAGGCGCTGGGGGATAGTTTTTCAACATAATCGTTAAACTGCAAGATGATGAGGACATCAACACCCCAGGATTCAAGTAGTTCTTTTTTGACCGATAACGGTGTTAATAATTGATCGGACCGTGATTTTTTAGGATTTCGGTCAAAGGTGACTACCGCAATCGGTTGTCCTAAACGTTTTGCGGTTTGAATGAGGGCTTGATGGCCAATATGAAGCCCATCAAAATAACCTAAACAGGCTGTTAATGCGGTTGGATAACGAAAGGACTGTTGAAAATCGGTCTCAATAACAATCATTAAAATAAGCCTCGAAGAGATTTAAAGAATGATCCTTCCGTTCGTTCGTAGATCGCGATGGCTTCATTTTTTTCGTTGATGCATAAAACTCGGGAAGCGGTGATATCAAAGGTTTGCATTTTTCCATCCATAATGGCTTTCACATTTTCAGGACGGGTAATTTTTAAGGTCGGTAAGTGGGATAAGGATTGGGTCATCGATAAACAATCTTTTTCTGATAATTGATCCAAGGTTTTCGCATCCATTAATTGAAATAATCCGACCGAAATACGTGTTAAGGAGGTTAAATGACCAACCATGCCAAAGGCTTCAGCGATGGCTTCGGCTAAGGTTCGAACATACGTCCCTTTAGAGACATGGCAACGGAAGGTTAAGGTCGTGCCTTCATAACGAATGAGTGTCATAGCATGCACGGTAATACGTCGAGATTCACGAACAACTTCTTCTCCTTTACGTGCCAACTCATAGAGGGGGACACCTTGATGTTTAATCGCAGAGAACATGGGAGGTACTTGATCCTGTTCCCCTAAAAAGGTATCCAGGGTTTGCTGGATATAATCTTCATAAAGTTCAATGACGGGTTTGGATTCAATGACATCACCTGTTAAATCACCCGTGTTTGTTTTGCTACCGAACTGGAGAGTAGCTTCATAGGTTTTATCCATCGCTTCTAAAAAAGGACCCATTTTTGTTCCTTTGCCAATCGTGACGAGCATTAACCCATCGGCAAAAGGATCTAAGGTTCCTGTATGACCCACTTTTTTTTCATGAAAACGGTGCACGACACCATTGACGAGATCGCGAGATGTAATTCCCTGGGGTTTAACTACTAAAAACATTCCATTTAACATTGCTCTCGTATTATCGCATAATAAACCCATACATAAAAGAGGAGTTCACACGATGTCATCGACCATTCACTTATTTGAAGTTGCTCATACCCCTTGCCGTATGAAAATGGCAACGACTGCCTATGATGGGATGACCGTCAGTTATTTACGTTATACCGTTTTTGTTGAAGAACAAGGGGTTCCCATGGACATTGAATGGGATGGAAGTGATCAAACAGCAACCTCCTTTATCATGTTTTTAGACCATGTCCCTATTGGTACCCTTCGTTATCTTCGCCTCAATGAAACGACCCTTAAAGTCGGACGTATTGCCATCTTAAAACCATATCGTGGTTTAGGCTATGGCAAAGCGCTTATGCAATGGTTTGATACGTATGCGTTAAGTCTTTTTAAATCGGTGACGCTAACCATGCACGCCCAACGTCATGTGGAAAATTTTTATCGTCAATGTGGCTACACTGCAATCGGAAAACCCTTTATGGAAGCAGGCATTGAACACATTGAAATGAAAAAAGACCTCCGTTAATCGGGGTCTTCTTCTTTTTTTAATTTCTTTTTCGCTGCAGCGATGGTTTGTTCCATCTGTTGACTACGTTCATACGCATCATCGAGATAAAACTGGAGATCAGGAACCTTATACATATCCACTTTTTTGGCGAGGGCGGAACGAATAAAGCCTTTCGCACGTCGTAAGGATTCAAGCTTTTGTGGGGAATCTTTGACCCCCATAAACGACACATACACTTTTAGAAAACTCAAATCATGGTTCATGTCGGTAAACGTCACCGTCACAAAGCCGACCGTAGGATCTTTGAGTTCAAACTGAATAATATCCGTGATGTGCTTGACAATGAGGGAGGCTAAGCGAGAGGAACGGTATTGACTCATGATTGCTTTTCAACCTCATGATACGCTTCAATGATGTCGTTTTCTTTAATATCATTAAAGTTTTCAACATTAATCCCACATTCAAAACCCATTTTGACGTCTTTCACTTCATCTTTATTCCGTTTTAAGGACGCAATTTTACCTTCATAGATAATGGCACCATCCCGTAAAATACGAATGCTTGCTTTATTAGGAATAAGACCGGATGTTACCATCCCCCCAGCAATCGTTCCTACCTTACCAATTTTAAATAAGGCACGAACTTCAAATTGACCGAGCACTTCTTCGGTGGTTTCCACTTTCACTTTACCCTTCATGAGCGCTTCAACTTCTTCAATGAGGGCATAAATAATGCGGTGAGTACGAATTTCAACCCCGGATTCATTGGCTTTTTGTTGCACATTGGCCGCAGGACGTAAATTGAAACCATAAATCATCGCTTTGGAGGCTGATGCTAATAAAACATCACTTTCCGTAATCGCCCCCGTTTCGGAACGGAGGACGGTTAACTTCACCTTATCTTGATTGAGTTTTTCTAAACTCGCTTTAATCGCTTCAGCACTTCCTGTATTATCGGCTTTGATAATGAAGTAAAGGTGTTCAGTATCGCCACTTGCTAATCGTTCCGATAAACTTTCAATCGTGTTTGAGGTTTGTTGACGCGATTCGGATTCTTTCGCGAGACGACGTTTTTCGGCGATTTCTTTGGCTTCTTTTTCCGTGGGGAACGCCATAAATGAATCACCCGCGACAGGCACTTCACTTAAACCGATGACGGAAACCGGGGTAGAAGGGGTCGCTATTTTTACGACTTTAGCATGTTCATTGGTCATACGGCGTACTTTTCCATACACTGTTCCGACCACAAGATAATCGGAGCCATGAAGTGTTCCATTTTCAATGAGTAAGGTCGCTTTTGGTCCTTCATGTTTATCTAAAACAGCTTCAAGAACAGTTCCTAACGCAAAACGGTTTGGATTCGCCTTTAATTCTAAGACTTCGGACACGAGTAAAATATTTTCTAATAAGGTGTCAATCCCGGTTTTCTTTAAGGCAGAAATTTCCACAAAGATCGTATCGCCCCCAAAATCTTCAGGAATGACATCTAGCGCCGTTAACGCTTCTTTAATCTTGGGGACATTCGCACCCGGTTTATCCATTTTGTTAATCGCGACAATTAAGGGCACTTTGGCGGCTTTGGCATGGTCAATGGCTTCACGGGTTTGTGGCATGACGCCATCATCGGCCGCAACGACAAGAACGACAATATCGGTCACTTTGGCGCCACGACTTCGCATCGCGGTAAACGCTTCGTGTCCCGGGGTGTCAATAAAGGTAATTTTCTTGCCATTAAAGTCCCGTTGATACGCACCAATCGCTTGGGAAATACCGCCGAATTCCCCGGCGACAAGGTTCGAACTACGAATCGCATCAATGAGAGTGGTTTTTCCATGATCGACGTGCCCCATGATTGTGACGACAGGCGGACGTTCTTCTAATGTGGTTGCATCATCTTCAATGACGTATTCTTCAATGTTTTCCACGGCAACTGCTTTTTCTTTTTTAAAATCAAGACCGTAATGTAAACAAATCATCCCGATGGTTTCATCATCTAAGGTGGAGTTAATCGTTAACATCTTTTTGTTTAAGAAGAGAAATTTAATGATTTCTGCCACCGGTTTTTTAAGTTGGTTGGCTAAATCACCTAAAGTCATGGCCCCGGTATAAATAAAAACATCACCGGTGACTTTGGCCGTTTC
Organism: Bacilli bacterium; assembly: GCA_023268805.1. GTDB lineage: Bacteria > Bacillota_I > Bacilli_A > RFN20 > CAG-826 > UBA970. The sequence goes on from JALRKT010000014.1 coordinate 17,565, forward strand.
TTTGGCAGTCAAAGAACCTTGGGTATTTTCTTGGCGGTTGTTGGGATTCGGATTATTTTTCATTCGTCATGTCCTCCTTATTGGCATGGATGAGAGAGAGAAAGTGAGGATTGATGAGTCGAATTACGGCTACATCAGGTTGTTGGAGAATCGCGGAGAATGAGGCTTTATCGCCAGTTATCTCCCAAGGAATCTTGTACTTTTCACAATAATGAATGCATTGTGTTTGCCGCGATGGCGAGGCATCTGAGGCAATCCACATGTAGACCACCGGCGAGGTAATCGCATGGGTTCCCGAGACGAGGGCACGTGCTTTTTTCATCAAGTGAAGTTGAGATTCAACGCGTTTATTCATTCAGGACGTTTGCAAGCCTTTCATAGAACGCATCATCAGGTTGAACCCCGAGATGTTTTTGAATCAATTGGGAGGCTTTTAACTTAGCAAGGATCGCAATCGAACGTTGTATATACGCTCCGCGACCTGGCATTTTACCATGCAGATCAATCTCAAGCTGACCGTCTGGTTTACGAACGATGCGTAATAACGATCGCTTGTCGCCATGTTCGCCGGTGACGATACAGCGACGAAGAGGAATGTTATTTTTCTTCGTCGTAGTATTCATCAAAGTCCTCGAAGTCTAATTCGGTTTCTTCCACTTCAACGTCTTCCACGGGTTCTTCCACCACGTCTTCATCGTCATAAATTTTCATGTAGTTAGCCGGGTTGAGCGAATCGCCTGTGGGGGTTGGAATATCTTCCACGGGTTTATCGTTGTCTTTGGGACGTTTCTTGAACGGTTTTTTCTTGAAGTCTTTTTCGAATTTGGGTTTGCGTGCTTTTTCCGCTTCGAGTTCTGCTTCGAGTTCTTCGAGCGTCTTGGTGGTACGGACCACCGTCACTTTAGGCGCTTCGGGAACAGGTTTGGGTTCCACGACGGGTGTTGCAACTTCAGATTGAACCACAGGGGTTGGTGCTGCGGGCGTTACTTCGGGGCTAACCACAGGGGTTTCTGGTGTCATCTCATCGATTTCAGCACCATCGGCGATGAGTTTTTCTTGGCGATCTTCATCATGACGTGGCGATAAAACATCTTCCATCGTAAAGTCATCTCGTTGTTGGGAATAAACGACATGGCGTGCTTGGGCGGGCGCCGAACCGGCAGGTAAGGTCGCACGTTGAAGTTCACGTAAGCGTTTGTCTTCCGCTTCTTGACGGAGAAGATCGACGGATTGATAGACAAGACCTTCAGCCACGGCTTCATTGAGGTCTTTGACATCAATTTGCCAACCTGTTAACTTACTGGCTAAACGCGGATTAACACCACGACGACCAATCGCCGGGCCTAAATTTTCTGATTGAATGACCATGACGGCTTTGTGATTGACTTCATCTAAAATGATCCCCGTAATTTGAGCGGGTTTCATGGCTTCCACTAAATAAAGAGGTAGATTATCAGTGTAAGCGATAATATCAATTTTTTCTTTTTCTTTGGCGTTGCCTAATTGGGCGACAATTTTTTGAATACGTGATCCATTTTGACCAATACAGGCACCGGCAGGATCCACATTTGGATCTTGGGAGTAGACGGCGACTTTGGAACGAACACCGGCTTCACGGGCAATCGCTTTAATGATGACAGTTCCTTCATACACTTCGGGAAGTTCTTCTTCAAAAACACGTTTGAGGAAGCCTTCGTGCGTACGAGAGACGGCAATTTGTGCACCTTTAGTGGTCGATTCAACATCCACGACATACAATTTGACGCGATCACCAACTTTAAACGTTTCACCAGGGATACGTTTCGAGGCGGGTAAATACACATCGGTACGACCAATGTTAATGATGGCACTACGATCATCAACTTTTTCGACTTGGCCGACAATCATTTCGCCAATCTTATCCTTAAAGAGTTCATAAAGTGCCGCTTTTTCCGCTTCAGCAATCTTTTGTCGGAACACCGCTTTGACAATCATCGCGGTTCCCTTAGTAAAACTTTCTAAATCGACTTCGGTTTCATAAAAGTCATCAATCTTGAGCGATAATCCTTTGGCTTTGACTTCATCGAGGGAAATTTCAAGGAAATCATCTTCGACAATTTCCACCACTTTCTTTTGTTCAAAAACAGCGATAACGCCGGATGAAGGATTAATATCAACGCGCACAAGCGCATCATCAATGGAACCTAAATGTTTACGATAGGCTTTGGCAATCGCTTCTTTGAGCGCATCAATAATGGCGTCTTTGGAAATGCCTTTTTCCGATTCTAAAACTTCGATGAGTTGGAGTAATTCTGAGGATTTAAACATAGTTTTTCTTTCTTCCTTTTTTATGATTCACGCGCGACTTCGATGCGCGTAATCTCTTTTTTTGCAATGGTTTGTTCGACTCGACCTTTTTTCGTTTTTACGGAGAGGTAAATTTCGGAGTCACTGATCGCGAGCAATTCCCCAATCGTACCTGGTTTTCCTTGTTGGTTCGGATCACAATACACTTGTACGATTGTATGAAGGTAATCCTGGAGATGTTCCATACGGATGGGGTAGTCGATTCCGGCACTTGCGATATCGAGGATGTAATGTTCGCTAATGAGCGGATTTGCATCGAGGAGACTGGAGATGGCTCTTGTTAATCGGACAATGAGATCCATATCAATGCGTGTTCCGGGTTTTTCCAGAAGAATTCGGAGGAATTTATCCCCGCGTTCGACGACGAGACTCAATTCATACAAGCGACATCCTTCCGCTTCAATGGGCGGTTTAACGAGTTGTTCTAGCGTTTCAATGAGTGGCATAGGCTCCTTTCAAAAAACAAAGAGTGGATTGCTCCACTCTTCAGAGTTTGACCTAAACGACCTCTATACTATAGCACATTCAAAAAAGAATGCAACTCACGTTCCCTCATGTTGTTTTTGCGTATAATAAAACCATGCCTTCCTCATCTTCCCTTAAAAAAAAGATTGCCATTATCGGCGCCGGTCCTGGCGGACTTGTTAGTGCTTTATTATTAGCCAAGCAAGGGCATGATGTAACAATATATGAAGCACGTGACCGTGTTGGTGGCCGATCTTCGGGTTTAGATGTAGGTCCCTATCATTTTGAATTAGGTCCGACGTTTTTTATTTATCGGCCGATTATCGATACGATTTTAACCACGATCGGTACCACACTTGAAAAACTTGTTCCTGTCACCCCGATTGATCCTCTTTATGAACTTCGTTTTCCGAATAAAACGTTTCGCCCTTCTTCCAACCACTTAGCCATGATGAAAGAAATTCATCGGGTTTTTCCTGGTGAAGAAGCGGGCTATCAACGGTATTTAAAAAAAGAACTTCAACGGTTTCAAAAAGTGACACCGGTCTTAGAAAAACCATTTCTTCATTTGAGGGATTATTTACGAAAAGATGTTTTAGCTGCAGCCCCATATCTTGATTTAGGACAATCGCTTTATCAACGTTTAAAAAAATATTTTCATTCCGAAGAACTCATTTACTCGATGGCTTTCCAATCTAAATATTTAGGCATGTCTCCCTGGGAATGCCCCTCCTTATTTTCTATTCTTAGTTTTATGGAACATGAATATGGCATTTATCACCTCCAAGGGGGTATTCATGCGTTTCATGAAGCGTTAGCTAACTTAGCCCAATCTCGAGGCGTGAGGATTCATCTAAAAACCCCGGTGCAACAATGCGTCGTAGAAGGAAAGAAAATTACGCATCTTAAAGTCAATGACGATGTAATTCCCTTTGATACCGTTGTCATGAATGCGGACTTTAAAAAAGCCATGGAACTGATTCCTGAAGCCAATCGTCCTCATTACACGGATAAAAAGATAGAAAAATACGCGCAATCATGTTCCACGTTTAATCTTTATTTAGGGCTTGATAAAACCTATAAACTTTCTGCCCATACGATTGTGTTTTCGCCAAATTATGCGCAAAATGTGAAAGATTTAACGCAAACCATGGTGCTGAGTCATCACCCGAGTTTTTATGTCCACAATCCTTCCTCGATCGATCCTTCTTGGGCACCGGAAGGTCATTCCGCGTTATACGTTTTAGTCCCGGTTCCGAATTTACATGCAGCAATTGATTGGGAAAAAGAAAAAGACCGCTATACAGAGTACATTTTGGATGAACTTGTCGCCCGTGCAGGTCTGAAAGATCTTCGTCAGCATATTCAAGTCCAACATGTGATTTCACCCTTAGATTGGCAAAATACCTATCATGTCCAAGACGGAGCCAACTTTAATTTATCCCATTCGATGAAACAACTACTTTATTTCCGGCCTCACAACCGGTTTCAAGATCTTAAAAATCTTTATTTAGTCGGAGGAGGGACGCATCCTGGTAGTGGCTTACCCACCATTTATCAATCCGGAATTATCGCGTCAGAATTAATTCAACATGAAAGATAAAGCATTAATGATTGGTTATGTCAGTTTGTGGATATATACCGTAGGGTATGGTCTTTTGTTTGGACTTAATGCCCCCTTACTGTCTTCACTTCTTGACCAATCCGCGGATGCTTTTGCCATAGGAATCTTTAATATCATGGGGTTATTTCCCCTCTATTTTCTGGTCGATGCGTATCAATCCATGGCGATAAAAACATGGAAGGTCATCTTTTTGTGGTTGGGCTTTTTCACGGGCGCCTACGGCATCACTTTATTCTTTTTAGGGAATGATACGACGGTTGCCTATACCCGTAAAAAATGGCAAGAAATTCTCATCGGTCTTGCCTTAACGCTCACGTTGATTACCTTTTTTACGATGATACAAGGCCATCCTCTTCTTTACTTCAATCAATGGACATCGGATAGTTTGGTGGGCATTATGAGTGTGGATTTTCTCGCCTTATATGCACTGAGTCTTTATCGCCTTTATGGTATTCATAAACAAAAAGGATGGCTCTATGCCATCCCTTTAATCGGCTACGGCTGGTTTTTAATTAAGAAGCCTTCGCGATAAACGTTTCCATCAAAGGAAACACGTCGGCAATGACCTTGGCACAGGCGACGGCGACGTCCATATGTTCTTTTTGGGTGCCATTACCACTGCGTAAATCAATGTAATGAACCCAGCTACGTAACGTCCCTTGCATGTAAAGGCGTGACATCGTTAATCCTTCGGGTAAGACAACGCGCGCTTGTTCTTTAGCAATCCCATGATCAATTGCCCATTGGTACGTGGATTGAGCAAGGGCAATCATCGCGTTTTGTTTTTCTTCCCACGCTTTTTTTAAGGCGAGCGTTTCCGGGGTATCGGCTAAGGTCACACTGTTTTGCCGATTGGTTTCATCTTGTAAACGCGCTTCCCGAGTGGTGAACGCTAAATGCATCGTGGGATCAGCATAACGTTGAGAAAATTCTTGAAAGGAAAATGAACGGTGACGGAGCATTTGACGGGCAATATCACGGGTTGTTTCGATTTCTAAGGTCACCGAGACCATTTCTAAGGGCGACCAATGTTTATGATTCACTAAATATTTAATGAGTTTTTCCGAGGTTGCCGTATTCATTTGATTCGTGGGATTGGAAACACGGGCACAAAAAGCAATGAGCTCTTGGGCATTCGTTAACCCTTCAAGTTCTAACGCTTCGGTGGGTTGACTGTAGGCAATGAGTTTCACATTCATAAATAAAACCTCTTGAATCGTATTATATAAAAGCCTCTACGATAAAAAAAGAAAAACCATCCTTGAAGGATGGTGAATGGTGCCCCCTGCCAGAATCGAACTAGCAATAAGTCCTTACCATGGACTCGTTATACCACTTAACTAAGGGGGCAACGTTAAAATCTTAAAGAATTTTCCCGCATAAGTCAATGAAGAAAACTCCCTTCGTGATGGCAAAGGGAGTTTGTTGGTTTAATCAATGGGTTTTAAGGAAAGCAGTTGATGATCCACGATGACTTTTTGGGGAACATCCACCACAAGTTGCCCTTGAACATACGCCCGGGCAAGGAAGGTCTCCACTTCTTTTTGAATGAAGCGTTTGAGCGGGCGTGCGCCGTATTCTTGATTGAATGCACTATCTAATACCCATTGGTCGACGGATTCATCGAATTGAACGAACAGGGATTGTTTCGCAAGCCGGTCTTCCACATCTTTCAGCATGCGAGTGACGATCATTTCTTGCACATCTTTATCGAGCGGATTAAAGTAAACGATTTCATCAATACGGTTTAAAAATTCAGGTTTAAACGTACGTTGAAGTAATCCTTCCACCTCATTCTTTTTTCCGTCTAAGAGCAGTTCTGATCCTAAATTAGAGGTCATGATAATCACCGTATTTTTAAAGTCAATAACGCGACCTTGACTATCGGTTAACCGACCTTCATCCATCATTTGGAGAAGTAAATTAAACACTTCCGGGTGGGCTTTTTCGATTTCATCAAAGAGGACGATGGAATACGGATTACGGCGAACTTTTTCCGTGAGTTGACCGCCTTCTTCAAAACCCACATACCCAGGGGGCGAACCAATCAACCGTGACACCGAAAACCGTTCCATGTATTCGGACATATCAATGCGAATAATATGATTTTCATTATCAAAGAGCGCATCCGCAAGCGATCGAGCCACTTCCGTTTTCCCCACACCCGTAGGTCCAAGGAATAAAAAACTCCCAATCGGACGTTTCGCATCTTGCATCCCGGCCCGTTGCCGTAAGATCGCATCGGCAACTAAAGTCACTGCATCATCTTGGCCTATGACGCGTTGACGCATTTTTTCTTGTAACCCCAAAATCTTTTCTTTATCCCCTTGAACAATTTTTTGTAAGGGGATTTTGGTCAACTTTGAGACGATTTTCGCAATTTCTTCTTCACGGACGACTTCCGAAAGCATATTACCTGTAGACGTCTTATTTTCTAAACTCGTAATTTTCTTTTCGAGTTCAGGGATTTTACCATATTGAAGTTCACTGGCTTTTTGGTATTGGCCTTGACTAAAAGCTTGTTCCAGTTGCGTTTTTAACACTTGGAGTTGTTCTTTAAACGATTTCACCGTTTTTAAGCTATCCCGTTCTTGTTGCCATAAAGTGACTTTCTCGTCATAACTTTTCTTTAATACCGTTAATTCTTCTTCAATTTTTTGATAACGAATTTTTGAATTGGTATCTTCTTCTTGTTTCAAGGCAAGCCGTTCAATTTCAAGTTGACGAATTTTGCGGTCAAGCTCATCCAGTTCAGT
>JALRKT010000015.1 GCA_023268805.1 Bacilli bacterium
TGTGTCGTCCATTTTAAAGGCGATCTTGTTGCAGATCATTTGAAACATCCCTTCGTTTCTTTATTACGAAGTTTTTTGGTTCAAGAACAAGATCAAGCTATTTTGGATTGGACGCAAGAGAAACGTCCGTTATCCTCCTTTAATGTGTATTCCCAATTAGAAACGTTAGCGAACTTACAAAATTCAGTTTCGTTAAGTGAATGGATGCGCGCTTTTGTGGATGTCTTTCATCTCGAAGAAAAATTACTTCAATTATCGGATTTAACCGCCAATCTTGGTCGTCTTGAAGGCATTGTCAATCATATCAAGCAACTTGAAGCGATTGGCATGACCTTAAAGGAATATGAGGATTACCTTCGCTCGGCGGATGAGTTAGAAATTGAACTTACCATTTCCGCAAGTAAAGAAACAGATAATGCGGTTCGTCTCATGACGATTCATAAATCCAAAGGGTTAGAATTTCCGATTGTGTACTTACCCGGTCTTACCAAAGCATTTAATAAAGCCGATGCCAAAGAAGCGTATCAATATTCTTCAACGTATGGGATTCAGCTTCCTTATCCGGATGCGGTTTATCATTATCCGTTATTTCGTGATTTAATGCTCCTTGAAGAAGATGAAGCGATTTTATCCGAACAAGTCCGTTTATTTTATGTCGCGTTAACCCGGGCCCAGGAAAAACTCATTTTTATCATCGATGATTCCAAAAAAATGAAACCCAAAGAACAAACCTGGCTCACGTCGTTTGCTGATTTTATCCATTATGTGGATCGGCAAAAAGGCGAAGCCTTTGTGCATGGCAAAGCGGTTGAGGTTCCAAAAGAATGGACACGCGTTGAACAAATAATGACTTCTTCCGCTATTCCGATTGAATTTCATCGTCCGGAGCCTCTGCCTCCGGTAAAGACAATCCAACAGCCTTCCAAATTAACCGCAGAGGACGTGAATCCTGATGCCCTTGCCTATGGGACGTATCTTCATGAATGCTTATTCTTGCTTGATTTTTCGCATCCCGATGTTAGCTTTATTCCACGGGAGGATGATCAAAAGAAAATCATAAACGTATTAGCGTTACCCTTGTTTCAAGACATCGTAAAAGGCGTACAAGACGGTCGCTATAAGGTGCTTAAAGAATTTGCTTTTATTCATCCAGATACAAACCAACAAGGCATTATTGACCTTGTCATTCTTGAGGGTAATCACGCGATGATTATTGACTATAAAACGTCCAAGATTGACGATCCTGCCTATGAAAAACAACTGCAAAATTATGGCAACTATCTATCGCGAGTGGGTCTTCAGGTAACGAATTTGTATTTATTATCCCTTGCTGAAGGTCAATTGAAAACAGTGCCAATTTCTGATGGAAATTGACAAAAAGTCCTCTTTCGTGTTAAAATAAATTTATAACTATCAAGAGTGTTCGAGGGACAAGCCCGATGACAACACAGCAACCTACCGAGTGGTGTGGTGCTAATGCTTGACGATAGACCAAGGTTCTTTTTAATAAAGCACCCCTATCGTCACGATAGGGGTTTTTCTTTCCCGTCGTCCTCTTGATAGTCCTGAACAGGAGGAACAATACATGTCAGGAAGATGGTATACGTGGTTTTTAGAAAAAGGACTTACCCAAGAACAAGAAGCAGCCTTCTATCGGGATGTCCAAGATCACCTAGCAGGCGAAGCATGGCACGCGTTACGCGGATTAGCGATTAACACGCGAGCTTGGGATGAAGCCGATAAATACTTTGCATTATCACGTTCGTTTGGAACAACGCATGATCCTTTCCAAGGAGAACGCGTTGAAAAACCGCATATCCGGGAATGGACATGCAAGGTTCAAGAACTCCTTTGGAAACAGAACAAAGTCCATTTCCGTGTTCAGCTGGATGATGAAGAATTTCCGGTGTGGGTGGATATTCCCTTAGAAGCAATTGTTTCGACACGTTCCACAGGATTTCCCAAGGTCGCCTATAATCCCGAACAATTTCTTCATTTTGAACTCAAATGGATCATTTCCTTACAAAAGGAATTAGGTGGATCCACCCATCCCGAACTGGAAGCCTTTTTAGGGACATGGACAGTAGAAGAACGGTATGCGCGATTGTTTCCGAATAACTTCCGTCCGAAAACCTGGGAATTTGCCGAGGCATCCCTTGATCAAGCGGTGATGAAAGATCCCACGTTTCTCACGCGATGGATCGAGGCATTGATTGTTCAAATGAACGAAGATATTCCAAGTCGCTGTAAACCACCTTATCATCACGTGATTGAATGGGATTTTGATGATCGAATTCTTAACTATCATCATCCTGTGATTATCGCCTATAAGGAATGGCGAAAACGATATCCGATTATGGTACCAGGAAGGGCGTTTATACCCGTTCGTTAAATGTCGCTTTCAACACGACACTTTGCTCTTTTTCATGTCATATAATACTTTCATGAAAGGAGATATCCATGCGGAAAAAGTATCAAGATATAACGGGAACGTATTACAACTTATCAAGACTTGTCGGGAAAAAAGGGGGATTACCTCCCCTTCCCGAACGGATGCAAGCATCGGTTGATCGCATCTTAGAAACCTATGGCTGGGAAAGTGAGGAATACCTTTTCCTAGCACAAAAAATTGTTTACGTAGGTGGCGAATGGATGATTAATTATTTAGCAGATTAACCTAACGCGACATCTAAAATCATCATTAAAGCAAAACCACCTAAAAAGCCTAAGGTTGCCAAATCAATGGTTTGAGGGTTATCCACTTCTTTGGAAGTAGGAATGAGTTCTTCAACGACAACATACACCATCGCGCCTGCAGCAAAGGCAAGGGCAAAGGGTAGGATTTCAATAATTTGAATAACTAGTAAGGCTCCCAAGAAGCCGGCGATGGGTTCAACAATACCCGAGGCTTGGCCGTAAAGAAAAGCTTTTCTTCGTGATAGTCCTTCTCGTCTTAAAGGAATAGAAACCGCGGCCCCTTCCGGAAAGTTTTGTAAACCAATCCCAATGGCAAGGGCGATGGCGGCAGGTAAGGTCGCCCCACCTAAACCTGAGGCAACGGCACCAAAAGCAACGCCGACAGCTAAACCTTCGGGAATATTGTGCAACGTAATAGAAAGCACAAGAAGAATGGACCGTTTTAAGGAAGATTTCACACCTTCGGGTTGTTTTTGCCCTAAATGAAGGTGGGGAAGTAATTTATCAATGGCGTAGAGAAATAATCCCCCTCCCAAAAAACCAATAAGGACAGTGAACCAAGGGGATAAAGAAAAAATATCAGGGTTATTTTCGACCATCAAAATAGCAGGATTGAGTAAGGACCAAAAGGAAGCGGCAATCATCACTCCACTGGCAAATCCTAACATCACATTCAACACTGATTTATGTATGGTTTTAAAGAAAAAGACCATACCGGCTCCTAAGGCGGTCACAAACCACGTAAAAAGAGTGGCTAAAATCGCTTGATAGACCCCCGGTAAGGATTCAAAAAAGTTCATGGTCTTATTGTAGAGAAATTTTTCAATCAATCAAGATAATTTAGTAAGTAATCTTTCTAAGATTTGCACTGCGTTTGTCGCCGAACCTTTACGAATGTTATCTCCTACCACAAACATATTGAGAGTATTGGGTAAAGATTCATCAACGCGTAATCGTCCAACATACACTTGATCTTGGCCGGATACCAGAGATGGCATCGGGTACATGAAAGAAGAAGGATCATCATAGAGGGTCACCCCTGGCGATGTCGCGAGAATGTGTCGGACATCTTCTAATAGAAATGGTTGCTCAAAGGTGACATTGATGGATTCAGAATGCGCATTAAGGACAGGAACCCGCACTGCTGTCGCGGTAATGGCAAGGTTAGGAAGATGAAGGATCTTTCGCATTTCATGGACCATTTTCATTTCTTCTTTGGTATAACCGTTGTCTAAAAAAACATCAATGAGAGGAATCAGGTTTTGATGAATAGGATAAGGAAATTTTTTAAGATGATCTTGATCGGCCCGTGTTTCTAAGTCGTGAATGCCAAGACTTCCAGCGCCGGAAACGGCTTGATACGTCGAAATCACGATTCGTTTTAAGGTGTAGCGTTCATGAAGTGGTTTTAACGCAACCACGGCCTGAACAGTCGAACAATTAGGATTAGCAATAATGGAAAGATGACCTTGTAAATCTTCAGGATTCACTTCAGGAACGACTAAAGGATAATCCGGATGCATGCGGAAATAAGAGGAGTTATCAATGACTTTTGCGCCTATTTTTACAAACAGAGGTGCATATATTTTTGAGACATCCCCTCCCGCTGAAAACAAGGCAAAATCAACAGGATGGGCTGTGACATTAGTTTCGTTGAGTTCAAGAATGGTATACGTTTTCCCTTGATATTGAATGGTTTGACCTGCACTATTTTTAGAGGCAAATAGAACCAAAGAAGAAAAAGGAATCTTCCGTTCTTCGAGGACTGTTAAGAACATCTGACCCACAACACCGGTGGCACCAACAATGGCGATTCGTGGATAGTTCATTCTTGTTCCTCCTCTTCATCGTCTTCGATGAATTCTTTATACAAGGTTTTGATGGCAAAGGCGTAATCATCATCGGATACCCCTATCACGATATTGACCCCACTACTACCATAATCAATCATTTTTAAGGTAATGTTGTCATTCACAAGGGCGGTAAAGAGGCGGAGCATATTGTAATTATTCGCCATTAAATTGCGGCCAATAATAGAAATGAGTGACACATCTTCGGTGACTTCTAAGTAATCTGGTTTAATGGTTTTCTTGATAAGTTGAATAAACTGATCTTTAATCCCATTTTCTAAATATTTAGACTCAATCATCATCGAAAAAGTATCTGTTCCCGAGGGAAAGTGCTCAATGATAATACCAAGTTTTTCCGCAATCGATAAAATTTTCCTGTCCAATCCAACCACTTCACTCATGAGTTCTTTTTCTACGACAATGAGGGTGAAATCTTGGAGACCGGCAATACCCGTGACCAGGGAATCGCCGCGATGCCCTAAGGAAGGAGAAATGTAGGTTCCTTCCGTGGTAGGGTTAAATGTGTTCCGAATGTGAATGGGGATTTTTGCCCTCATGACTGGGTAGTAGGTTTCACTATGAAGGACTTCCGCCCCCATAAAGGATAAGACGCGTAATTCTTTATACGTCATTTCTTCGATGAGTTTGGGGTGATGAACAATGTCGGGATCAGCGACTAAAAAGCCATCGACATCGGTCCAGTTTTCATACACATTCGCTTTAATGGCCCGGGCGACAATGGCTCCAGTGATGTCAGAGCCCCCGCGTTCCATGACTTTAATATCGCCTAAACCATTTTCTCCATAAAAACCACCCATGACGACATAGGCCATTTTGTTTAGTAATTTTCGTGTTTTTTGATTACTACTCGGATAGTTTAAGGTGGACCCACGAAAGACAATACAGTCTTTGGCATCCACCCAGGTATAGTTAAGATATTTTGCAAGTAGTAACGAAGAAAAGTATTCCCCACGTGACACGATAAACGGTAGACTCATATCGTCAAGAATCGCGTTTTTTGTCGCGATTAAATAAGGGGTGATGAAGTCAACAAGATCAAGCCCTTTGGCGATTTCAAGAATGCGCGCTTCAACGAGTTGGAAACTTTGAATCGTGCCTTTTTCTTCCGCTTCTTTGGCAACCTGATAAAGAAGATCGGTTACTTTTAAATCCCCTTTTTGACGTCGCCCTGGGGCGGAGACCACGACAAAATGAATGGCAGGATCATTTTTAATGATGGTTGCAACGCGACGAATGGTATCGGCATTGGCCATGGAGGTACCTCCAAATTTGGCCACTTTGCGAATCATCTTACCCTAACTTTCCTTTGAAATCGTCATAGTCAAAAGATTTAATCACCGTGTCATTTCCCTTTTTATCACGACGAACAATACTGGGAAGGGGCATGCCGTTAAAGGTGGTTGTTTTGACCATGGTGTAGAGTGCAGCATCTTCAAAGATGACGGAATCACCGATTTTTAAAGGTTGAGGAAAACCATAAACACCAAAATTATCGCCGGATAAACATGTCCCACCGGCGAGACGCACTTGATAAGGGGCTTCATCATCCATGCCGACCACATTGGGACGGAAGGGCATTTCAATCGCGTCAGGGTAATGACATGTGGCGGATGTATCAAGTAAGGCAATGGGAAAATCGTTATGAACAATATCAATCACCGTACCTACTAAAAAACCAGCATTGAGGACCACCGCTTCTCCCGGTTCTAAATACACCTCCAGTTGATAGGTTTCTTTGACATATCGGATAAGTTTAATCAATTTTTCCCGGTCATAATCCGCACGGGTAATATGATGACCACCGCCAAAATTAATCCAGCGTAAATGTTTAAAATAAGCCCCAAACTTACGTTCGACTTCCTTAAACGTGATTTCTAAAGCATCGGCATTTTGTTGGCAAAGTGTATGAAAGTGAAAGCCTGAACACGCAGGAAAAATCGAAGAATCGATGTCTTGAAGTTTAATACCCATTCGCGAGGTGATGGAACAAGGATCATACATGTGGTGAGCCGCATCTTGAGTGGATTTTTCTGGGTTAATACGAATACCAATCGTCTTACCTGCGTTTAGAGCTTTGTCTTTATAACGATGGAATTGGGTGTTGGAATTAAAGACGATATGGTCGACAAAAGGGAGCATGGTTTCAATGTCATGATCCTTATATGCAGGACCAAAGACATGAATTTCTTTGCCGAAATGTTCTTTGGCTAAGATCGCTTCATAAAGACCACTCGAGGTGGTTCCATCGAGATAGGAAGCAATAAGGGGATAGAATGCATAGGTGGAAAACGCTTTTTGAGCGAGTAAGATTTTCGCACCCGATTGGTCTTTGACGTCTTTGAGAATCGTTAAATTATGTTCCAGGAGCGTCTCATCGATTAAATAATATGGAGTGGGGATGGAAGGGGTTAGTTTCATGTTAATCAATGAGCTTTGGATCAAAGCTTTCCTTCCAAGGAAGTCCCCATTGGTTCAATAAATCCATAAACGGATCGGGATTAAATTGTTCGACATTAAACACACCGGCACCAGTCCATTGACCGGTGACCACTAACGTGGCGCCAATCATTGCAGGAACGCCTGTGGTGTACGCAATTGCTTGGGCGCCGGTTTCTTGGTAAGCTTCCTCGTGATCCATCATGTTAAACACTCGATACGCTTTTTCTTGCCCATCTTTGTAGCCACGGAGAATAACACTGATGTTTGTTTTTCCTTTGGTGCGAGGTCCTAAAGAGGCAGGGTCCGGTAAGACCGCTTTTAAGAATTGAAGCGGAACAATGGGACGTCCTTCGTACATAATCGGTTGAGTGGAGGTCATACCGACCGCTTCTAAGACACGAAGGTGACGTAAATACTTTTCCCCAAAGGACATGTAAAAACGGGCTCGTTTGAGTTCGGGAATGAATTTGACAAGCGATTCAAGTTCTTCGTGATACATCAAATACATATCCCTCGGACCAATTTCTTCAAGGGGATACGTATGAAATTGTGATAAGGCAGGAATGGCTTTCCATTGACCCGCTTCGTAATAACGTCCCGGCATGGTAATTTCTCGGATATTAATTTCGGGGTTAAAATTCGTGGCAAAGGGATAGCCGTGGTCGCCGCCATTGGCATCTAAAATGTCTAAATAATGAACTTCATCAAAGTAATGTTTTTTACCATACATGGCAAAGACGCTCGTTACCCCAGGATCAAAACCGACACCGAGTAAGGCCATTACCCCCGCTTTTTTAAAACGGCCATGATAAACCCATTGCGTGCCATATTCAAAACCCGCATGATCACGGACTTCGGCACACGCCGTATCTAAATAATGAGTTTTGGTTTGAATGCATGCTTCCATGATGGGTAGGTTTTGATAAGGAAGCGCAAGATTCATGACGATATCAGGTTGGTATTTTTGAATAAGCTTAACGAGAGCATCAACGTTTTCAGCATCCACGGTTTCACCCATGACTTGCAAGGGATATTTTTGACAACGCGAAACAAGGTCATCGACTTTTGTCTTCGTACGACTCGCAATAATGAGATGAGAAAATACCTTATAATTTTGTGCCACTTTTTGGGCACCGACTGTTGCCACCGCGCCCGTTCCGATAATTAATGCTTTTGCCATCTTAATTGTTCTCCTTTTTCAATAAAAAATTCCAATGGAAACCAGATAATAAACTCTGGCTGTCATTGGAATGTTTCCTTTAGACCCTGATAGTTCTAACGACCTTATTTTTCAATAAGTGTGTCCTCAAAAATAATAAACGAAAATTTCCGTTTTTCAACTTTAAAACGTTGAAAAAAAGTGCGGTAAAATTTCTCCTTATTTTTAAAGATCAAATCGGCGTTCAATTTGCCGAAAGAAAAGGACGATAAAATACGTAAATATCAAGTAAAATCCCGCTGCGAGAAAAAACGGAGAAACCGTAAAATCACGAGAGACAATTTCACGTACTTTTCGTAGTAAATCACTGATTGCAATCACGGTGACTAGTGACGTGTCTTTAATCAATGTAATTGTTTCGTTGGTAAAGACAGGAACTTGTGTTCTTAACGCTTGCGGTAAAAGGACATAAAGGAAGGTGTAGGGAGGGGTTGCTCCCATGACAAAGGCGCTTTCTTCTTGATCTTGGGGAAGAGCTTCTAATCCTGCACGAATGATTTCGATAAAGTAGGCGGTATAGTTGATGATAAAACCGACATAGGCTACTGCATAACGATTCACTGCAATGCCAAGTGCAGGTAGACCAAACATAAAAAAGAAGAGCTGTAACATCAAGGGGGTCCCGCGAAAGAGCCATGTGTAGAAGTTGAGGAAAGGACGAGAAACTTTTACGAAGCGATACAATCCTGATAACAGTAAACTGAGTGGGATCGACCCCACTAAGGTAATAAAAAAGAGTTGTAAAGAAAACCACACGCCATCCAGGAGATAACGTGTGGTTTCTAATAAATAATTAAGATCCACTTGGTAAGAAGACATCTTCCGCAAACCATTTTTGCGAAATGGATAATGCTTCTCCGGATTCGATTAAATCAAAGAGGGTGTCATTGACCGTGTCACGAATCGTTGTATTTCCAAGACGGAAACCAATTCCGTACACTTCATCGCCAAAATCTTCGGCCATCAAGCGATACGTGTTGGGGGTTTGGGAGATGATATAGCGACCATAAATTTCATCTAATACAACCGCATCGATTGTGCCAGCACTTAAGTCGGTGAGAGCGAGGTTAAACGTATCATATGTGACAAGTTCTCCAAGATCGTCTGCAATGGGGTTTGCTTCCACAATGGATTGAGAAGCACTACCGAGTTGAACCCCAACTTTAAGACCAGATAATTCATCAATGGTATCAATCGTAGCATCCGTTTTCGTCATAACAATTTGCCGATTGGCAATATAGGCATCCGAAAAGAGCATTTCGAGGCGACGGGGTTCAGTAATGGTTAAACCATTCCAAATCATATCGATATTTCCCGCATCGAGCTCAAGGACTTTAGCACCCCAATCGATGGGTTGAAAACGAACTTCAATTTCTAATGTTTCAAAGACGAGTTTCGCTAAATCGACATCAAAGCCTACGATTTCATTGGCCTCATCACGGAAACCCATGGGAGCAAACGTATCATCGAGTCCGACAATAACGTAACCACGATCTTCAATTTGATCCCACGTGGTTGGGATCGTATTTGCACCACAGCTTGTGAGTGCAATGCCACCTAAAACAACTAGACTTAATTGTACCTTATTCATATTAGAGTACCTCCATGGTCTCTAATATACTTCACTACTTTAATAAAGTAAAGTAATAAATTTTATATTTTTTGCTTATTGCTTTTTAAGGCAAGTTGATACCCATCCGCCCCATATAATAATGCTTTATTTACACGAGCAATGGTGGCGCTGGAAGCGGTTGTTTTTTTAACAATATCAACATACGATACTTTTTGATCGAGTAAACGTGCGACTTCAAGACGTAACCCTAGATCCTGAAGTTCCTTAATCGTACATATATCTTCAAAGAAACGGTAACATTCTTCGCGCGTTTTTAATTGAAGAATGGTGTCAAATAATTGATCGAGCAATAAGGATTCTAATTTTGATTGATACATATGAGTTCTCCTAGGAATACTTTAACACTTTTTTAGAGTAAAGTAGCGACTTCCTAAATTCATAGTAATTTTGCAGCTTAACGTGTATGCTTATAACGTTATGAACGTACGAAATATTGCGATTATTGCTCACGTTGATCATGGTAAAACCACGATGGTTGATCAACTTTTTCGTTCTGCGAATATGTTCCGTTCCAATGAAGTCGTTGAAGAACGCCTCATGGATGTGAATCCGATTGAAAAAGAACGGGGTATTACCATTCTTGCGAAAGCGACCGGATTACAATATAAAGACTATAAAATTAACATTCTTGATACGCCAGGCCACGCCGACTTTGGGGGTGAAGTGGAACGTATTATGAACATGGTGGATGGGTGTTTACTTTTAGTGGATGCCTTTGAAGGCCCCATGTCCCAAACGCGTTTTGTATTAAAAAAAGCGATTGAAGCCAATGTCAAACCGATTGTACTCATTAATAAAGTGGATCGGCCTAATGTGGATCTTCAACGCGTGGTGGATGACGTCCTTTCGTTATTCATCGAAATGAATGCCCCGGAAGACTTTTTAGATTTTAAAGTGGTCTATGCATCCGGATTGCATGGGACAAGCAGTTTATCACCCGATTTAACCACTCAGAAAAAAGGCATGGACGTCGTGTTTAATCTCATTATTTCTGAAATTGAAAAACCCCGTGTTTTTCCGAATAAAGCCTTACAATTTCAACCGAGTTTAATTGACTATAACGATTTCGTCGGTCGCATTGGCATTGGGATTATTCGTTCAGGATCCATGAAAATTAATACGGGGTATACCTTGGCTCGTGTCGATGGTTCTTTTAAGCCGGTTAAAATTTTAAAGATGTTTAAATTTATTGGTTTACAACGGATGGATGTTGAAGAAGCATCCGCTGGCGATATTGTCGGAATTGCTGGTATTGCCGATATTAACGTTGGGGAAACGGTGTGTGATGCCAATGATGTTCACCCATTACCTTTGATTACGATTGATGAACCGACCTTGCAAATGACCTTCGCTCCGAATTCATCGCCGTTTGTCGGTCGGGTAGGAAAATTTGTCACGTTCCGTCAGTTACAAAATCGTCTTATGAAGGAAGCCCAACGCGATGTCTCCTTACGGGTCAATGTCATTGAAAATTCCGATAGTTTTATGGTCTCGGGTCGTGGGGAACTTCATTTAGGAATTCTTATTGAAAATATGCGTCGTGAAGGATTTGAACTTGAAGTGAGTAAGCCGAAAGTCATTGTGAAAATGATCGATGGCAAACCCCATGAACCGTTTGAAGAACTGATTTTGGATGTTCCTAATGATTATTTAGGACCTGTCATGGATTATGTTGCTCAACGCGATGGGCATATGGAACATATGGAGCCAGGCGATATCAATACACGGCTCGTGTATGAAATATCTACCGCAGGCTTATTAGGGATGAACTCCGATTTTATGACCTTAACCAAAGGGTTAGGGATGATTAACCATCTTTATCGCACTCATAAACCGATGACCCATGTTCAACCGAAGGGCCATCATCAAGGCGTGTTGATTGCCTCGGAAACGGGAACGACCACGACGTATGCGATTGAAGGCCTTGAAGATCGGGGAACGATGTTTGTTCGACCTGGAACCGACGTCTATGAAGGCATGATTGTCGGGGAAAACAAATATCCTCGTGATTTGGTGATCAATGTAACAAGGGCCAAAGCATTAACGAATATGCGTATGGCGAATAAAGAACTCAAAGTGGTGCTCAAAGCTCCACGAGAATTATCCATTGAAGCATGTTTAGCGTACATCAATGATGATGAACTCGTTGAAATCACCCCAGAAACGTACCGTATGCGAAAAATCCATCTTCAAGAAAATGTCCGTAAACGGGCGAATGCCTTCAAAGAATCTGAATCGGCAGAGGAATAATCATCATGGCGAAACTTCGTCATAACCTGATCAAAAACTACCTTTTTGAGTTTTTGAAGTATTCCAATGTTATGCATATCTTTTGGTTTGTCTATTTACTTTCTAAAGGTTTTACGGTGGTTGAAGTCGCTCTGTTAGAAAGTATTTTTCATATAACCTCGCTCATTTTTGAAACACCGACAGGGGCTATTGCCGACGTATTAGGTCGTAAATACACTCGCATGATGGGAATGCTCTTTCATATCCTCTACTTGGTGGGTTTATGGTATGTTTCGTCATATGGTGTTGCGGTTGTTTCATTTATTCTTGCCGCGATCAGTTATAACTTAGAATCCGGTTCAGCGACTGCGTTTGTGTATGATACTTTAAAAGAAATCGGGGAAGAAACGACGTTTACTCAACGGGAAAGTTTTCGCGAATCCCTCATCCGTATCGCTTCGGTACTCGGCAATTTGGGTGGTGGATTATTGATTGCCTTGTCCTATGGTTGGGCATTTCTTGTGAACATTATCACGTATCTTATTGCGATTGGGATTGCTTTGACCTTTCAAGAAACCACAGTCCAAAAACGAAAAGAAAAAAAAGTCTTTCAATTGGCATTCATTCAGCAATTTCAAGAAAGTATTCAATTATTTAAGAAAAATATCCCCTTGTTTTTTGCAATGGTCGCGTTTGCGCTTATTTCCACGATGACGGCAGTACTCGCGTACTATGCAACCGTGTACTGGGAATCGTTGCAATGGTCTAGTTCCATCATTGGATTTTGGTTTGCTGCTGGCGGGGTTCTTGCTGCCCTAGGGGCGTTTTTATCGCATCGCATTGAAAAGCGTGTTTCTCTTCAAGCGATTCTTTGGATCAATGTCATTCTGACGAGCCTTGGATTTGGCTTTTTCTTTTTCCCGTATGTTTCCATTATTGGGTTCCTGGTTTTATCATTTTTAGATGGGGGACTTTATGTCTTGATGAATGCATTATTAAATCGATTCACACAAAGTGAAATTCGTGCGACCGTACTTTCCATTAATAGCATGTTTTTCAGTCTTTTCATGATGGTATTATTTCCTCTTTTTGGGGCGTTCATTCAGTTTTGGACGTTTGAGATGAGCTTCATCGTGTTTGCATTAGGATGGAGTCTTATCATGATACTCCTCGTGCCCCAAGCCTCCCTAAAAACCACCAATAAAATATGAAAAAAGACCGTCCTTGGTGGCAACACTATGATTTAGAAAGTCTACGTTTTTTTTGTACGTTTACTACTTGGGGTTCACACATGATCGTTGAGGATAAACAGCAGGTTGATAAATACATGCATAATTTTTTTTGGATTGAAGATTCTACGATCGATCAAGAAGCGTTATTTAATTACTATCAACAACGAAAAAAGAAAAAGTTCATGACGCTTCGGCTGGAAGATCAAGCAGAAGATCAACGAGCCTTATTACCGCTTCCCTTACCTACCAATACGACAAAATACTTGTATATGACGTGCCCCCTTGTGAACTGGAAGGTCCTTAAACCTCCCGCGATTCTGATTGAAGATGTTGTACCCGGTGACGTTGAAAATCTTGCCTTTCTTGCCGAAGAAGATCGACCTTTTGGGGAAGCGTATGCCCACCATAATGGTCGGCGTATCCATGCCGTTATGAAGGAATATCCGCAGTATCAAATGGTACAAGCACGGATGGATTGTCATGTGGTTGGGCATGTTTTATGGATTACGTTTGGGGATGTCGCAGAATTTGATGAATTTTACGTTTCACCCCGTTATCAACATCGCGGGATTGGAACTTCTTTACTGTATCATGTCAAACAGCGGGCGATAGAATCGGGCATTCACGAAATTTTTTTAACGACCAATGCTGCGGATACTGCTTACCTTTTCTATGAAAAAATGGGCTTTGAAGTTCGAGGTTATTACCATGACCTCCGGTGGTTATTTACAAAATAAATTCTTTCTTATGGAAGGGTTTTGTTATAGTAAATTTTGAGGAAATTAAAAATGGAACAAAAAACCATCTTACAACTAACGGCATTAGGGACTTTTTCTTTTGCCTTAGGGATTATTTCTACCTTGACGATACAAACGATTGTCGGACCCCAATCAACCCCTTCTTCCTCCGCACTACCTTCCTCGAGTGAAGTTGTCTCGTCCATAGAACCGAGTTCGATACCTCCAACAGGACCATGGCAAGGGTTTTCTAATGAATTAGAAGTGGAAGCCGCAGGAGAAGAATTGGATTGGGAGGGGTTAACCGCAGATATTCAAGATCATCTTGAAGAAAATTATCCGGGATATGATATTGACGGAGTTTATCCTATCGGTGACGAAGTGTTTGTTTTCATTGAACTGGATTATTTGATTAACAATGAAATCAATATCGATACCGATCTTTTCTTGCTATATCAACCTGATGGAACCTTGAATCACGAAATTATTTTTAATACATCAGACAGTTATGCTTTATTGGCGAGTGAAAGGTATATGGATAATCAAATTGCAGATATTAAATATAACCCCAGACCTTATCGTGATGGCGTTCTATTTACCATGACCACCTATGCGTCGGTGAATAATGAAGCAGGTCTTACACCGATTGATGGTTATTTATCGTTTGTCCTTGAAGACAATTTTCCTCAATACATCAATGGTTTATATTACTTTGACGTTTACGATCAAACGATGCACATCATTGAACAATATGATAGCGATTTTGTGAATGGTAGACGCTTTAACTATACCGACTTCCAAGTGGATGGAAACCGTTATCTTATCGGCCGTTATTTGGATTACGATTTAGAGGTTGAAAACTTTTACCCTTTTGATATGTTTGAACAAGTTGCCCAGAGTACCATCATTTTTGATTATGCATCCTATGATCCAAGTGATGACAGCATTGTGTTAATCAGGCGATTCGGCTTTGTAACCCATCGTGCTTACATCGATATTTATTCCTCGTGGTCCTCCACAACAAAAGGAGAAGATGTTGATTTCAAAATCGACAAATTAGCGCTGAATGTCCTTATCTATATCACCCCAGAAAGTTTCGTTTCTGAAGACCCATGGTTTAGTACGATTAACATGGACTTAGATTTATTAAGAGATTCACTGGGTAATGTGGTTGCAAGCATTGATCCGGGAAGCATTGATGGATGGTATCAATTGCAATATAGCGTTTTATTTGATTTGAATGGTCTTGAAATCGAACATCTCCTTTTATGGAATAACTTAGACGATCTTGCATACGATCCTCAAGGTTATTTAGTGTATGACTTCGAAAAGGAACGATATTTTAAGTTCAACTTTACCTTTAATTTTTTAGAACTTGATGAAGTGTTTTATGTGGATACCCTCGTTGAATATTATTCTTTTGACGGAACCTTATTACATACCCTTGAGTTTGATGGTGCCTTTGATGTGTATAGCCTCTTTGAAAATGAATTCGGGCAATTTGTTATCGGCGGTAAAACTGTAAATGTCGCTTCTATTGAAGGGGAAGATCGCCTTGTCGATATGGGTTTTACAATCTACCTTTTTGATGAAAACCTTAATGCTTTGGATGTCATTGAATTTGTAAGTGTTGCAGGGGTTGAATTGTGGTTCATCCGGATCGAAGAAACGGAAGTCACCTTATTAATTTCTGTCGGTGGCGGTGTTTATGAAGGATTATTAGAACCGTATTCTGGGCTTACAAGTGAGCATCTTCTTTTGATTCGGATTTCGATGGTGCCACAGACGGTGTCATAGCATCATTCAATTGAGTGTTTGACGTATTGGGAGTACGACGTGCTTTAATTTTTAAATACGTACGAATACTTCCATATCCTAAGGTGATAAGGGCGATTATATTGGGCGTAATGACGGCTAAAAAGGTAAACCATCCGTGAATGGGCACAGAAAAATACGTGACGATTTGAATAAATCCCCAGAAAATAAAGATTAATCCCAGTGTGTAAAGCGCAAAAAGTATAATATTTTTTAATGTCATAACGATATACCTATTGTAAGGATCAATTGATGAAATCACAAGCGATTTTTCGCCGCATCCACAAATCCTAAAAATAACGGACGTGCTTTTAACGGCCGCGATAAAAATTCAGGGTGATATTGGGCGGCGATAAAAAAAGGATGCTTTTTTAACTCGATGACTTCGACTAACGACCGGCTTTCATCCCAGCCAGAAAATACGAATTGATCATCCTTTTTGAACGCTTCATGATAGTGAGGATTGACTTCATAACGGTGACGATGACGTTCTTGGATTTGAGACGTTTTGTATAACGATGCGAGTAGTGTATTTTGTTCAACATGAATCCTTGACGAACCCAAACGAAGTGTCCCCCCTAAGTTTTCATGCTGATCGCGACCTCGTTGAAGGTCAATGACAGGATGGGGTGTTTTTGGATCGAGTTCGGTCGAATGAGCACCCTCAAGGCCTAAGACATGGCGGGCATATTCGACCACGGCAAGTTGCATCCCAAAACATATGCCTAAAAAAGGAATTTGTTTTTCTCTAGCAAAACGAATAGCTTGGATTTTACCTTCGGTGGCGCGTTCCCCAAAGCCACCGGGGATGAGTACACCATGCATGGCATTTAATTCATCGTTGACCGTATGTTGATTCACTTTTTCTGCATCGATATAACGAACGTCAAGGTGAACTCCTAGCGCAAATCCGGCATGAATGAGCGCTTCTTCAATGGAGAGGTAGGCATCTTTTAAATCAATGTATTTACCAACTAAACCGATGGTAATTTTAGGTTGATCGGACGTCATAAAATCGACAAGTTGTTGCCATGGGGATACATCACAGTGCGTTAGATTGAGTTGCAGATGCTTGAGAATATGATGGGTAATATGTTGTTCGTGGAAGCGAAGAATAATGCGATAAATCGTATCGACATCTTCGGCAAAGTAAACCCCGTGTGAATCAATATCACCGAGGAGGGCAATTTTTTCTTTGAGTTCAGCATCGAGTGGGGCTTCACTTCGTAAGAGGAGTGCATCGGCAGAAATACCTAGACTGCGTAATTCTTTTAAGGAGTGTTGAGTTGGTTTGGTTTTAAATTCTCCGGTGGAACGAATAAAGGGAACGAGAGTGGTGTGAATGTAAAAGGTATCGTGATAACCACGGTCGCGTCGAAATTGGCGAATCGCTTCTAAAAAAGGAAGGGACTCAATATCGCCCACGGTTCCTCCCACTTCGACAATGACGAGATCCGCATGGGTATGTTTTTCAATTTTATCCAAACGGGCTTTGATGGCATCGGTAATATGAGGAATTACTTGGATGGTTGCACCAAGATAGGTTCCTGCTCGTTCCTTTTTGATGACTTCTTCATAAATTTGTCCGGAACTTACCGAAGAAAGACGTGAAATGGGTTCATCAATAAATCGTTCATAATGGCCTAAGTCAAGATCGGTTTCTGCACCATCTTCGGTCACAAAAACTTCACCGTGCTGATACGGGGACATGGTTCCCGGATCTACGTTGAGATAGGGATCAAATTTAATGGAAGCTACTTTATATCCATGTCGTTTCAGGAGTTGACCAACCGCAGCGGCACTAATGCCTTTGCCTAAACCAGAAACAACCCCACCGGTTACAAAAATAAATTTTGCCATATGGGTATTATTTTACTATGAATGAGCAATCATAATCGAGGGGAAAATTGTTAATCTTCAAGAAGTTTGATGGTCATTCCAATCGGATCGACTAATACACGTTGTTTTGATGAAGAAGGGATATTTTTACCGACATAATCAGGTTTTATGGGTAATTCCCGATGACCACGATCTACCATCGCTGCAAGGCGAATGGCTTGGGGTCTTCCCAGTGACATCATACCGTCAATTGCAGCGCGCACACTACGACCTGTAAAAAGAACATCATCTACGAGGATGACGGTTTTATTTTGAACGTCAAAGGGTTCATTGGTTTCGTGAGCATTTCTTTTTTCATCATCACGAAAACTTCCAATCGCAAAAGAATAACAAGGAATCATTGAACCAGAGAATTGGAAAATATGGTCTTGAAGTTGTTTCGCTAAAGGATATCCTTTTTTTTGTATACCGACGAGAATAACCTTATCTAATTGGGGATTTTGCTCAATAATTTCATGGGCAATACGATAGGTCGTTCGTAAATAAGCTTCTTTTTCTAACAGGATTTTCATAAGGTTAAAAATTTACAATTCTTAGATTGAGTTTACCATACACTTCGTTAAAATAACTATCAAGTAGGATCTTTAAAGCGTGCCTGTGAGCATACTAAGAACCATAGTATTCCCCTGCTTTAAAGACATCTCTTCTAGAGGTGTTTTTTTGCGAGGAGATCCTGCAATGATAAGGAGGTAGATATGCAATCTACATTAGTTCTTGGCGTTGCCGACAAACCCAAAAATAAATGGCAATGGGGCGTGCTATCGTTACAGCACGTATTTGCCATGTTCGGAGCGACGGTTTTAGTTCCGATTTTAACCGGTCTTTCGATTAGTGTAGCTTTATTTAGTAGTGGTGTGGGAACGCTCATTTATATCGCGTTAACCAAAGCCAAAGTTCCGGTGTATTTAGGATCTTCGTTTGCGTATATTGCCGCGATATCCATTGCTTCTCAATCGTATGGTGTGGGTTCCGCCTTCGTTGGTTTAGCCGTGGTCGGGGTTATTTATGTGCTTGTTTCCTTACTCATTCGTTATTTAGGAACGAACTGGCTTAACAAAATTCTTCCACCCGTTGTCATTGGGCCGATGATTGCCATCATTGGGATTTCCTTGGCGAGTGTAGCGACAGGACAAGCAGGATTATCACCAACATCAGGTGATGTTTTTTTTGCGAGTTTAGCGACAGACATCCGTAATCCACTTATTGCTCTTGTAGCTTTTACGACCACCGTTGTGCTTGCAATTTTTGCGAAAGGCTTCTTTAAAGTGGTTCCCATTATTGGTGGTATCGTCGTCGGTTATCTTTTTGCGATTGTTTTAGGGGTTGTTGATTTTAGTTCCTTAGAAAATGTTGCTTGGCTTGCAATCCCTGATTTCAAATTGATAGGTACTTATGATCTGGATTTTCGTGCGGTTTTAATGTTTGCCCCAATTTCGTTTGTGACGATAGCCGAACATATTGGTGATCATAAAGTGTTAGGTTCCATCACGGGAAAAGATTTTCTTAAAGACCCTGGTTTAGATAAGACCTTAATGGGGGATGGGGTTGCGACTTTGGTTGCCGCACTCGTGGGAGGACCTGCCAATACAACGTATGGAGAAAATACAGGTGTTGTGGGGATGACGAAAGTCGCTTCCGTTTATGTGACTGGACTAGCAGCCATCTTTGCCATCATTCTTAGTTTTTTCAATATTCTGACAACCGTGATTGCAACGATTCCAGCTCCGGTGATGGGGGGTGTTTTGATTCTTTTGTTCGGTCTCATCGCCGGCAATGGATTAAAAGTTATGATTGATGCGAAAGTGAACCTGGCATCAATGCGTAATTTAATTATTGTTTCAACCATGCTTGTCATCGGGCTTGGTCAAGCTTCAATTCAACTCAATGATGCGACTGCATTAACGGGAATGTCCTTTGCCGCGTTAGTAGGCATTGTATTAAACTTACTTCTTCCTGAAGAAAAAGCAGCATCGTCCGTATCCGATGCTGCTAAAAATTAAAGCGTTATTTTTAAAAGATTACAAAATAAACGAATATTCAACCACAAAGTAAACAAGGAAGAATAACCCTAAGACGTACACCATCCAGTGTACGTCTTTTCGTTTGGGTGTAAATAAACTGAGTAAGGCATAAGCAATTGTTCCAAAGGCAATCCCGTGAGAAATTTTAAAGGTGAGAATCATCATAATGATGGTTAAAAAGCTACTCACAAGAACTACTGGATCATCCCATTCGATGTCTTTCAAAGGACGCATCATAAGAACACCGACATAGACGAGGGCTAAAGAAGTGACCGGAGAATATGGAACACCGTCAACAAAGACCGCATCAACAAATCCAAACATTGGATAAAGAACAATGGCAAGTAAGAAAAGTATTCCTGTTGTGACACTTGCCAAACCGGTTCTCGCACCACTTTGAATACCGGTATTGGATTCAATATAAGAGGTAACGGTTGATGTCCCTAGGACGGCACCAGCGACCGTTCCAACTGCATCGACAATAAACGGGGCTTTTTGTGTAAAGTTACCTTCTTCATTCGTTAGACCTGCGGTTTGTGAAACGGAGACTAG
Organism: Bacilli bacterium; assembly: GCA_023268805.1. Lineage (GTDB taxonomy): Bacteria > Bacillota_I > Bacilli_A > RFN20 > CAG-826 > UBA970. Next base: position 20,345 of record JALRKT010000015.1, read on the forward strand.
TGTTCCGGCGGTATCAAAGAAATCGACAAATAATAAGGTGACAATAACGGGTAAGGCTAATGGGTTAGAAAAAAGTGTACCTAGTCCAGAAAACGCTTGACCAAACACATCACCAAATTCGGCTAAATCCCCTAAATTCGCCGTCGATAAAACTGGCATTAGATTTGCTAAATCTGGAAAGATTAATCCAAGTAAAATCCCAATTAATCCGGTTCCAACCATGGCGATGATAATGGCGAATCGACTAATTTTTTGCGGTAATACATGAAGAATTAAGACGGCAAAGATTCCTAATAAACCAAGCAATACGGGAGCAAGTGTCAAATCTCCTAATTTCACATAAGTCCCAAAAGGATCAGCAACAATAATCCCTGCATTTTTAAAACCGATAAACGCAATGAAAAAACCAATCCCAGCACCAATAGCTAACTTTAAACTTTTTGGCATCGCATTGATCATCATTTGACGAAGACCCGTCAACGATATGATCAAGAAGAGAATTCCGGAAACAAAGACAGCCGCTAATGCTTCCTGCCATGTAAAACCTAATGTAAGAACAACGGTGAAGGTGAAAAATGCATTGATGCCCATGCCTGAAGCAAGGGCAACAGGGACTTTACCAAACAATCCCATTAATAAAGTGGCTAACCCAGCAGCAATGGCCGTGGAGACAAACACGGCAGGTTGAGGCATGCCGGTGTTGGCGAGCATGAAACTATTCACTGGCAAAATGTAAATCATGGCCAGGAAGGTCACAAGCCCACCTAATAATTCACGTTGGATGGTTGAACCTTTCGTGGTGACTCCAAAAAAAGAGTCGAGTGTACGACGAATCGAGGATAGAAAGTTCATCTGGTTACCTCCTTGACTTTCTCTCTTCTTATTCACCCTAATTAATCAACCCATCAAAGGAAATGAAAAATATTGTTCTCGTAGTCGTGATATTTACGGTATCACGGTAGAAACTTAACCCCCATATTGGGTTGATTATACGATGAAAAGAATAAAACTATTTTAAAGGTTTTAAACGGATGTTGAAGAGAATTTAATCATTCTTAACAATTTTGAAAAAATCTTGTTTATAACGTACTTTACAAAAAAGTATTAGAGATATAGTGGCAACTTTCTTATAATGATTTTATGAAATCATTGGCAATTGTAGGCTTACAGTTTGGCGATGAAGGGAAAGGTAAACTTACCGATACCTTTGCCGCAAACTTTGATCTCGTCATTCGCTATCAAGGTGGCAATAATGCGGGTCATACCGTTTATGCCCATGGAAAAAAATATGTCCTTCATTTATTACCTTCAGGAATCATCCATGCCCATACGATCAATGTCATGGGTAATGGTATGGTCATTGATTTAGACGCACTTGAAAAAGAGCTAGAACCTTTTCACATTCATCAATTACGTATTTCCGATCGTGCCCACATCATTACCCCTCTCCACCGTTACTTAGATGCTCAAGCGGAGGGAAACGCGTCACAAAAAATTGGAACAACCCTTAAAGGCATCGGCCCTGCTTATCAACTTAAAGCTGGCCGGATAGGATTAAGAATGAGTTCGTTAATGAACGTGGATCGATTTAAATTTGAATTAAAGCAATTATATGATTTCTATGGTTTTAACGAAGATGTTGAAGCTTATGTTCAGCGTTTAACGCCATTCATTCAACGATTACGTCCTGCGATTGTCGATGTAGGATCACTTTTAGAAGCGGCCAAAGAAAAAGGGCAATCGATGCTTTTTGAAGGGGCACAAGGAATGATGCTTGATCTTGATCATGGCACGTATCCTTTTGTGACATCCAGTCACCCCAGTCCAACGAGTGCAGCGATTGATTTAGGAATTCCTCAAGGATGGATTTCTCGAACCTTGGGAGTGGTTAAAGCATACACCACCCGTGTGGGTGAAGGACCATTTCCCACAGAATACGACAATGAAGTTTCTCAATCCATTCGCGAACGAGCCCATGAATATGGTGCGACCACAGGACGGCCACGACGCATCGGCCATCTTGACCTCGTCATGTTAAAACAGGCCTTGCGTGTCGCAGGCGTCACCGAACTTGCGGTGACATTATTCGATATTCTTTCCGGCGTGGAACCGTTAAAAATATGTACGCATTATCGTTTTCAAGAAAAGGAAATTATGACCGTTCCTGCCCATGCAGACGATCTAAAACAAGTGACACCCGTCTATCAAACTTTTTCAAGTTGGCAGGAAGATTTATCGACGATACGAACCTATGAAGCCTTACCCAAGGCTGCGAAAGCGTACCTTCGCTTCATTGAAACAACCTTAAAAAGACCGATTCGATTTATTTCAGTAGGTCCGCAACGCGAACAACTCATTGAGGTATCCCATGATTGATCGTTATACGTTACCATTTTGGAAAAACTTGTGGTCGGATTCATCTAAGTTTGAAACGTATTTAAAGGTTGAAAAAGCGAGCCTTGAAGCGCTTTATCAACGGGGTGTCATCGATGCGAAAACGAATGAAAAACTTCAACAGGCATCTTTTAATATAGAGGATATTGATCGCTTAGAACGCATTCTAAAACATGATGTACTCGCGTTTGTGGATGCGTGCAGATTATCTCTTGGGGAAGAAAAACGGTGGTTTCATTTTGGTTTAACGTCTTCCGATGTTATCGATACAGCCCATAGTCTTTTGTTTAAAGAAGCCAATCGGCAGATTCACCAAGCTATCCAACAGCTTAAAACCACACTGCAGCAATTAGCGTTAACGCATCATCATACACCGATCATGGCGCGAACCCATGGCATGTTTGCAGAAAAAACGTCTTTTGGATTACGTTTTGCACTATGGTTTGATGATTTATTGCGATTAGAAAAATCTTTTCATACGGCTTCTTTGGGTGTAGAGGTTTGTAAGCTATCTGGCTCCATCGGAACGTATCCGATCTTGCCTCCTGATCATGAATCACGTGTCGCCCAAACCTTGGGATTATCGAGCTCTGCCATCCATACCCAAGTCATTCAACGCGATCGACATAGCACCTACATCAATGCCTTCGCAGTGCTTTCAAGTTGGATTGAAAAAGTTGTCCTTGATATTCGCCTACTATCACGAAGTGATGTGGGTGAAGTCGCGGAAGGATTTTCTAAAGACCAAAAAGGATCGTCGGCAATGCCGCATAAACGTAATCCCATTAAAAGTGAAAACTTAACCGGTCTTGCCCGTTTAATGCGCGCTTATGCGCAAGCTGTGATGGAAAATCAAGCGTTATGGCATGAACGTGATATTTCCCACTCCTCCGTAGAACGTGTCGTATTCATGGATGCAACGACCCTCATGGATTATATGCTGATCGGTCTAAATTCTTTATTATTAAATTTAGAGGTCTTTCCTGAAAGAATGCAGCAACACATCGAAGAAAGTTATGATGTATGGATGAGTCAATATATCCTCCACGCTTGTATTTTAAAAGGCTTAGATCGTGAAGAAGCCTATCGCCATTTACAAGCGTTAAGTTTTAAAGCGATGAACGAAAAAAAATCCCTTTGGGATTTTGTAAAAGCCCATCCTTTTTTTGAACCCCTTGATTGGCATGCGTTAAAAAAAGAAATCGACCCTTTCAAAGGCGTCGAAATCTTGTATCAACGCGTATTTGAATAATTTTATTTATTGGATTTTGCGAAGACGTCATTGAATTGTTTTTGGACACGAATAAACGTCGTACCGCGCGGTAATTCTTTCAGCGTACGAGCCCCAACATAAGTGCAGGTAGAACGCAATCCCCCCAAGATATCTTGTACCGTTTTTTGGACATCTCCCCGATAAGGAACTTTCACGGTTCGACCTTCTGAACTTCGATAATTCGCCATTTCTTGTTGGTTTTTCGTCATCGCTGTATCGGAACTCATCCCATAAAATTGAATGTATTTTTGAACATTTAAAATGGGTAATTGGGTTTTTGGATCAAAGGTTCCAGACGGTTCATATTGTTCTAAGAT
>JALRKT010000016.1 GCA_023268805.1 Bacilli bacterium
TTTATTTGGTGACGGAGCAGGTGCGATGATTATTCGTCAAGGTCAACCGCATCAAAAAGCATTTTTCTATACGGCGTCAGAAGGCGATATTGAAGATGTTCTTTCCGTCAAAGAAATTTTACGGATGCAAGGGCGTCGTGTCTTTAAATTTGCAATTAATGCGGTAGAAAAATCAATTAATCGTCTTTTAGAACTCGATGAATCCCGTCTTGATCAAGTGACCAAAATTATTCCTCATCAAGCCAACTATCGCATTATTGATGGGGTGGCTGAACTGAAAAAAATTCCGTTAAATAAATTTTTCCTTAATTTAGAGCATTATGGCAATACATCCGCGGCATCCATTCCGATTGCCTTTGATGAATATATTCAAGAACAACCCCTGCGCAAAGGCGACAAAATCATGATGGTCGGCTTTGGTGCCGGACTGACATGGGGAGGGGTGGTGTTTACACGATGAAACGTTACGCTCTCTTATTTGCCGGTCAAGGCGCTCAATTTGTGGGAATGGGTTTACCCTTACTCGAACAAACCCCGGATTTAAAGCCCTACGCAAAAACACTAGAAAATAGTTTAGGAATCGATATTCTCAACGTTCTTCAAGGCGAAGATGGTCGCTTACAACAAACGTTATTCACACAACCGGCGATTGTTTTTACCTCCCTTTTACTTTACCGTCAATTACAAGCGTTTCTCCCTTGTGATCCGACCGCAGTAGCAGGATTTTCGTTAGGTGAAATTACTGCCTTAGCGGCCAGTGGTGCGTTGCGTGAATCTGCGATGTTTTCCTTACTCTCCGTTCGGGCCAAAGCCATGGAAGAAGCAACGAAACTTCATCCTGGAAAAATGGTCGCCGTTCTCGGAGCTAGTGATGACCAATTGCAGCAAATGATTGGAAACGTTGCGCATCTTGGTCCAGTGTATATTGTCAATTATAATAGCCCGGGGCAACGCGTTTTATCCGGCGATGCGGCGGCTATCGATGCCTTAATTCCGCTTGCACCCACTTTTGGAGCGCGTCGTGCAATTCCTTTAGCCGTTTCAGGCGCGTTTCATAGTCCGTTGATGAAGCATGCCTATGACGCCCTTCATGCTTTTTTACCTTCATTATCCTTCCAATCACCGCGTCTACCGCAATACATGAATAAAACCGCTCAGCCTGCAACCTTGGCTGAATTACCTCGTCTCGTTGCCGAACAAGTTATGTCACCCGTTCAATTTGAGAACACATTACGCACGATGGCACATGAAGGAATCGATACCTTTATTGAAATTGGCCCCGGCTCGGTGCTTGCAGGTTTAGTGAAAAAGACGCTCCCCGAGGCACGGGTGGTGAGTTATAACGGTCTTGCCGATGAACCACTGATTAAGGAGTTATTTATATGAGTTCAACCCAAAAAGTCGCATTAGTCACCGGCGGAGCAACCGGCATCGGTTTAGCCATCAGCCAACAACTGCTTTCCGAAGGCTTTACTGTCGTGGTGAATTATCAAGCCAGTCAAGTTGCTGCGGATGCGTTTGTGACGTCTGCCCTAGCAAACGGACACGTCGCGCTCGCTGTTCAAGCCAACATTGGAGTTGCAAGCGATGTAGCGCGGCTGATTGAAACCATTCTTTCCTCCTTTGGGCGATTGGATGTGGTCGTTAACAATGCTGGGATTACCGAAGATGGCTTAATGTTACGCATGAGTGAAGAACAATTTGATCGAGTCATTCAAACAAATTTAAAAGGCGTTTGGCTTGTGTGTAAACATGCCTTAAAACCGCTTATGCAATCCGGTCAAGGTCGCATTATTAATATTGCGTCCGTGGCAGGACTGATGGGTAATTTTGGTCAATCCAATTATGCCGCTGCGAAAGCTGGCGTCATCGGTATGAGTAAAACCATTGCCCGCGAAATGGCTTCCCGTGCCATCACCGTGAACGTGGTCGCCCCGGGATTTATCGAAACACGCATGACTGATAAATTATCAGATAGTATCAAGGAATCGGCATTAACGATGATTCCTTTAAAACGCTTTGGTCAACCGTCAGATATCGCTCATATGGTTAGTTTTTTAGCCTCGGATAAGGCACAATATATTACAGGTCAAACCTTCGTTGTTGACGGTGGCATGACCATGTATTAAAGGAGAAATTATGAAAAAACGTGTTGTTGTAACCGGTTTAGGAGCCGTCACACCGATTGGAAATAATGTTTCTTCCATGTGGGAAGGGATGATGCAAGGTGTCAATGGCATCGGACGCATTACGCGCTATGATGCCTCCCAACAAAAAGTTCAAATTGCCGCAGAAGTCAAAAATTTAGACCCCACCCAATATTTAGATGAACGGACTGCAAGTAAACTCGATCGCGTGATCGTGTTAGGCATCGTGGCCGCCTCAGAAGCTTATGCTGATGCGCGATTAACGCCTGAAGCCGTCGACCCGTATCGTTTTGGGACATTTGTGACCTCTGGGATCGGCGGTCTTAACTCGATTTGGAGTGAGTCACAAGTCGCCATGAATCGTGGAACTGACCGTATTTCCCCTCATTTTATTACGAATGCCATCATTAACTTAGTAGGTGGTAATATTTCCATGCGCTTTAAAGCGAAAGGACCCAATCTACCGATTGTTACCGCCTGTTCAGCCAGTACGAATTCAATTGGTGAAGCGTTTCGCTATATTCGTGATGGCTATTTAGATGTGGCCTTTGCCGGGGGATCAGAATCCTCCATTAACGAGCTTGGTATTGGCGGTTTTGCGGTCATGCGTGCCTTAAATAGCGGCAATAATCCCGAACTTGCCTCGATGCCGTTTGATAAGAAACGTTCTGGTTTTGTCATGGGCGAAGGCGCAGGCGTTCTCATCTTAGAAAGTTATGACCATGCCGTCGCGCGTGGCGCTCACATTTATGCTGAACTCGTCGGTTATGGTGTGACATCGGATGCCTTCCATGTCACCGCACCTGATGAAACCGCAGAAGGCATTACCCGTTGTATGCAACTTGCGTTAGAAGACGCTGGCATTGCTCCTGAAGCAATCGATTATATCAATGCTCATGGAACATCCACACCACTGAATGACAAAATTGAAACACTTGGCATCAAAAAGACCTTTGGACCTCATGCGTATGCCTTAAATGTTTCCTCAACCAAAGGGATGACAGGACATATGCTTGGTGCGACCGGGGCCGTGGAGTCTATTGCTTGTATTTTAGCGCTCGTTAACCAAATGGTTCCTCCCACCATTACCACGACTGAACCTTCTGAAGAATGTGATCTTAACTACACCTTAGGCAAGCCAGTTCCACGTTCGGTTCAGTATGCCTTAAACATTAATTTGGGCTTTGGTGGACAAAATGCAGCCTTAATCTTTAAACGGTTTGAAGCGTAATGAAAATGGATTTAGAACAAATCAAAGCGATCATTCCCCATCGAGACCCATTTATTCTTATTGACCGGATTACTGTCAATGAAAGTTTAAAAGAAACGATTGCGGAAAAAGACGTCACTGAAAACGAATTTTGGGTTCCTGGCCATTTTCCAGGTCATCCCGTGATGCCTGGTGTATTAATGGTGGAAGCCATGGCGCAAACGGGTGCCGTGAACATTTTAACCTTGCCGCAATACCAAGGTAAAATTGGTTATTTTTCTAGCATTCAAGATGTGAAATTTAAACGTAAAGTTGTTCCGGGGGATACCTTAATCATCAAAGCGAAATATCTGAGCCAACGGGCTGCATTCTTTTTCTTTGAAGGGGAAGCGTATGTGAATCAGGATCTCGTTTGTGTCGCGCGCTTTTCGGTCGCGGTAGCATCCTAATGAATTTACTCGTTTTTGAAACCATTGATTCTACGAATACGTATGTCAAAAACCACGCGGATAACTTACCATCTGGGACGATTGTAAGGGCACGTTATCAAACCCAAGGTCGTGGTCAATTTTCTCGTTCGTGGGAATCCAGTCCCAATGACAATCTTTTATTCACGCTCTTACTGAAAGCACCGTTCCCTGAACATGCCATTCAAACCTTAGAAAAAATTGCGATTGAAAGCTTAATTTCCTTTTTAAAAACGTATGGGGTTGAACCGCTTCATAAATTGCCCAACGATATTTATGTGCAAGGAAAGAAAATTGCGGGCATGCTTTTAGAAACTAAACATGAAGGGGCGACATTGACCACCCTCATCCTCGGCATTGGCCTCAATGTGAACCAACAAAGTTTTACCAATTTACCAAATGCAAGTTCCCTCGCCTTACTCACTCAAAAAACCTACGATATTGATTCGTTTGCGCAAGCATTTTTTACAATTTTTATTGAAAGCGTCAAAACCGTCTTCGTGGTAAAATAAATTAGAAATAAGGAGCAAAAATATGCAAGTTGGAATTATTGGTTTAGGTCGTATGGGAGAAAATATGTCACGTCGTTTGATTGCCAATGGCTTTACAACGATTGGCTATCGTACTTCCCTTGATAAAGCGAAAGAACAAGCACAAAAAGGGTATATTACCGCGGCGGCAACAAGTTTAAAAGATCTCGTTCAACAAACAAAAAAACAAGGTGAACGCGGTGTTTTCTTACTCGTTGTTCCTGCACAAACAGTTGAAGCAACACTCGATGAACTCATCCCCCTTTGTGCGCCAGGTGACATTATTATCGATCATGGAAATAGTAACTTTAAAGATACCGTTCGTCGTCATCAACGCCTTCAAGGTCATCAACTTCATTATCTTGATTGCGGGACATCTGGTGGCGTTTATGGTTTAACGCGCGGTTATTGTTTGATGGTGGGTGGTGATCAAGAACCTGTTGCTTACTGCGCATCCATTTTTGAAACGTTATCGCCGGCCACAGACGCCGCGCCTCGCTTACTACCTGATAAACCCGTTACCCCTGCCGAACACGGATGGTTACACTGTGGTCCAAGTGGGGCAGGGCATTTTGTCAAAATGGTTCACAATGGCATTGAATACGGCATTATGCAAGCGTATGCCGAAGGTCTCAATATTCTTTCACAAGCGAATTTAGGATCTTCCTATCTCAATAAAGGCGATGCCGAAGTGGCACCCATGGCCGATCCTGAACATTACCAATATCAACTCAATATTCCCGAAATTACTGAATTATGGCGCCGTGGTTCTGTCATTGGCAGTTGGTTACTGGATTTAACTGCAGAAGTCTTAAAAGAAAATCCAACCCTAGAAGGCTATCAAGGGGGTGTTTCTGATTCTGGAGAAGGGCGATGGACGGTGCATGCCGCGGTTGATTTAGGCGTTCCTGCTCCGGTTTTATCCACCGCATTATTTACGCGTTTTGAAAGCCGAAATCAAGGCGAATATGCCCGACGTGTTCTTAATGGCATGCGGTTCATGTTCGGGGGACATCATGTCCGAAAATAACGCCCTCGTTATTTTTGGAGCAACCGGTGATCTTTGTTTTAATAAATTACTTCCTGCGATTGCACAACTCAATCAAGACCATCCGGATTCCATTCGCACCGTTTTTCTTGTCGGTCGACAAGTACAAACACGTGAGGCTTATTTTGCCTTAGCAGAAGAAAAAGGATTAAGTCTGGATACGATTGTCACGTTAGTCCCTAAACTGACCTATGTATACATGCAAGCAGGAGACAGCGAAGATTATGGCGCTTTAAGTGATGTTTTACAGCCGTATCAAGGACGTTATTTTTATGTTGCGACCCCACCGACCATGTATTGGGTCATTTTAGAATCGCTCGTCGATCGCGGTTTACTCGTTCGCCATCAAGCAAACCATCGCATTGCGTTTGAAAAACCTTTTGGAGAAGATGGGGCTGCTGCCGATGTTTTAGTGCGTCTTATGACCGGAAAAATTGAAGAAAACCAATTATTTCGTGTCGACCATTATTTAGCAAAACCGATGATCCAAGCGCTTGTCCCTTTACGTCAACGCATGAAAACGTTAGCGTCATTATTTCAAGCACCTACCTTAAAGTATGTGACGCTCAAAGCGTTTGAAACCTTGGGCATTTTGTCTCGGGGAAAATTTTATGAAGCAACCGGGGCCATGAATGACATGATTCAAAGTCATTTATTATTGACGTTAACCCAAGCCATCGCGCCCTTAAACGCACAAGGATCGATCGAACCGGCTGAATTTTTAAAGGGGTTATCCGTTAATCCTTCTTCGATTAAGCTCGGTCAGTATATGGGGTACCGTGATGAAGTTCATGTGAATCCTGCCTCTACTACCGAAACCTTTGCCGCGTTTTCTTTATCACACCATGATCCTGCCTTGCGCGGCATTGATTTTTGGATTATGACGGGGAAAAAATGTTCAGAAAAACGAACGGATATCGTCTTTTATTTTGCGGAGGATGCGTGGTTCCGGATTAAAATTGCCCCCGATATTGGCATGACCTACAACGCCGCATTCAAAGCGTTATGTTCCCCCGCACAACTTAAAGAATTAACCCAACTCAGTTCTTTACGTTGGACGCAAAAAGAAGGGTATGAAACGATTTTTTCGGAATTTATTGCCGGAAATACTCGTTTATTTCCTTCCTCGGATGCCATCTTGGCGTCCTGGAACATTATGGAGCAGGCACACCGCCATGCCCCTCTCCCCAAACCATATCATCATGAAAACGATGTATTAGAAGGAGTGGTTATCCATGAAACGCTATGATGTCACGATGCCCATCACCCCGACGATGATGGTGTATAAAAACAAAGAGGAAAAGAAACCCATTTTTCACGTGGATGATCAGTTAGCAGCCGGAAAAAGTTATGAAACAACCATAACGATGAACCTCCATACCGGAACGCATATGGATTTTCCCTTACATATGCAAGAAAACGGATCCACCTCCACCGGTTTTGACCCATCTACGTTATTACGGATGGTGCGGGTGATTGAACTTCGTCAGACAAACATCATTGAAAAAAAACATCTCGAAGCATTGGGATTACGTCGGGGTGATTTTGTTTTATTCAAAACGGATAATTCCTTTATCGAAACATTTGCCTTTGATTTTACGTTTGTTTCTCAGGACGCTGCACGGTATTTAGTGACGTGTGGCATTGCGGGTGTAGGCATTGATGGGTTAGGAATTGAACGGGATCAACCCGATCATCAAACCCATCATACCCTCATGAATGCCGGCATTTTAATTCTTGAAGGGTTACGTTTAAAAGACGTTCCTGCAGGGGATTATTACATGATTGCCCTTCCGTTATCGATTCCAAATCGGGATGCCTTACCGCTTCGCGTGTTACTTGAGGCTCGTTAAGATGACGCGAAAACCCCGTTTCTTACTCATGGGTACTCCTATGCTTGCTAAAGAAGTGTTTGAAGTCATGCTTCAAGCAGGCTATGAGGTCGTTGGCATCGTGTGTCAACCGGATAAAATAACCGGACGGGATCAAACCCTGGAAAAACCACCGACCAAACGTCTCGCAGAACAGTATGGTATTCCTGTCTTTCAACCGAAAAAAATTAAAGAAGATCCCGGAGAAATTCTTTCGTTAGATATCGATTATATCCTCACGCTTGCCTATGGCCAAATTGTCCCACAAGCCGTGTTAGATCTTCCCAAATATGGTGCGTATAACCTCCATGGGAGTTTATTGCCGCTTCTACGCGGTGCTTCTCCCCTTCATTACGCGCTTATTGAAGGGTTTCAAGAAACCGGTGTGACGTTGATGAAAATGGTTCTAGCCATGGATGCTGGGGACATGCTGGCCCATGAAATCATTCCGATTCATGACAATGACACCTATACTTCGCTCCTTCAACGATTTTCTAAGGTCACGCAAGCATTCATTTTAAAGCAACTTCCCTTGTTGATTTCCGATCAATTAAAACCGATACCACAAGATGCCTCAAAGGTAACCTTTGCGCCTCTTATTAAAAAAGACCAAGAACATTTGGATTTAACTTTGCCACCCCAACGCTTTCTTGGCTGGGTCAAAGCATTATCCGAAAAACCTGGAGGGTATGTTCTTCTTGATGAAAAAAAATTAAAACTCTTTGATGTGACCGTGGACGCATGGACGATGCTTCATCCGTTAGGAACGATCCTTGAACTTCAACCAACCGGCTTACGTCTTCAAGGTCAGGGGGCGGTTTATTGTATTAAAACCGTGCAACTTGAAGGAAAAACACGTCAACCCGTTGCGGTGATCGCCCATGGCTATGCTCATTGGGTAGGTCGATGTGTCCAATAAAACGATGAAACGTACGTTGGACGTATCCGTCCACGATATCGTGGATTTAATTTTACGAACGGGCGACTTAGACAGTCGCATTTTTAATCGTTCGACGATGCAAGAAGGCTCCAAAATGCATCTCCAATACCAACGTGAACATGCTCAGCCGGGATATCAAGCCGAAGTTGATCTTCATTCCTCTTGGACGAAAGGGGATTTAACCTTCGCCATTTCCGGACGTGCCGATGGCTTGTATGAAGCAGAGGATGGTCTTCACATCGAAGAAATTAAAACCACGGTTGCCCCGTTAGAAACGTTTCATGCGCAACATGAACCTTGGCATTTAGGTCAAGCGCTTTTTTACGCGTGGATGTACTTAAAGTCCCATGCTTTTACCACGATTCATATTGACCTTTACTACGCGCATCAAACGAATAAAGATACGCTACGAAAAACCTACATGTTTACCCCTGAAGAAGTGGAGCATGATGTATCTCGTGTGTTAGACGAATTTTATGAATTTTATCAACCGCTCCTGCAACATCAAGACGATTTAAAAGAAGCCGTTAAGGACTTACAATTTCCTTTTAAAAACTTTCGTCATGGGCAACGAGAACTTGCGAAATATGTTTATGGCGTAGCCCAACAAGGGGGGCGACTTTTTGTGGAAGCCCCAACCGGCATTGGTAAAACCATTTCCACCTTATTTCCCTTTGTCAAACAACTGGGGAATCACCTCGAAAAAGTGTTTTATTTCACCGCGAAAAATTCGGGAAAACAAGCCGCGGTGGAAGCATGTGAACGGTTGCAAATCCAAATTCCGCATTTACGTTATTTAGTCATTACCGCGAAAGATCAAGCCAGTTTTTGCCCTCGGGGTAAAATCAATCCCGATGATTGCTTGTATGCCCGTGGGTATTATGATCGGATTAAAGATGCCTTACACGATGCCCTCAATCATGCTTCCTCCTTTACTTTAGAAACCATTCATTTTTATGCGGAAAAACATCAGGTGGAACCTTTTGAATTTTCCCTGGATTTAAGTTTATTTGTCGACGTGGTCATCGCGGATTACAACTATTTATTTGATCCTTCCGCCTATTTGCGTCGGTTTTTTGAAGCCCATCCGGAACGGTATGCGGTCCTCGTGGATGAAGCACATAACCTTGTCGAACGCAGTCGCGACATGTATTCCAGTGTGTTTACCGATGCGATGATGCACGAACTCAAGAAGATGCACAAAGGCACGTTTTCTAAACCCCTGAAACAGGCGATTCAAAAACTCGAAAAACAATGGATGATTTTGTTAAAAGAAGCCACCTTACCGTGTGTTATTCCTTCCCCTAAAACCTGGTTGAATCGTCTTAATGATTTTCTTTTACTCGCCCAAGCGGAAATGAAAGCCATGCAAGCCTCGTTCCCCGAAACGATGATGGATGCGTATTTTAAATGCTTACGCTTTTCCCGCATGGTGGAGTTATATGATGATCATTATGTGTACACGATGACGCAGGATGGCGAGCACCCGACGCTAACCTTACTTTGTTTAGATTCTTCGCATCATCTTCGTCGCATCAGTCAACAACTCAAAGGCGCAGTATTCTTTTCAGCGACCTTATCGCCATTGTCGTATTATTTGCCGATGCTGGGGGCAGAATCAACCGATCCGGTCTTGCAATTACCCTCCCCCTTTCGACCAGAAAACTTTCGCATTATGATTGCCAGTCGCGTGCAAACAACGTTAAAAAAACGTCTGGACACCATCCATGAAGTGACCCTTTATTTAGAACAGTTCATTACGGGAAAACTCGGTAATTACTTATTTTTCTTTCCTTCGTATCAATATTTAGAAGCGGTGAAGGCTGCCTTCCATACGCCAGATCATACCGAAGTGCTTGGTCAGCATCAAGGCATGTCCTTCGAAGAACGAGACGCTTTTTTACAAAAATTTACCCATCAACCCCAAAAAACGACGATTGGTTTTGCCGTCTTAGGCGGCGTTTTTTCCGAAGGGATTGATTTAGTCGCTGATCGCCTTATCGGCGTAGCCATCGTTTCGGTTGGCTTACCGGGATTATCGTTTCATCGCGATTTGATGGTGAAATATTTTGATGATCAAGCGCGACATGGTTTTCAATTTGCCTATGGTTATCCTGCGATGAATAAAGTTTTACAAGCACTGGGTCGGGTCATACGTTCGGAAGAAGATCGTGGCGTAGCCTTACTGCTCGATGCCCGGTATTTACATCCGGATTACCAACCGATTTTTCAACGCTATCCAACCTATGATGTGATTTTGTCACCGGATGAATGTTTGGATACCGTACATGCGTTCTTTGCCCAAGACAAACAGTAGCAATTTCCCCTAAAAATCGGTATGATTACTAAGTAATTATGGGCTATAACGCACGAAATATACGTAACTTCTCCATCATCGCACACATCGATCATGGTAAATCCACCCTAGCCGACCGACTTATTGAAATGACCGGGACGCTCAGCAAACGGGAAATGAAAGCCCAGCTTTTAGATTCGATGGATTTAGAACGGGAACGGGGGATTACGATTAAACTCACCACGGTCACGCTTGATTATGTGGCCAAAGACGGTCAACTTTATACCTTTAATTTAATTGATACGCCTGGACACGTGGATTTCACCTATGAAGTTTCTCGTTCCCTAGCGGCCTGTGAAGGGGCGTTACTGGTTGTCGATGCCTCCCAAGGTGTTGAAGCCCAAACACTCGCCAATGTGTATTTAGCCGTTGATAACGACTTAGCCATTGTTCCCATTATTAATAAAATCGACTTACCCTCGGCGGATCCTGAACGTGTTAAAGTCGAAATAAAGCGTCGTATTGGGATTGATGCAGACGATGCACTTCCGATCTCGGCAAAAACCGGACTCGGGGTGGATGATGTTCTCGAACGGATTATCACTGCCATTCCTGCTCCCAGTGGTCAACTTGATTCCCCATTAAAAGCGCTCATCTTTGATTCTTTTTATGATGCGTATCGTGGGGTTGTCATTTTAATTCGCATCATGGAAGGTCAGGTTAAATTAGGGGATAAAATTTTACTCATGTCGAGTCAAAAAACCTATGATGTTACCGAACTTGGTATCTTCCGACCGAATCAAGAAAAAAAAGACATTCTTCGCGCGGGGGAAGTCGGTTATCTTGCTGCCCAAATTCGCGATATTAAAGATGTACGATCGGGGGAAACTGTCACCCTTGCGGATAAGCCCACACCACAGCCTCTACCGGGGTATCGCCATATGAACCCGATGGTTTTCTGTGGTCTATACCCTGTGGATGGAAAAAAATATACCGACCTAAAAGATGCTTTAGCGAAGTTAGCCTTATCGGACGCGAGTTTACAATATGAACCAGAAACCTCACAAGCGCTTGGTTTTGGTTTTCGTTGTGGTTTTTTAGGTTTATTACATATGGACGTCATTCAAGAACGTTTAGAACGCGAATATCAGTTAAATTTAATTCTGACGGCACCTTCGGTTGTGTATCACGTTCACCTCAATGACGGCTCGATGCTTACGCTTGATAATCCGAGTAAATTACCTCATCCCACACTGATTAAAGAAATTGCGGAACCGTATGTCAAAGCGATGATTACAACCCCCCAAGATTATGTCGGCAATCTCATGGAACTATGCCAAGCCCGTCGCGGCATTTACACTGACCTTGAGTATGTGGATGAAACGCGAATGATTCTTCATTACGAAATTCCATTAGCCGAGGTCGTTTATAACTTTTTTGATAAATTGAAAAGTTTATCGAAAGGCTATGCTTCCTT
Source organism: Bacilli bacterium (assembly GCA_023268805.1). Classification (GTDB taxonomy): domain Bacteria; phylum Bacillota_I; class Bacilli_A; order RFN20; family CAG-826; genus UBA970. The sequence continues at coordinate 11,987 of JALRKT010000016.1, forward strand.
TGATTATCAACTCTCAGATTATAAAGTGGGCAACTTAGCGAAAATGGACATTCTTTTGAATGCGGAAGCGATTGATGCTTTATCCACGATTGTTCATAAACCTTCTGCCTATGCTCGCGGGTCGGTGATCGTCGAAAAACTCAAAGAAATTATTCCCCGACAACAATTTGAAATTCCTGTCCAAGCGGCGATTAATGGCAAAGTCATTGCCCGCACGGATATTAAAGCCATGCGTAAAGATGTCTTAGCGAAATGTTATGGGGGCGATATTTCCCGTAAACGGAAACTTTTAGATAAGCAAAAAGAAGGAAAAAAACGCATGAAAAACATCGGTTCTGTCGAAGTTCCTCAAGAAGCGTTTATGACCGTTTTATCCATTGACGACTAAAAAGACATAATCTACTAATTTTCTACTATTTATTTCTCCGTTATGGTATAGTACGGGTATGCCTGTAGCAGATTTAGCGATTCGTTTTACCGAAGAAACCTATGCAACCAAAGCTGATGTTGCTCGTGCTTTAGGCACGTCGGTGGTCGAACCCATTTGGCAAACGATTGAAGCGTATCGCCAATCCTTTGAACGTGTCCTACGCTTAACAAGCATTGATAAACAACCTTTGAGGTTGATTTTGACCCCATCCTTATTGGAACGCATTCATCGCTTAGAACGGTTGATGCTCAAAGCGTTGGGTCGCATCCAAAAAGCCAACGCCTTCACAAACTTTACTTCCGAACAAAAAGCATTTCTTATTCCTGTCTTACAACCCCTTGCCAAACGGTATGGAGCCTCAACCTCAGAACGTAAACTCGGCTATATCATCGATCAAAAACCGATTGAAGAACCTGGTTTTGATGTCGTTCAACATTATTTTCACGCGCTTTCGCAGAGTGTAGAAAAACGGATGTCACCGTTGAATGAAGAATGGATTTTGGCGATGTTAACCCATCTCCATGGAACCGATAACTTGCCGAGTTTTTACCGAGAAAAAGAATTGACCGATCGCCCAAAAAGTCTCGTGGCGCGTATTTATGAAGCCGCACCATATCCCCAAATTGAATCTTTAATGACTACCTTGATACAGTATGTAGAAAATACGTCCTATTCATCCCTTTTGGTAGCAATGATTGCCTGTTTTTATGTGGATTATGTCAAACCTTTTGAAAGCTTTAATGACGAAATGAGTGTGCTCACGTGTAAAAACATTTTGATGCAATCAGGATGGGAAAGTCTTGCCGCCTATCTTCCTATCGAAGGGGTGATGGATGCTCCCGCCTTTTCCTCCATCTGTCAAGAAGTTCAAAAAACGAAAGATGTGACCTATTTTGTCATGTTTTTACTTCCAATTTTTGAAGACGCTATCCACGTGATGCTGAACCAGTGGATGCAAACCCAGATTGAGGTTATACAACAGGAACAACGTCAACCGGATCCTTCTCCGCTCGTCACCCATCTTCCTTCCGAACTTATTAGCCCAAGTGTTCATCAAGAAATCGATGCCAATCGTTATCAAACCTCATTATTAGAAACCCACCCAAGTATGCGTAAAGCAGAAGCGTATTTTTACGCTCGCCATCGCGAAAAAGGGAAGTTTTATACGATTGCCCAGTTTAAAACATTGATGGGATGTGCGTATGAAACCGCGCGAACGTCGATGGAACATTTAGTGGAATTAGGGTATTATCGTAAAGAACAATACAAAAATAAGTATGTGTACACCCCCCAAGGAGATTAATGTATGTTACGTTTCATGTCGTCGTTAAATGGTGCCTTTGATATCTTGCTCTTACTCGCGATTTTTGGTGCGGTTGGTTTTGTCGCTTACTACATTCGCAAAACGTTTTATCCTGCGCCTTGGGATAATAAGAAAGTCGATCCCAAAACGGCAGCGAAAGAAGAACTTGAACGTGTTTTAGTCCCCCTTGATCAACCTTTAAAAGCCTCAGAACCAAAAGAACCAGTGACCCAAAAACCAATCGCCAAAAAAACGACCGCCAAAAAAACCACGACCAAACGTCGTTCCTCCTCTCCAAAAAAAGTTGAACGCTAAAGCTCTTTACCTTCACATTCCCTTTTGTGATCACATTTGTCATTATTGTGATTTCACAAAAATGCTGACCAATCCAAAAATTACCTTGGATTATGTTCATATGGTCCTTCGCGAACTTGAATCGTATCCTTTCACCGTTTTTGACACGATTTTTATTGGCGGAGGTACACCATCTGCGTTGACCGTCTCCGAATGGATGCCCTTATTAGAAGCGCTTTCCTCGCGTCGTCATGCCCAGACAGAATGGACGATTGAATGTAATTTTGAAAGCACCACCGAAGAAAAATTACGCTTGTTTGAACGTTTTGGGGTCAATCGCCTTTCCTTTGGGGTGCAAACCTTTGATGAATCGGCACTGGTGGGTTTAAACCGTCATCACTCCGCATACGACATTGTCGAAGGCATTGCCATGGCGAAACGGGTTGGGTTTAAGCACATCAATATTGATTTAATTTATGATTTACCCAACGTGAGTGATGATCAACTCCAACGTGATTTAGATGCGTTTTTAAAACTGGATGTCGATCATATTTCCACCTACGCCATGACCGTTCATCCAGGAACCGTGTTTGGCATACGGGGCGTCCGTCAAGCAACCGATGAGGTCTCGCGTGGCCATTATGAAACGATTTACCAGACGTTAACAAAGCAAGGTTATGAACGTTATGAAGTGAGTAACTTTGCACGTCATGGCGCGTATTCTCGTCATAATCAAACGTACTGGCGCGATGAAAATTATCTCGGAATTGGTTTAGGAGCATCGGGATATCTTCATCCCCGTCGCTTTACGAATACCAAAAGTATGAAACGCTACCTCGAGGGTGAGTGGATGGGTCAAGAAGAACAACTCACCCCCAGTATGGAAATGTTTGAATATCTGATGTTGAATTTACGGATGAAAGAAGGCTTTTTATTAACTTCCTTTGCCCAACGTTTTCACGAGCCCTTCCAAGAAGCGTTTGCAGAATCGCTTCAAAAACTCGTTGAAAAGAAGTTACTTGTCGTGGATTCTCTTCGATGCTTTGCCACCTTCGAAGGCATGATGCTCCTTGATTACGTAGTGATTGAACTCACAAAAACAAAAATTTAGCACTTCATTATTGACAGTGCTAATATCCTTGTTATAATACTTTTAGCACTCAAGGTGCTTTAATGCTAATAACAAGGAGGCATATGGAACATTCTCGACGTGATCAAATCTTAAAACATATCGTAGAACACTTCATTAAAACCGCCTCTCCGGTCGGTTCAGTAACGTTAATTGATACGTATCAACTCCCGTATTCCTCTGCCACGATTCGTAATGAAATGCTTGCGCTTGAAAACGATGGACTGCTTGAAAAAACGCATACGTCGTCGGGGCGAATTCCTTCAGCAAAAGGGTATCGTTACTACGTCGATCATCTACGCAATCGGAATGTCGATGAAACCATTAAGTTTCAATTACAAACGATCTTGTCGCAAAAGATGCAATCCGTGAATGAAGTCATTCAAAAGAGTACCGAAATTCTCGCCAACATGACGCATTTAGCCTCGGTTGTATTAGGACCGAATGCCTCACAAGAAAAACTCATTAGCATTCAAATTACCCCGCTAGACAACAATTCAGCAACCGCGGTCTTTATCACCGATTCTGGGTTTGTTGAAAATAAAACCTTCGTCCTTCCTGAATCGATTGACAAACTATCACTCGCCGAATGCGTGACGATGGTCAATAACCGGCTTAAGGGCACCCCAGTGAGTCAGTTGGTTGAAAAGATGGATGCCATTAAACCGATTTTACAAGACTACATTCAAGAACACGATGTCATTTATCAAGCGTTCTTCCAAGCGTTTATCAACTTTGCCAGTGAACGCTTAAAACTTTATGGGCAATCCGATTTATTTAATCAACCCGAATTTGCCAACGATGCCGAAAAATTACGTCATTTGCTTCAGTTACTTGAATCCCCACGTCTCATGAAAGAAGTTCGACAAATCAATGGATCACTCTCCGTGCAAATCGGTCAAGGTGAAGGGCAAAAATCCGACGTGTCGATAATCTCAAGTCGGGTCAAAATGCCGGGAGAAAAAGAAGGTCAAATTGCCATTCTGGGCCCAACACGCATGGATTATGATCGCGTCTTATCGGCCTTAGAATATGTGACCACCATGCTTGAAAAATACTTTCAAAACCTGGAAAAGAAGGAGTAACGATGAAAAAGAAAGAAAAAGAAAAAGAAAGAGTGAACGAAACCGTTCCAGAATCCCCTGAAACAACCCCCAAAGAACCAACCCTTGAAGAACAAATTGTTCTTCTCAAAGCCGAAGTTGATCAATGGAAAAATAAACATGCCATGGCGTATGCCGATATGGATAACCTCCGTAAATCGCAAGAAAAAACGTTCTTTGAAGCATTGCGTTATCGGGCCGAAGGCTTTGTTGATAAACTCATTCCTGCCCTCGATGCCTTCCATATCGCGTTAAAAAACCCGGTGGAAGATCCCAAGGTCAAAAACTATCTGGTTGGATTTGAATATATTTATAACCAAATCCAGCAAGCACTTGAAGCGGAAGGCGTCAAAGTCATTCCGATCAAACTTAGTGATGCCTTTGATGTCAAAACAATGAATGCGTTGGATACGGTGGAAGATGAAGGGCCACCCAACCGCGTGATGAAGATTTTATCGCCCGGTTACCAACTTCATGACCGGGTCGTTAAACCCGCCCTCGTTACGGTTTCCAAAAAGCCGGAACCAAAACAAGAAGCCAAAGAAAATAACGGCGAAAATGCCGCTTAAATAAAGGAGAAAAAATTATGGCAAAAGAAATTATTATCGGAATCGATTTAGGAACCACCAACTCGGTCGTTTCCTATGTCCAAGCGGATGGCAAAGTCAAAGTCATCCCAAACCCTGAAGGCAAAAACACCACCCCATCCGTGGTTGCCTTCAAAGCAAGTGGCGAAGAAATTGTCGGGGATGCGGCCAAACGTCAAGCCGTCATTAATCCTGACACGATTTTATCGATTAAACGCTTAATGGGTACGGATCAAAAAGTGAAAGTTAATGCGTTAAACAAATCGTTTACACCGCAAGAAATTTCCGCAAAAATTTTAGCCTACATGAAAAAATATGCGGAAGATTCCTTAGGTCAAAAAATTGAAAAAGCGGTCATTACCGTTCCTGCTTACTTTAACGATGCACAACGTCAAGCCACCAAAGATGCCGGGCAAATTGCCGGGTTAGAAGTGGTTCGTATTATTAACGAACCAACCGCTTCCGCGCTTGCCTATGGTTTAGAAAGCAAAAAAACTGGAAAAATCCTCGTTTACGATTTAGGAGGAGGAACGTTCGACGTCTCCATCCTTGATATTGGCGATGGGACCTTTGAAGTCATTTCTACGGCCGGGGACAACCACCTCGGGGGCGATGACTGGGATCATGAAATCGTCAAATGGATTCAAGATCAAATCAAACAACAATTTGGTGTCACCTTAGCCGACAAAATGGCATTACAACGGTTTAAAGATGCTGCAGAAAAAGCAAAAATTGAACTTTCCTCGATGGTGGAAACCACGATTTCCTTACCGTTCGTTGGCCAAAACGCGAATGGACCGATTAACTTCGAAGGCAAATTAACCCGGGCCAAGTTCCAAGACATGACCAAAGATTTACTCCGTCGTACCGAAGAACCCATTCGTAAAGCCTTAGCTGACGCGAAATTGACCGCGGGCGATATTTCCGAAATTCTCATGGTCGGGGGTTCGATTCGTATGCCTGCCGTCCAAGAACTTGTCAAAAAAGTCTTAGGGAAAAATCCCAATTACTCCGTCAATCCGGATGAAGCCGTCTCGGTGGGTGCGGCCATTCAAGGGGCCGTCATTTCCGGGGATGTCAAAGATGTCGTCTTACTCGACGTTACGCCGTTAACCTTAGGGATTGAAACGATGGGTGAAGTCATGACCCCATTAATCACACGCAACACAACGATTCCAACCACGAAGAGTCAAGTTTTCTCGACGGCGGCTGATAATCAACCTGCTGTCGATATCATGGTCTATCAAGGTGAACGTCCAATGGCGCGTGATAATAAACTCCTCGGTCACTTTAAACTCGAAGGCATTAAACCGGCCCGTCGTGGGGAACCGCGTATTGAAGTCACCTTTTCCATTGACGTTAACGGGATTGTGAAAGTCGCTGCCAAAGACTTAGATTCGGGTAAAAACCAAGAAATTACCATTTCGGGTACCACCGGTTTAAGCAAAGAAGAAATTGATCGCATGGTCAAGGAAGCGGAACTCAACAAGGAAGCCGATGAAAAACGTCGTGAAGAAGTGGAATTGAAGAACAAAGCAGAACAATTCATTAATAGCATCAATCAAACCTTAGAAGAAAAAAGCGATAAGATTGACGCCAAACAAAAAGAAGAAACCGTCAAGCTCAAAGAAGAACTCGAACAAGCCATCAAAGACAATGATTATGACAAATTAAAAGCCAAAATTTCTGAACTTGAAAAAGCCGCCGAAGTGATGGCCCAATATCAGGCCGCCCAAGGCGATGCAGGCACCAGCGAACCTTCTTCATCCGATAAAAAGGATGATGATGTGATCGATGCCGATTTCACCGAAAAGAAATAGGACAATTTCATGGCCAATAAACGCGATTATTATGACGTTTTAGGAGTGAGTAAATCGGCAAGTAAGGATGAGATTAAATCCGCTTACCGTAAACTTGCAAAGCAATTTCATCCTGACGTCAATAAGGCCGCGGATGCTGAAGTCAAGTTTAAAGAAGTTCAAGAAGCCTATGATGTGCTGTATGATGACCAAAAACGCGCAACGTATGACCAATTTGGTCATGCCGCCTTTGATCAACAAGCCGGAGGAAATCCGTTCCAAGGCGGTGGCTTTGGTGGGTTCTCTGGCTTCCAGGATGTCGATTTAGGCGATATTTTTGGGTCCTTCTTTGGGGGAGGATCACGTCGCGGACGCGCACGCTCTGGACCCCAACGGGGTGCGGATGCACAAGTTCGTTACCGCATTCAATTTATGGATGCCATTTTAGGAAAAAAAGCAACGCTCCCTATTGAATACGATGAAAGCTGCACCACGTGTGCGGGGTCGGGTGCGCGCTCGAGTAGTGATGTTGAAACGTGTTCCACCTGCCGTGGTTCAGGACGCCAACGTGTTCGTCAGCGAACAATTTTAGGCATGATGGAAACCGAAGTTGTCTGTGAAACGTGTAAAGGTAAAGGGAAAATCATTAAAACACCTTGCCAAACGTGCAAAGGCAAAGGATACAACCACGTGAAAACCACGATCGATGTCACCATTCCTGCGGGAATTAATGCCGGTCAGCAAATTCGTATCCCCAATAAAGGTGAACGTGGTCATGAAGGGGGCACCAATGGTGATTTATACATTGAAATTGTCATTGAAAAACATCCCCATTTCAAACGCGAAGGCAATGATATTCACATGGAAGTCCCACTCTCATTCATCGATGCGGCATTAGGAACCTCGATTGATGTGCCGACCGTATATGGGGATATTAGTGTGGACGTTCCTGCAGGAACCCAACCCGATAAAATTTTAAAAGTTAAAGGCAAAGGGGTGAAAGACCTCCGTGGCAATGCCCCTGGCGATCATTACATTCATCTTCGACTCGAAACACCGTCTTCGCTTACGCGTAAGCAAAAAGACTTGCTTGAATCGTTCCGAAAGGAAGCTGAAGACAAAGATAATCCTTTCAAAAAATTCAAACGCTTCTTTGGAAATTAATCTATAATAGAGGCATGCAAAAAACGTGCCAAAAATGTGGAACCTTACTGGCAGTCTCTGCGACCGTTTGTCCAGTTTGTCATACGTCTACATTAGAAAAATTACCTGCTTCCAACGACCATACAGCGACCTATCTCGCCGTCCAAGATAAAATCGAACTCGTTCGCTTAAAACATCGTCGCCTCGTGGTGATGCTTCACCTCCTTTTTGGCATGCTGGGATTTGGTTTTTTTTATTTAGGTTATGTCAAACGAGGTTTTTTGTTGATTGGTTTAAGCGTCATTTTAGCGACGCTTGGTTTTTTCTTACCTTCCTTGCAACTTAGTTTGATGATCCTTGCCGGGGCCATCCACCTCATCCTTGCTGGCTATTATGGATTGAATCCGGATGCCCGAGACGAACGTGGAGAACTGTTAGGTTAATGCACCGTTTTTTTGCCGAAACCATCGGTCAAACGCTCACGCTCTCTGAAGCGGACAAGCATCACGCCTTGCGCGTATTACGTCTTAAAGTGGGAGAAACGATTGAGCTTGCTCATGATGAATTGGTGACCGTCATGAAGATTGCTTCTCTTCAACCATTTGTCATACAACCGCTTGAAACCAAAAAAGAATCACGAGAACTCCCCTTCCACCTCACGTTACTTTATGTTGTCCCTAAAGGAGATAAATGGAGTTTTGTCCTCCAAAAAGCTGTCGAAATGGGTGTCCATGAAGTGATTGCCTTACAATCCCATTATTCAGTGGTGCGTTGGCGCGAGGCGGACATGAAACAAAAACAAGACCGTCATGATGCGATTATCAAAGAGGCTTCCATGCAAAGTAAACGCTTACGATTGATGACGTGTGAACGTCTTTATTCCTTTGATAAAGCCATTGACCTTCCATTTGATGTCAAATTCATCGCCTCCGAGCATGATCTTGATACCCCGGTCAAGGCATCTACTCTCCAATTTCAACCTGGTACACGGGTGGCGTTACTGATTGGTTCTGAAGGGGGATTTCACCCCGAAGAAGTGGTAGCCGCCAAGGCAAAAGGGTATCAACCCTTGACGTTAGGGCCGCGAATTTTAAGGACGGAAACCGCGGTGATAGTCGGTTTATCGTATCTTACCCTCGGAGCGCACGTATGAAATTATTTACCTTACTCAATAAACGTGCCAAACGTCGTCGACTGGCAAAATCCCCTGAATATACGTTCTTTTTAAAACATCGGGCCATGTTATTATCGATGGATGCGTTCCGACCTTTTTTCAATTTAGAAGATGCGTTTACCTTAACCCGAGCAAATATTTTATTACGTGGATTACTCAACAAACGAACCATTGATCGTTATTTGGATGAAATGGGGCAACAATCCTTGCAACAACATGGGCGCATTAAACATCATTGGATTCGCGATGCCTATTTAGATTGGAAAAAACTTCCCTTTGCCTTTCAATGGGATGATAAAACATTTTATTTACCTTTTTTCAACCAAACGATGAATTACATTTATGCCTATGAACCCGATAAAACTTATGATTATCCTTACAATACGTTGCGCGATGATCCTTCGACGTCGCTCATCGATGCCTTTGATGCGTATGGGTATGCCTTGTATCAAAGTTCCTTTTCTTGCCTGGTGGATTTAGAAGTGGAAGATGCGACCTCGCGCGCTTTTTATCATCCGGACTATCGCATGATTTTTATTATTAACCGGCAAGGGCGATTGGATGTGAAGGTCAGTTTATTTGATCGGAAAATGAAACGTCCGAGCTATGCCCATTTAACCGATCGTATTAAACGTTGTTTACCGCATTATTTCTCCTTTTCTCGCGATGCGTTTATTCAAAGCCTTCAACAAGAAGGACTCATCTCCGCCTCGCTTTATCAAACGATGAAGGCACAAAAGAATGTTCCCTTCATCCAACACGAAGGCGAATAGTGTTTTTGATTGACTAACCGCAATTTTCTATCTATAATTACCAAGGTATTCAAGGAGGTGATTGTATGGCCGTTCCATTTCATCGCACGTCAAAAACTAAAAAAAGAATGCGTCGCTCGCATTTCAAACTCACGGTGTCAGGCTTAATCACCTGTGCTAACTGTGGACAAACAATTCGTTCGCACCGTGTCTGCCCAAAATGTGGTTTCTATGGCAAGAAGCAAGTGCTCGTGGTCAATCAACCCGAAGCTGCTCCTGTGGAAGAAGCTCCTAAAAAAGCGAAAAAAGCAAAAGCTGCTCAATAAGTATGTAAACGCCCTTCACGGGCGTTTTTCTTCGGAGGAACCATGAAAAACTTAGCAACCTATATTGATCATACCTTACTGAAACAAGATGCGTCTGCGAGCGCCATTATCACTTTATGTGAGGAAGCAAAAACTCATGGATTTGCATCGGTGTGTATTCAACCGCATTATATTCCCCTTGCTGCCAAAGAACTGGAAGGAAGTTCTGTCCTTGTGTGTACGGTCATTGGTTTTCCTTTAGGACAAA
>JALRKT010000017.1 GCA_023268805.1 Bacilli bacterium
ATTGGGTTGTACTTTCGCCACCCGGCAAAACAAGGCCGTCAATACGTTGATCAAGGTCCTTGAGTTGTCTAATTTCAAAAACATCCACGCCTAAGCGTTTAAGAACACGAATATGCTCAACGAAGGCACCCTGTACGGCGAGGACCCCAACACGCAAGGACTATTTTCCTCTTTCGGCCATGAGAATATTAATTTGGTCTTCGTTTAAACCAACCATAGCTTCTCCAAGGTCGCGAGAAACCTCAAGTAGGACTTTAGGATCACGGAAATTGGTAACCGCTTTTACAATGGCTTCGGCGCGCTTTTTCGGATCGCCCGACTTAAAAATTCCCGAACCAACGAATACACCTTCGGCACCTAAATGCATCATTAACGCGGCGTCAGCAGGCGTGGCAACACCCCCCGCGGAGAATAAAACAACCGGAAGTTTCCCTTTTTTGTGGACATATTGAATTAAATCGAGGGAAACACCCCATTCTTTTTGGAGACGGAATAATTCACTTTCATCAAGGGATTGAATCCGACGAATTTCTTGAGAAATGGCGCGCATATGGCGAACGGCTTGGACAACATCCCCCGTTCCCGCTTCGCCTTTGGAACGAATCATCGAGGCACCTTCGGAAATTCTTCGTAAGGCTTCACCCAAATCTTTTGCACCACAGACAAAAGGAACTTTAAAATTATGTTTATTAATATGATGAGCATCATCTGCCATCGTTAACACTTCAGACTCATCAATATAATCAATGTCTAATGCTTCAAGAATTTGGGCTTCGACAAAGTGGCCAATGCGAACCTTAGCCATCACAGGAATACTAACAGCCGCTTGGATTTCTTGAATCATTTTCGGATCGCTCATACGAGCTACGCCTCCTGCGGCGCGAATGTCAGCAGGAATACGTTCTAGGGCCATGACAGCGACTGCGCCCGCAGCTTCGGCAATCTTGGCTTGTTCCACATTAGAGACATCCATAATGACGCCACCTTTAAGCATTTGGGCAAGTTGTTTGTTAAGTGAATATCGTGTATTTTTCATCATTTTTTCCTCAAATTGAAATTATTTTACACTATTTTTGGTGTAAAAAGCGTAAAAATGCTGTTTTTTGCTTTAATTACTAAATGTAATGCTTTTTGGTAAATTTTTATACGTTTTGTCTAATTTATTATCGCGTTCTTTTTTACTTTTTAATAGAGAAAAGCCTGATTAATTTAAGGTTTCTACTGAGTAATAGCTAAAAAATCAAAATGCAATAATGGTTAAGTTTAATGGATGATTAAATTCTTTTTCTACAGCAAGCTTCCAAAGATGGAAACCATGTTTTCATAAATGAATTTTCCAATGGAAAATGCATCCGATTCTAAGGCAAGGTCAGTAACTAGGAACGTATTGATATCCGGTAAGACAAAGGAAAGTGCAATCGCGATGCCGAACATAATAAGAATAAGCAAGGCGGCACGCCCCACGCCAAGGACAAATCCAAAAAGGGAATCGATAAATTTAAATACCGCGTTTTGTTTTGACAATTTGACAAATTGTTTGCCCACAAAAAGGAGTAAAACCCATCCCACCAGAAAGGTTAATAAATAACTTAAACTGACAAGCACAAGATTGGTTGAAGCGGTTGCTAAGGCATCTCCAATGGTTCCGTTAAAATTGATTAAGACTGAGGCTAAAGGGGATGCTAGCAAGGCGGGAAGCCCAATTTGAGTGAGACCGGTTGTTAAAAGTGAAAGTGCATTAGGTTGACTGCCATCAATGACTTGTTCATACACAGCGTTTCCCGAGAAGATATCACGAATGAGTGTGAAAACGGTCACGTCCACTTGAAAACTATCAATCGCGGTTTGTTTTACAAGATCGGCAAGAAAGAAAGCTAAAGCAGCAGCTCCCAGAAGGGCAACAATGCCAACAACTTCTTTAAAAAATCCGTGTTTAAATCCACCAAGTCCGAAAAGTATGACAAGAACAAGAATAACAATATCAATTATGCCAACGTGAAATGCTTCTAACATAAGGGTTCTCCTTCATATTATCTTACGCCATTTTCGGTTAAAATTGTTGTTAAGATGAACAAAAAAACAAACCTTTTCTTTTTTCTCCCTTTGTTGACCAATGCAGTGCTTTTTAGTGTGAAATTAGTTTTTGGTATTTTGTTTCAAAGTCTAGTGTTAATTTCGGACGCAATTAATAATGTCTTTGATTGGATTAGCTCGATTTTGTTTGCCATTGGAAACAAGGTTTCAATTAAGAAACCCGATGAAAATCATCCCCTAGGGCATGGTCGTGCGGAATATGTCACAGCACTTATTCTCGGAACGATTATGGCGATGGTTGGTCTTCAATTATTACTAGAGGCGATACCGCTTATTTTTTCTCCAAAAAATGGAACCTCTCAACCTTTTATTCTTTTCGTCGTTGCGTTAAGTGTCCTTGTGAAATTAGCGTTGTATCTTCTTTTCAGATCACGATTTAAGGTATCAAAACGTATCTCGGAAAAAGCGATTGCGTTAGATAGCCTTGGTGATGTCTTTATTGGGATAATCATGATCGCCGGATTTGCTTTGGAATTTTATGTTCCACTATGGGCAATAGAGGGGTGGTTAAGTGTCCTTATTTCCATCATTATTGCCTGGAATGGGATTCGCTTGGCGATTAAAACATCCAAGGATATGCTTGGAAGACCATTGTCAGAAACACATCGCGAACGCATCATCGTAATCCTTAAAACCTACCCGGTCATTCAAGGGATGCATTCTTTGGTGTATCACGATTATGGTCCTTATCATCAGCATGTTTCTTTTCATATCGAACTTCCGAGTCGGTTAAGCTTGGTTGAAAGTCATAATTTGATTGACGATATTGAACAAAAAATCTCGCAGGAAATGGCGTTTGAATGTCTTATCCACGTAGACCCCCTTCAAGAACCTACAGATAAAAACCACTTACTATTTAAAAATATTAAAACGCATCTTCATCAATTCAATCTCAACTCTTCAACGATTTTAATCAAGGCGATAGATGAAGTACTTCATCCAGAATTAATCGTTTATGGTTTATCTTTTGAACAATTTAAATCCGTCAAAGATGATCTTGAAGAAACCTTTAAAGAATACCAATTCATCTACGGAGATATCTCCTTTTATTCTTGAGATAATAAAACTATGACTATTGCATGGTTTGTTTTTGGGCTTGCGTTTCTCTTTACGTTCACAGGTTACTTTTTATTATGGAAAATACCACAGGCTCAAAGCAGGGAATTTTCAAAAATGCCGCGAATAAGCATTATTATTCCAGCGCGTAATGAAGAAAAAAGATTACTACCTCTTTTAAATTCTTTACAAGCAGAAAAATCCCTCATTAAAGAAGTACTTGTTGTCGATGATCATTCTACCGATGCAACCGCATTATTAGCAAAAAAATATGGCGCTAACGTCATTTCTGCAGCACCGCTTCCTCATGGTTGGTTAGGAAAACCATGGGCCTGTTACCAAGGAGCTCAACAAGCTCAAGGAGACCATTTTCTCTTTTTGGATGCAGATACATCATTCGAAAAAGGTGGACTCGCACGGTTGATATCCTTGTACTTCGAAAATGATGCGCCCCTTTCAGTACAACCCTATCACCGTGTTCGAAGATTTCACGAACAATTTTCGCTGTTTTTCAACCTCATCGTGATGATGACAACAGGCTTGTTTACACCCTTACAAAAGCGCATCACCTCGCAATCCTTTTTTGGTCCTTGTCAAATCATCGCCGCGGAGGATTACTGGAAAATGGAAGGTCATGCTGCTGCTAAAAATGCCATTCTTGAAGATATTGCCCTCGGGAGAGCCTTACAAGATAAAACAGGAAAATCCATTAGAGCAGTCGGGGGAAAGTCGATGATTTCGTTTCGCATGTATGAGGGCGGATGGCGTGACTTGATCGAAGGATGGAGTAAAAATTTCGCGTCCGGGGCGAGTCTGATGCCGGGATGGATGCTGACGTTCGTGAGCGTGTGGATTACCGGTCTATTTATCTTCGTTTTAAGTGGGGTTGCCCCCTTTATGTGGCAAGATAACGTGTATGGAATTGGCTATGGTGTGGGTGGACTAATCACCGTGATCATGTCCAGAAAAGTGGGATCTTTTTCGATCCTTACATTCGTACTTTATCCTGTTTATCTTGTGTTTTTTGTCTTTATTTTTGTCCGTTCCAGTTTGCTGAAGAAATCAAAAAAAGGTGTTACTTGGAAAGGAAGAAAAATTGATTTATGACGATCTTTCCTTTACTTGAACTACCGGATCTTTGGGTGCTTATATTGAATCTCATTTTGTGGCCGATTTTTCATCTCGGAATTTCCAAGATTACTTTACATATGAACGACCGCCATTTTCAACACGATCAAGGAATGTATCGCTTAAAAGCGTACGAGCAAGATGGTACGTTTTTTACACAACGCCTTCGTATTCGTAGTTGGAAAAAATGGATTCCGGATGGGGCGACAATCTTTAACGAAGGTTTTAAAAAGAAATCACTATCGAGTACGCAAAGACACTATATTGAAACATTCATTCTTGAAACACGACGGGCAGAATTTACCCATGTTCTCCAAATTTTTCCATGTCTCGTTTTCTTTATTTTTAACGTTTGGTGGGTCGCGCTTATTATGGTGTTGTACGCGTTGGCATTTAATCTACCGCTTATTTGGTTACAACGGTATAACCGTTTGCGATTTACGCGGCTACTTAATCATCTTTAACGCGTCATTTTGTAAAATTTGATCCACGACTTGTTGACCACTTAAGACGACCATCGGCATCCCTCCGCCGGGATTCACCGAGCCACCGACAAAGTAAAGATTATCGTAAAGAACGGATTTCTTGGGGATTTTAAAGCCCATGTTACGGCGACGATCAGAAACCACCCCATAAATGGATCCCATGTTCGAGTTATACATATCTTGAATCGTTTCAGGGACCCATAATTCTTCGACGACAATGTGCTTGCGTAAATCGGTTAATCCCATCCGCTCTAGTTTGGTGAGCACGTGATCACGATAGGTGGCATATTCTTCTTGGGTAAAAGGTTTTTTAGGATCAATCACAGGAATATGAGGAAGGATTTTGATGATATCGCCACCTTTGGGGCCTTGAGAAGGATCGGTTCGCATCGGTGCGACAAGATAAA
This sequence comes from Bacilli bacterium, assembly GCA_023268805.1. GTDB lineage: Bacteria > Bacillota_I > Bacilli_A > RFN20 > CAG-826 > UBA970. The sequence continues at coordinate 5,171 of JALRKT010000017.1, forward strand.
TCGTCGGATCTTCATTAAGGCGATGCCGATGGAAGATATTTTTAAAATTGGTTTTGGAATCCTTGGAATAAAAGAAATTATGGTGGGCAAGTTGTGGGTAGACTTTATCTGTTCCTAAGTGCAAGGCGAATCCGGAACAGGCTGGATGAAACTTCTGATTATATTTTTGGATGAATCGCGAGGATTCTTTGGTTATTTTTTCATAAAAAGGAATGGCTTCCATGTTGGAAATGACGATGTCTGCTTCCAGTGTTGTGCCATCTTTAAGATGAACATGGGATAAATGGTTACCGTGTTTGGTGACGTTGAGAACCTCGGCTTGATATTTAATTTGAATTTGTGGCAATGTATCGATGAGTTTTTTCAGACCTCTAGAAATATTAAACATCCCATCTTTGACGTACCATAAGTCAAACTTCCATTGAATATAAGGAAGTAAGTTCATTAAGGCCGGTGCATCATAAGGGGAGGAACCGACGTATTTGATAAAGTAGTTTAAAATATCAATCATATAAGGGTTTTTAATGTAACGACGCACCCCTTGATCCATCGTGGAAAAATAATCCATTTTCAAAAATAGTTTTAACGAAGGTTTTTTCTTGATGACTGCAGCGGTATTTTCGAGTTGGTTGTCAAAGACAACAAAACTTGCTAGTTCATAAATTTGTTCCGTGTAGGCGTAAAATCGTTTTAAATCCTCCACATCCATCGGTGATAAGGATTGATTCACGAGCATATGGTCGATTTTATGGGTTAAATCAATGACTGTTCCATCTTCAAAAAAGTTTCGCCAATGCGGACGAACGGGTTCGATGGGGATGAAATCTTGCATCGCTTTGCCGTGCATCACGAAAAGACGTTCAAACAAATGCGGCATCGTTAAGATGGAGGGCCCTAAATCAAAAGAAAAGCCTTGGGTTTCTTTTAAATTTAATTTCCCTCCTAAATGGGTATTTTTTTCTAGGAGAGTAATCTCAAATTGGGGGTGCGCGGCTAAAGATATGGCGGCAGACATACCACCTAAACCAGCCCCCACGATGACAACTTTGGTTTTCTTCATAGGTTTATTATACCGAGAATCATCCAAGTGATGCGCGAAATCCCCTTGCGATTTATACTAAGAAATATGAATATTGGCGCACTTGAACAATGGTATCAAAATCATCAACGTGATCTCCCCTTTCGTCATACGAAGAATCCTTATGCTATTTGGGTGAGTGAAGTCATGTTACAGCAAACACAAATGGAAACGGTATTACCGTATTATGCTCGGTTTATGACCCGTTTTCCGACGATAGAATCGCTTGCAAAGGCGACACTTGAAGACGTCTTAACCCTTGTTCAAGGCATCGGTTATTATCGACGATTTAAATTGCTGTATCTCGGTGCCCAATATCTCCTTCAGGTTCACCAAGGAATTTTTCCAACGACGTATCAGGAGGTTCGTTCGATTCCTGGGGTGGGTGAATATACTTCGGGTGCGATTATGAGTATCGCCTTTAATCAACCATATGCTGCGATGGATGGTAATGTGATTCGAGTGATTAGCCGACTTTTAGGAATTGAAGAAAATACTTCCGTCTCAAGTACCCGAAAAAAAATCCATTCAATCCACCAAACTTTCATCGAGCAAGCAACCCCACGTATCTACACCCAAGCCGTCATGGAACTGGGTGCTCTTATTTGTAAACCACAGTCACCCCTTTGTGAGAAGTGTCCATTAAAAACCGAATGCGTCGCGTTGAAAGAAGGATTGATTCATCGCATACCTAGCAGTGATAAAGTCATAACAATCAAACAAAGAAAGTTTGTTACCTTCATTGTTTGGCGAGATAATCATCTTGCCTTCATCCCTTCCAAAAATGCGCTTTTAGAAGGTATGTATTTGTTGCCCCAAGTTGAACGAGAAAGAAAACAAGATGAAACATTGATCGATACATTTTTTCATGTATTTTCGCATCAAAAATGGACCATGGATGTTGTAGAAGTTGACGATTTTGATGATAAGGACATTCAATGGATTCACCGCGATAACATCGATTCGATTCCAATTCCCCAAGCCCACAAAAAAATTGTTAAAACCATTTTGTTAGCGAAGAAAAGCGTATAATAATTCTTGAGGTAAAAACGATGAAACTGTACGATTTTTCTGTGCAAAACCACTTAGGACAACACATTTCTTTAGATAAATACAAAGGGAAGGTTGTTTTAATTGTGAACACGGCTATTCATTGCGGATTAGCGCCACAGTACCAAGGGTTAGAAAAACTTTATCAAACCTATCATGAAAAGGGCTTGGAAATTCTTGATTTTCCTTGCAACCAATTTGGGAATCAATCGCCAGAAAGCGATGAAGAAACTGCGCAAATTTGTGAAGTAAAATTAAAAAACTCCTTCAAACCGTTTGGAAAATTAAATGTGAATGGTCCGGATACCCATCCTCTTTATCGTTGGTTAAAAAAGGGGAAAGCGGGACTCTTTGGCGCGGATATTAAATGGAATTTTACGAAGTTTTTAGTGGATCGACAAGGGCGCATCGTCAAACGCTTTAGTCCGGTATTCCCACCTGCACAATTGACGTCCTACATTGAAAGGCTTTTATAGATTATGTTAGTCATCTCCAATGCAACCAAATCTTATGATGGAAAAAAACAAGCGATAGAAAGCATTGATTTAACACTCCAACCGGGTGATATGCTCGGTTTTGTGGGTCATAACGGCGCGGGTAAAACCACCCTAATTAAAGCCATTGCTGGTATCCACGAATTGAACCAAGGAACCATCAACCTTTTTGGACACGATGTGGCAAAAGACCCATTAAAGGTAAAACAACAAATAGCCTATATCCCCGACCACCCTGATCTTTATGAATCATTAACCGGGCAACAATTTATTCATTTTATCGCCGATATTTATGGCGTTCCCGCCGACCATCGTGTTCAACATATTCGGGAATTAGCCCAACGTTTTGATATGGAAATTGCTCTAAAACAGCCGATTCAAACGTATTCCCATGGGATGAAGCAAAAAGCAGCCTTGATTGCGGCGTTGATTCACCAACCGAAACTCCTTTTATTGGATGAGCCATTTGTGGGTCTTGATCCCAAAGCGGCCTTCACACTCAAAGAAATGTTTAAAGAACTGACACAGCAAGGCAGCATGATTTTATTTTCGAGCCATGTCCTTGAAGTCGTTGAAAAAATTACCAATCGAATTGCGATTATTAAACAAGGAAAAATCATCGCGCAAGGGGAAACAAAGACCATCGTGAAAGATAAGAACCTCGAAGCGTTATTTTTGGAAAGTTTATAATGTATTGGCGGTTGTTGGGTGTCTTTTTGAAAGAACGATTTGGTATAGAACGTCTTTTTGGTCGCTCCATTTCTCAGTCACCTCTTAAAAAAATTTTGATGGTCGTTCTCTTGATCTATGCGCTTGGCGTCACTTCGTTTTCGTTAGGATTTTTACATTATGAACTCGCCTTAGTTTTGCAAGCCTCTAATGACTTTACGCCCTTGTTACAACAGGTCGCTTCTTATGTCATCGGCATCGCCTTTTTATTTAGTTTTTTCCAAGCGAGAGGCTCACTTTTTGCCTACAAAGATTTTGATTTTCTTGGATCATTACCGATTAAAAAAGTCACGTTAACTTTTGCAAAATGGTCTGTGATGTATGTATTCATCATGGTCTTTAGTCTGATTCTTAGTACCCCCATACTCTTTGTGTATGGTCTTTTTGCATCGGTTCCATGGAGTGGTTGGGTCTTCGGAATCCTCTCACTTTTGATGTTACCTTTACCCTGGATGCTAGCAGGAACACTGGTTTCTATGGGTATTTATCACCTAGTTTCTCGTTTTCTGAATCCGAAAGTTTTGCAGTCCATTTTAATGATTTTATTTCTCCTTGTTTTTACGTTTTTTCAGTATCAACAGACGCAAGGATTGAATAACAATTTGACATCGAATCCCCTTTTTGAATGGTATCTCCCTGAACAATGGGTGATCGCAGCTTTTCAAAATCAATTCACTCCCTTTCTACTCCTTTTTGTGACGCATGGGGGTGTGATGGTGACGGTTTTAGTTTTCATTAGTCCCTGGTTATATCGTTTAAACCAAACTCAAAACAATCAACGCTTTCAACTAGCAAAAGCGATTGACTATCAACCTCGTTCTTTATGGCGGCATTTATTGGGGATGGAGTGGCAACGATTCATTCATTCTCCGATATATATTTTGAATACGGGTTTCGGGGTTTTAATGTTACTACTAGCGTCGACTGCATTACTATTTATCCCCGATATTCCTATGATTATTCAAGCGATTCAAGTAGAGATTCCTATTCCGGTTGAAAGTCTTTGGTTTGCCATTGTTGGGTTTACAATGGCTACGGTGTATACGCCAGCGGTTAGTTTATCGTTAGAAGGAAAAAATATTAATACAATCAAAAGTTTACCCTTATCCATCATGACCTTATCAATGGGGAAAATTCTTTTTAACCTTCTCATTACATTTCCTGTGTTGATCATTAGTCATCTTATCTTTACCCTTGTCTTCCGAGTGCCTTTTTTGGAAGGTGTAATGACGTTGATCCTACTCGGGGCTTTCGTCATATTTTTAAGTACCTTTTATTATTGGGTTAATCTGTTATTCCCCCGATTCGATTTTCAACAAGATGTTGAAGTAGTTAAACAAAGTCTTGCCGCTTTAATTGGTGTAATGGGTGGCATTGGTTGGACAGCATTCCTCGTCATTTCTTATACACAATGGTTCAGTGCATGGCCCTCCTATCAACGGTATCTTTTTCTTACTTTGGTCTTGATGAGCGCGACGGTGGCCATGCTATTTGCCATTAAAAAATGGGCACCACGTTTATTTCGTGGTTTTTCGGTATAAAATAAAGTGATGAAAAATTGGATTATCCTCCATCGGGAAGTTGAAGAAGCACTTCGTCATCATCGCCCAATTGTCGCTTTAGAATCGACGATTATTACGCACGGACTTCCGTATCCTGAAAATTTAACGATGGCGCGCAAGGTTGAACGCATTGTTCGTGATCATGGAGCGGTTCCTGCCACAATTGCCTTCTTAAAGGGGATGATTCATGTTGGATTAACTGAGCATCAACTCGAAGCCCTTGCCCAAGAAAAAAACGTGGAAAAGGTTTCGCGCCGAGATGTGTCGACGGTACTTTCCCAAAAACGTTCTGGTGGCACAACCGTGGCTACAACGATGTGGATTGCCCATGAGGTTGGCATTCGCGTCTTTGCAACAGGCGGCATTGGTGGCGTTCATCGCGGTGCGGAACAAACCATGGATATTTCAAGTGATTTAGAGGAATTTACGCGTTCACCGATTGCGGTCGTTTCGGCCGGTGCTAAAGCTATTTTAGATTTACCCAAAACACTGGAATATCTTGAAACGAAGGGAGTTCCTGTGATCGGATACCAAACCCAGGTCTTTCCTGCCTTTTACTATTCGGACTCAGGAATTGTGTTAAAAAGTTCTGTTCAATCCGTGGAAGAACTCGCACGGACGGTAGCCATTCAATCCCACATTGATACAAGGACAGGTGTCTTAATCGCGAATCCGATTCCGAAGGAGCATGCTCTCCCCAAAGAAGCCGTCGAAAAACTCATTCAACAAGCGATTCATGAAGCAAACGAACAAAATATATCGGGTTATCAACTCACACCCTTTTTACTGGCGCGCTTAAAAACACTTTCTCACGGAGAATCGGTTGAGAGTAACCTCGCCTTAGTTTTTAATAACGCCAAGGTCGCCAGTCAACTTGCGGTTGCCTTAAGCAAGATGACGATTTAATTCTTGAATTAACTTCTTTAAGTCAGTCTCATTAAAGGTGTAATGTGCATTACAAAAATTGCAATGGACGTCGGCACCGTGTTGTTCGGCAATCATCAATTCGAGTTCCTTTTGACCAAGTAACATCAGCGTTTCTTCGGTACGTTTTAATGAACACGTGCATTGGAAGCGAACATGACGAGATTCAAGCGGTTCAAAATGTGCATCGCCCGTGATTTTTTGTGCGAGAGATAATAAATCATGATCATCCTTTAATAATTGTGTCATGGTAGGCACATGAGGGAGGTGCTTTTCTAAGGTTTCTAAGGTTGATTCTTGAACACCCGGTAATGCTTGAACAAGAAAACCACCAGCTTCAAGGATGCTTTCATCAGGGTGAACAAGAACCCCGAGTCCCATTGCGGAAGGAATTTGTTCGGATGTGACAAGATAATGTGTAAAATCCTCTGCAATTTCTCCGGATATAAACGGTGTTTGGCCGGTAAAGTTTAAATCGTTTTCCGTATGTTTAACCACCGTTAATAAGCCTTGGGTTCCGATGGCACCAGAAACATCAAGCTTACCGTTTGGTTTGGGAGAAAGATGAACCTGGGGGTGGGAAACATAGCCGCGAACGGTTCCTTTGGCGGTCGCATCAACGACAATTTCTTGGATGGGCCCGTTTCCTGATAAACGAATCGTGTATTTTTCTTCACATTTCAGCGAGCTTGCAAGCAATAATCCAGCACTTAAGGATCGACCTAATGCTGCAGACGCCGTGGGTTTAGTTCCGTGTTTGGAGGTGACTTCTTGAACAATGTCACAGGAATCCAGCACAACAACACGACATTGCCGACCATAGGCAAGACCAATTAACATATTCTTTTTCATGATTAAAATTGTATTAAATACAGTCGCGAAATAGCGTTAAAATGCTTTTAAAGTTTTGGAAGCATAGGCTGCTAGGGTCGTAAGTAACATTCCTATGGCCACGATAAAATAAAACAAGGCGAGATTAAGATGTTCAATCATCACCCCTGCTAACGCAGTTGAAAAAGGAATAATACCTTGGGCTAACAAATTAATAATAGCATTGACGCGTCCTAATTTATCTTTGGGAACATACCGTTGTAAGGCAACACCAATTGGCGTATTTACAGAAGTTATCACCAATCCAATACTAACAGACACAACCATCAAGAGGAGATACATCGGCCAAAAACTGAGCCAGTTTTCGGTATAGGATAAAACAATGATGCCTAATAAAAAAATACCCATCGAAAATCCAAGTAAACCTCTTCGCAAGGGTTGATAAACTTTTGGAGGGGACGCTCGACCTGAAAGATAAATCGCCATGACGATACTACCCATGGAAAAAGCCAGACCAACAAAAGAGTAATAAATAGGATCTGTTTGAACAATTTGATTGAAAAAGTACGGTTGAGCAACCCCAAATAACGGAGACGCAAACATATTTACTGTTAAAACAACTAAAACAAATGCGAACATTCCTTGCGTTTGAAGGATGAAACGAAAACCATCACCAAACTCTTTGAATGCCAGGGATAAGGTCAATTTTTGATGATTCTTCTCATGGCTTTGAGTGCGAATAAACATTTCAGAAATAGCGGAACCTACATAACTAATACTGGTTAATATAAAGATAAAACCAATCCCAAGAGTTCCATATAAAATCCCTGCGCTTAAAGCACCAACGATGGAAATGAAGGCTTGTTGCCCTGCATGTAAACTATTCGCTTTTTGCAGTTCATCATCGTTCACCAAGTAGGGAACGGACGCGGTCACAGCCGGTGCGAACAGAGCCCCATTTGCCGAAAAGATAAAGGCGGTGATGTATAAAACCACCAATTGATGAGAAGGTAAATTCATATCGATTGAAAATGAGCCGAAGGTCCATTGAGGTTTGAATAAGATAAATAATCCTGCGAGCAGAATTGCGATACCGCGAATAAGGTCAGTCATGTAAACAATCTTTATTCGGTCAAGGCGGTCAACCAAAACACCTGCAAGTGGGGTTAATACAACATAGACTATGCCGCCAAATGCCATATAATATCCCGCTTGCGCGGCTGAATTCGTTAACGATAAGATATACCAACTAATGGCAAAGGAATAGAGATGATGACCAATATCACTCACAAGGCGCCCGAAAAACAATAAGGCAAAATCGCGATTAATAAGGAATGGTTTTTTCATACGCATATCAATATACGTTTTTTAATTGGAAATAGAAAGAGAATGATGGTTGAAATTTTACATTCAAGAGTGTTTATATTTCGTATGATAAATGAGAGGTAAATTTATGGATAACACATATTTTTTAATTAAGCATCCGTTGATTGATCACAAAATGACCATTCTTCGAGAAAAAGACACCGCGAATAATTATTTTAGAACACTCGTCAAAGAGATTACGACCTTAATGATGTTTCAAGCAACCCATCATCTAGAACTGCAAAAAAAAGGAATTGTGACACCTGTAGAAGGCATGGTGGGACACACCCTTGCAACCGATGTGATGGTCATTCCCATTTTAAGAGCAGGATTAGGAATGTTAGATGCGTTTACCGATATGATTCCTTCCGCGGGGGTCGGACACATTGGTCTGGCTAGGAACGAAGAAACCCTTCAACCTAAAGCGTATATTGTAAAATTACCCAAAATAAACCCTGAAACCCAAGTATTTATCTTAGACCCTATGTTAGCGACAGGGGGATCGTTAAACTATGCCATTGATAAAGTCAAAGAAAAAGGCGCAAAAAACATTATTTATCTAGGTTTGGTTGGTGTTTTAGAAGGTATTCAAGCGGTCCACGAAAAACATCCCGATGTCAAAATATTTTTGGCCGCACTTGATCGCGGTCTTAATCAACACGGTTTTATTGTTCCTGGCTTAGGAGACTGTGGTGATCGTTTATACGGTAAAGAAGACTAATAATCTAAGGCACAGGCAACGTTAAAGTTTTCATTTTTTAATCGTTGATAACCCGGCAAATAACTTAAATTAATTAAAAAGACAAAGCTTAGGACATTGCCCCCAAGGCGTTGAACAAGCTTAGCAATCGAAAGCGACGTCCCTCCTGTCGCTAAAACATCATCGAGAATGACAACTTTTTGACCAGGAAGAATAGCATCTTCGTGCATAAATAATTGCGTTTTGCCGTATTCTAAAACGACATCTTCTTGGATGGCAGGACGAGGTAACTTACCAGCCTTGCGAACAAGAACAAAAGGAATTTTAAGTTGAGCGGCAACGGCGCCACCAAAAATAAATCCTCGTGCTTCTGGAGAAACAATCACGTCAGGTTTAATGGCGCTTACAAGTTTTGCGAGTGCGTCAATGGATGCGCGAAAAGCCTCACCATTTCCCAATAGTGGGGTGACATCTTTAAACGAGACACCTTCAATGGGCCAATTGGGAACTTCGGCGATAAATTTCTTTAAATCCATTAGTTTTCATTCCTCCATGGATAATCTTTTGCATTCATGGTAATAATTTCTTTTTTAAGAACGCCGATGTACGGAACATTGCGATATTTTTCTTGGAAATCTAATCCATATCCGACTAAAAAGAGTGGTTTGACAGTCGTTCCAACATAATCGGCTTCAAGACGAGTTTTTCGTCCCGAAGGTTTATCAAGCAAGGTGACTAGTTTTACCGAACTTGCTCCTTCAGAAAGAACTTTTTGTTTGATTTTTTTAAGGGTTAATCCCGAATCAATAATATCCTCAACGATAATGACATCTTTCCCTTTTAAGCTCATTCTTGGCCAGAGGTATATTTCTACCCAATCCGTAGTGGCGGTTCCGCCGTGGTAACTACTTGCCGCAATAAATTCAACATCACAATAAAAGTGTAAATGTTTGGTGAGGTCGGATAAAAAGGGGTAAACACCTTTTAGTACAGCAAGGATGACAGGACATTTGTTTTGATAGTCTTGGTTTAGTTGATCGGCAAGTTTTTGAATGTGTTGTGAGATGTCTTCTTCGGTTAAGACAACCGACTCAAAATCGGGATGCAGTGGGGAATTCATAACGCGTAATCACCATACCTTTCGTCGTGAGGCGTTTGCATTGTTTGTGGGTTCAATGGAACAATGATGTCTTATTATAAAATATTCCCAAACAAACTTAAAGTTAAGGACAACTCAACGAATAAGAGATAAAAACTATCTCAAAGGTAGAGCGAGAATTAAAAACTCAACTAAATATCGCTTCAATTTAAGATAAGTAAGCACCATACTAAGAGTAGAAAAGGAGACGTAAGATGAAAGAAAGTTTTGGAAAACGATTAGCGGGATTACGTAAAGCTCGAAAGTGGACTCAAGAAGAAGTGGCCACAAAATTAAATGTATCTGCTCAAGCAGTCAGCAAATGGGAAAATGATAGTTCCATGCCAGATTTAGAAATGTTAGTAGCAATTGCGGATCTCTATCAAACGACAACCGACGAATTGTTAGGCAAGGTTAATGCCTCGGTTGTCACGGTGTCCCCAGAGAATAAACGTGATTTGAATAAACTGGTTTTCCGAATCAATATACGATCGACAGATGGCGATAAAGTTAAAGTGAATTTACCCCTTCCATTAGTGATGATTGCCTTGGAAACAGGATTTACACCAAAGGTCGATGGACGGGATGTTCTAAAGGATATCGATTTTAAGAAGATTATTGAAATGGTTGAACAAGGTATCATTGGAAAAATTGTTGAAATTGAATCTAAGGAAGGCGACATCGTCGAAATCGTGGTTGAATAATGCGCATCCTTGTTCGTGAAGAAGAAAAAACGATTGTCAATATTTGGGTTCCGTCTGGGCCTGCCATGTTGCGATTTATTTTGAGGTTTGTTCCGATTGATAATGGGAAAAAGTTGTCTAAGGATTTACGGGATCGTCTGATTGAAACGTACAAAAAAATACGCAAATACCATAAAAATCTCGTCATTGCGGATATTACTTCCAAAGATGGAACCAAGGTTTTTATTAAACTATAGGTTCTCTACAATAACAATTCTCCACGTGATCATTGATCACTCCGACTGCTTGTAAATGCGCATAGACAATTACGGGTCCCATGAATTTCATCCCGCGTTTTCTTAAATCCTGACTGATTCTTTCCGAAAGAGGATTACTTGCGGGGATTTCTTTTAGAGTCTTTGGGTGGTTATCTACTATTTTTCCTTCTGTAAAGTGCCAAAGATAGCGATCAAATGTTCCCCATTCTTGCTGAATGGCTAGAAAAATTTTCGCATTTTCAATGGCACTTTTAATTTTTAATTCAGAACGTATGATCTCGGAATTTTCTAATAGTTTTTTCACGTCATGCTCGGTAAAAAGCGCGATTTTTTGGGCATCAAATCGGGCAAAAGCTTTGCGAAATCCCTCACGTCGATTCAGAATGATTTCCCAGCTAAGTCCCGCTTGAAAACTTTCAAGCATGAGAAATTCAAAATGCTTTTGCTCATCATGAAGGGGTTTTCCCCACTCTTCATCGTGATATCGAATGTAAAGAGGATTTTTTAAATTAACCCAGCCACAACGTGATTTTAAATTCATACTACTAATAAATAAATGGAATGATTCTGTATCGCGCTTTTTTCCATGTTTCGTAGTGGGGAAGATGCTTTTTTAAAGCCGTTTCTTCAATACGAATTCGGAAAACTAATCCCAAAAGATTTAGTGGTGTAAACACTAACGTTGCAATCCAATTTCCTGCGTAGAGGGGAAAGCCAGTGACGAGCAAAAATAAACCCAAATAGAGCGGATGTCTTAAATATTTATAAGGCCCTTTTGAAACCAGATTCATATGTTTGTCGACCTGAACATGTCGGGTAAATGAAGCGCCTAATAAAATAGAGGCGTGATAACGAAGGTACAAACCAAGGATATAAAAAACGATTCCGCTCATTTGAAACCAAGGATAAAGAGGGGTTTCAGCCATCCGGCCAATCCCCTCTCGGTTTAATACAATCGTACTTAGGATGGTAATTCCGATGATTGCGGTAAGACCATAGAAAGAAAAAGGATCATTAAATTGACCCTTTCTTTTGCGATTTCGAAAGACAATGAATTCAAAAAGCCATAACCCATTCGCGAGATAGAACACGAGATTAAGTCCATCGAGCGATTGAAGATGTTCCATGTCTTAGCTAAATAGAATGGAGAGATTGATGCCGCCATAGTTGGCTGCTTCTGAAACAAAGTTAATCGTAAAGTTCATCGCTGGTTTACTGCCTTGATTCCAGGCATAATTGGCATTGCGGTTTTGTCGGAAAATATTACCAGGTCGATAAACATCCGCTGCCCACATCCAACCCGCTGGATTACCATTGTATAGGGAGTTATTGCCATCGGCTTCGATGTATTTGATAAGCTTGTAGGTCGTGTCTGTATTGTTATTGACATACATGGTTGGATAATTTTGAGAATTGTTAAATCCGAGTCGGGCATCGACGTGATATAAGACGAGACCGGGTTGACCATCAAAATAAAAGTCATTATGACCGGTATAAAAACCAGTTGGTGTGTAGTACATCGCGACTAGGTATTCATCAAATAAGGTTCCATTCCATTGATTGGTAATGATGAGGGCTTGACCCGAAGAAATATAAGGGAGAAGCGTAGTGCTCATCGAGGTGTTAACAACTAACGGATCGATCCAACCTAAGATCATTTTAGACCACGGATTATGATCCCCTGCGTTATAGTCCATCATGTCTGCACCACCAAGGCCGTGTTCATTATTTGAACCATCGCCTTCAGCGTAATCATAATAATCTTCTAAGCCGAGCATATGACCTGTTTCATGAATGAACGTGACAGAATCAATCGTGTTATTGTAATAAACAAATTCATACGGCATCCAAATATAGCTTGTTGGACGAATGCCATCATAGGTACTTGAACCAAAATACGTATAAAGATAAGCCCACCAGAAAGAGGCCCATGCGCCAGCGGGGTGGTTATAAATCATATAAATACCATCGAGGTAACCATCACTATTGTAATCAAATTCGGAAAAATCAATCGTGCCGTTGTAAAAACTCATAATTTCGTCAATGATGACGGAATTGGGATCTGCACTGGTTAGGTTTTCATAATAGCTCGATTGAAATTGGGTACGGAAAGGATCAAGGACAACCCCTTCAATATCAAGTTTGTTAAAAGATGAAGTTTTATAAAAACTATTTAAGGACTGAAACGAACTTGTCCCTGCTCCATTAAACGCGGTGTTAATGTTTGCTTTAACACTTGAAGCATTCGCGTAAATGTAATCGGGGAATTCAACAGGAACAACGAGAACTTTCGGATTACCGGTGGATGGAATACTCCAGAAATCCGCTAAATCTTGAACGTACAGTAAATTGGTAGGAACAAAAGGGGCTGCGTTATTCGTTTCTGAGCTCGAAGGTAACGAGGAAGAGGAGGGTGTGGTGCTACTTTCTTGGGTACTCGAAGCAACCGAAGTTGAACTCACCACTGATGTTACTTCAGAGGATGTTTCAGATGTCAGTGAAGAATCGGGGATACTAATCGAGGGAAACGTGATTCCGTCACAGGCGGCCAAGACTAAGAGAATGGGCGTGAACATCCAATGTATTTTTTTCATAAAAATCCTTTCTAGCGATGCGCAAAGCGACTCGCAGCAGCAGCGGCAATGGCACCGACCATGTCGTCTAGGAAGGTGTGACAAATGCCTTGTTTTTTACCTTCTTCGTTGAGTTTACCAACGATACCAAATTTGGTCTTATCGATAAAGCCGAAGTTGGTCATGGCAATCGATCCATAGAGATTACAAATCCCATAGGCTAGTACTTCATCCATACCATAAAGTCCCTCATCCATTTGAACAATTTTCTCAAGTTCTTTATTGGAAAAACGATCTTGTTCTGCAAGAACATCCAGTTCAATCGCGGTCATCAAAGCGTGCCAAACTTCGCGTTTATCGAGCACTTTTAAGACCGATTCTTCTAAATCTTTATGTTGGAGGTTTTGATGATACGGCTTTTGTAAATAGTACACGCAATCCACGATATCGGATAAGGTGACGCCACGCTTTTCGAGCATCGCTAATGCTTTTTCTGTAAATGGGTTCATACGTACACTATACCAAATTGTTACTCTTCATGATGATTCGCCATCGAATAAAATAACTTCTTGGCTTTTCTTTGCCAACGTAAACCACGCCAACGTAACCATAAGTTGATACCACGAATCGCTTCATCCAGGGCAAGTGCAATCCAAATGCCAATCACGCCTAAACCAAGAAAATCCCCAAAGAATAAAGCGAGTGGTAGCACGATAATCCATTGAATAAACATGATAGAAAGAAGGGGATAGCGCACATCACCACTCGCTTTAATGGCCCGGTTGACCACCAGGTTGAAAACGCGTCCTAATTCCAACAAAACGTCAGCCATTGCAATGTAAATCAAATATTCAATGACTTGAGGGTTTGAGGTATACCACGTGGCAATCACACTCATACCGATGGCCAATAAGGCGGATGGAATCATCGATGAGAGAAATGCGATTTTAACCGAATAACGAATCGTGCTTTGGGCTTCGATATAGTTTTCTTCTCCCAGCAATTGTCCGACACGAATGGCCCCAGAGTTCGCAAATGCGGAGGCGATAAAGAAGGTAAACATGGCGAGGGAGTCAAAGTAAGCTTTTGCGATGATGGCCTCGGTACCATAACCTGCAATCAAGCGGGTAATCAAAATCATAAAAAGACTGTAGCTTAAGTTTTCTAACGTTGCGGGGGCACCAACTTTAAAAATTAGGCCGGTAATGGTTTGTTTGAATGGATTTTTCTTAGGAAAAACAAACCGAAGTTTTAACTCTTTGTGAATAAAAAAAGCTAGGAAAAAAAAGTAAACAAAGCGACCGAGAATGATGCCGAGGGCTGCTCCGAAAACTCCTAGGGAAGGAATACCAAGCCAAGGTACTCCAAAAATAAATATTGCTGATCCTAAAAGAATGGTTATGTCACATAGGAACAAGGCATAAAACGCTTGTAATGTTTTCCCGTTCGCGTACAAGGTTTGGTTAAACACAAGAAAGATGGCATTGAGAACAAAGAAAGGGGCCAACCAAACGCCATATTCTTCAGCGTACGCTTGGACATCAGTATCGAGTTGATAAAACGAGAAGATATCGCGATAAAAAAGAAAGAAAAGTAGAGTTCCAATGATGGCAAAAAGGAGGGCGAAAAATAAGGCGTTGGAGAAGATGGATTGCATTTTCGCCTTGTTTTTACTGCCTGCAGATTGAGCCATTAAAATGCCGGTCCCCATCGAAACAATCGCAAAAAATAGGAAGATGGTATTGTTGACTTGACCCGCAATGGCAACGCCTGCGGCGACCCGGTCTGAATAATTAGACAACATCCAGACGACTACATTACTGACGATAATAACAAAAGTCACTTCCAGGATGAGTGGAAGCGACAGTTTAAGAAAGCGAGTTGATTGAATACGTGTAAGATTTGGAACCATAAGGAACCAAATAAGATTGTATACTTATTTTTTTGTTTTTAAAGAAGATTATTGAACGTCAATGAGTTCGTATTCATCCTTGTTGATGAGGATGGCAAGGGGGCGACTTTCGGCAAAGGATTCCATTGTCAATTGGGCAAAAACGTCGATAACGGTTAAGGATTCAATGGTCATGTCTTCCCAAATCCAACCGTCTTCGTCTGCATTGGGGTTTTCTGGATCATAGTCCACAATCATGGATGAAGTAAAGGTATCATTCATTTCCACGTCAATGTCCACTAATAACGCA
>JALRKT010000018.1 GCA_023268805.1 Bacilli bacterium
ATTGGCCATTGTATTCGCGTAAGACGAGCGGGGTGATCAAACCTCGTGTACTTAATTGTTCAAGAATGTCACGAAGTTGATCGTGACGAATGGTCACTTCTTTTAAGACAGGAATATCCTGAATTAAACTCGGATCAATTTCATATTTTTGTAAATTCTTAAATTGTTGTTCAAGTTTACTAACGACATCACGCGAACTATATTTTTCAATTAATGTCGATAGCCGTTCTTTCATAAGTTTCTTACGCGTGGCCATGATCTAGGACCTCCTTGGCAAGTTGTAAATAGGCTTCAGCCCCCGATGAGGTGGGACGATACAAAGAAACGGGGATACCTCTTGCACTCGCTTCCGCTAAGGAAATATTGCGAGGAATTTGGGTATAAAATGTATTTTCTTTAAAAAGACCCCGAATTTCGGTAGATACCTCGGTTCCCAATCGTGTTCGTGAATCATACATCGTTAATAAGAATCCTTCAATTTTCAACGAAGGATTCATTTCCTTTTGTACGTGATTGATCGTCGCAAGGACTTGAGCAACAGCCTCCATCGCAAAATATTCACATTGCACAGGAATAATGACAGAATCACACGTTGTTAAAGCGGTCATGGATAAATATCCAAGCGAAGGTGGGCAATCAATGAGAATGTAATCATACTTTTTAACAATCGGTTCAATGACCGTTTTTAATTGATAAAAAGCATCTTCGCCTAAATTAGATAAGTGACCTTCCATGTTAGCCAATTGTAATGATGAAGGTAAAATAGACATCGATTTCATCGCCGTATAACGAATGATTTTTTCTATCGGAGTGGATTGTAAAAGGACATCAACTATACTGTGTTTTAAACTCGCTACATCCACCCCAACACCACGACTTGCATTCCCCTGGGGATCAAAATCAATGAGTAAAACTTTTTTACCTAACGAGCTAAGCGCTCCTGCTAAAGAAATCGAGGTGGTTGTTTTTCCAACTCCCCCTTTTTGATTGGCAATGGCAATGATTTTTCCCATAATTCGCCTTTTATTATAAAGGAGAATTTTTAATCTGTGAAAACATTCTTGGATAAATGACCGGTGTGGGTTTTGTTTTCCGAATCACGATTAGGTAACGTTGGGCATCGTCACCGATTAAGGTTGCTGATTCTAACGTCTCCACTTCGCCACCGAGTTGATACAAGGCGTTCTGAGAAACATTGATTTCTTGAGGAGCTAATTCGCCTTTGTACGCTAAAAAATAACCCCCAACACGAACAAAGGGCAAACAAAGTTCAAGCAACATCGGTAAACTTGCGACCGCTCGTGAGACGACCCCGTCAAATCGTTCACGTTCCTTTTGAATGTAGTGTTCAGCCCGGTCAATGACAATATGAAGGGAGAGTATATAGTGTTGTTGGATGGATTGAAGAAAGCGCGCTTTTTTCGCAATCGGTTCGAGTAATGTCATCGCTACATCCGTATTTTGGATGGCTAAGGGAATCCCTGGAAACCCAGCGCCGGACCCAACATCTAACCATCGGCCTTGAACGCGGTTTTTCAAGGAGGGAAAAAGCAAGGAATCAAGCACGCCTTTAACAAGGAGGGTCTTGAGATCGCGGTGCGCGGTCAAATTGGTATGTTCGTTGTATGCGAGTAAAGCGGTTAGATATTGCAAGAGAATCGCCGATTGGTGATCCGTTAACGGATGCGGAAACGCGTGACGATACAGTTCAAGCTCGGGAAACATGATTTTGTTTTTTCAGTTGCATCACAAGCATGGCGATATCGGAAGGATTAACCCCCGAGATACGGGCCGCCTGGCCAACGGTTAACGGCCGAATCGCAGATAATTTTTGACGTGCTTCCATCGCTAAACCATGCATGGTTGCATAGTCGATTTGTTCTGGAATAAGAACTTTTTCAAAGCGGGCAAATTCATGGGCTTTTTTCACTTCTTTATCGATATAACCCGAAAATTTAATTTCGACATCCAACTGATAGAGGGTGGTTTCTTCCGCGGTCCATTGTTCCAATTCAGGGAAAAAGGGAACTAGTTCTTTCCATTCAATGTTGGGACGTTTTAAAAGTTCATAAGCCGTAATGCCACCATGGAGTTGCCCATGCCCTTTGGCGGTTAAAAAGTTTTGGATATCCGCATTCGGTTTTACACTATGTGATTTTAAATACGTTTCCACCGTTTGTAATAACGCTTTTTTGCGTTGATAAAGTGAGTATTGTTCGTCTTGAACAAGCCCCACTTCCCTTCCAAGCTCAGTGAGTCGGGTATCGGCATTATCATGACGTAACAACAAGCGATATTCCGCACGGGACGAAAGTAAGCGATAGGGTTCGGTTGTCCCTTTGGTGACTAAATCATCGATCATCACACCGATATAGGCTTGGTCTCGACGAAGAATAAGGGGCGGTTGATGACGTAATTTTAATACCGCATTGATACCCGCGATGATGCCAGCACCTCCGGCTTCCTCATACCCAGAAGTCCCAATGATTTGTCCAGCGCAATAGAGCCCTGGCCACCGTTTTAATTCCAACGTGAGTTGGAGTTGGGTCGGGACGACCGCGTCATATTCAATCGCATAAGCATATTTTAAAAAGGTAACGTTTTCTAAACCGGGTAAAGAGCGCACCATTTTTTCTTGGACCTCTGCGGGCATCGAGGTAGAAAAACCTTGTAAATACATCGAATCGGATTCGGCGGATTCCGGTTCGATGAAAAGTTGATGCCGTTCTTTGTCCGCAAAACGAACAATTTTATCTTCAATCGAGGGGCAATAACGTGGACCTGTACCTCGAACAAGACCACCAAACATACTACTTTCGTTTAAATGGTCTCGAATAATGGTATGGGTTTCGGGTTGAGTGTGGAGTAAGTAACACACCACTTGGTCTTCAAATGGTTTCATCGTCACCGTTCGGCTGGAAAATTTAAGCGGTCCAGGCGTTGCATATTGCGGTTCCATTTTTGAATAATCAATCGTATCGCGTTTTAAGCGTGGAGGTGTTCCCGTTTTTAAGCGGAAAAGTTCAATGCCCATTTTCGCTAAATTGGGGGATAACCCACGGGAGGGTGCTTCGCCGTCTGGCCCTGCAGAACGCTTGGATAAACCTTGGAGAACTTCTGCTTCCATATACGTCCCGGTTGTCAAAATGACTGCCGAGGACGTGATTTCTTTTCCATCGGTTAACCGAACGCCATACACATGATGATCATCATGTAAAACATCAAGCACCATCGCTTCAAGGATGGTTAAATGGTCGGTACGATCGGCAAGATTTTGAATGTAACGGGGATACGTTAATTTATCGACTTGGGCCCGTAAACATTGCACACCCGGACCTTTGCCCGTGTTGAGCATTTTCATTTGTAACGTCTCAGCGTCCGCAGCAAATCCCATGACACCCCCAAGGGCATCAATTTCCCGGACAACAATACCTTTCGCACTGCCTCCAATCGAAGGATTGCATGGCATATTGCCCATCATTTTTTTATTGAGCGTCACCAAAAGCGTTTCTGCACCCATGTGGGCAGAAGCAAAAGCGGCTTCAATGCCAGCATGACCGCCACCAATGACGATCACATCATAATGCGAACGCGACATAGACTATCCGACACTACCTTCCATTTCGAGTTTAATGAGGTGGTTGAGTTCAACGGCATATTCCATCGGTAATTCTCGCGAGAAAGGTTCAATGAATCCCATGATAATCATTTGGGTCGCATCTTCTTCGCTTAATCCGCGTGACATGAGATAAAAGAGTTGATCTTCAGAAATTTTGGAGACCGTTGCTTCATGTTCAATAAAGGATTCGTTATTCAAAACTTCATCCTTAGGGATCGTATCTGCTTTGGAGATGCCATCTAAAATTAAGGTGTCACATTCGGTGTGATTTTTGGCATTCAACGCTTCTGGGTGAATGCGAACGGTACCACGATAATTACTAACCCCGCCATTGCGAACAATGGTTTTAGAGACAATGGTCGACGAAGTATCCGGAGCAAGGTGAATCATGCGGGCACCCGCATCTTGTTCTTGACCTTTTCCTGCAACGGCAATGGAAATCACCGTACCTTTGGCACCACGACCTCCAAGAACGACGGCCGGGTATTTCATATTTTTCATCGAACCGATATTGCCATCGATCCATTCCATTTGTCCACCTTCGTGAACATAAGCACGCTTCGTGACAAGATTTAAGACGTTGGGTGACCAATTTTGAATGGTCGTATATCGGCAACGGGCATTAGGTAAGACGACGATTTCAACCACCGCAGCATGGAGACTTTCAATCGAATAAATGGGTGCCGTGCATCCTTCAACATAGTTGACACTTGCACCTTCATCCACGATGATAAGCGTACGTTCAAACTGACCCGTTTTTTCGTTATTAATACGAAAATACGCTTGAAGCGGTTTATCAAGTTGCACATTTTTTGGCACATAAATAAATGAACCACCTGACCAGACGGCAGAATTTAACGCGGCAAATTTATTATCGTTGGCTGGAATCACCGAACCAAAGTATTTTTCAAAGAGTTCAGGGTATTGTTTTAAGCCTTCATCCGTGGATAAAAAGACGATGCCTTTTTCTTCCACTTCCTTCAACATCGAGTGGTAAACCACTTCGGATTCATATTGGGTAGTGACGCCGGAAAGGTATTTGGCTTCTGCTTCAGGAATGCCTAATTTTTCAAACGTCTTTTTAATCGTTTCCGGGACTTTATCCCAGGAGGTTTCTTCTTGCTCAGAAGGTTTGGTGTAATACGTGTACGTTTGAAAATCAATAAAGTTTAAATCAGGACCAAACGTTGGCATTTTTAAATTTTCAAACGTTTTAAACGCAGCTAAACGTTTTTCTTCCATCCATTTTGGTTCTTTTTTGATGGTAGAAATTTCCTTAATAATCGTTTCATTAATCCCTTTGGCCGTCTTTAAAATCGAGACATCCTGATCATTAAACCCGTAGCGATATTCATCTAATGGAATATTATCTTTATCCATTTATTGTTCCTCCTTTAATAACGCTTGTGCACCGGTCCACCCTAAGGTGGCACATTTGATGCGACTTGCTTGTTTATAAGTATACATAAAGACAACGGCTTCGCCTAAAATCGATGCGTCATAAGGGCGTTCATAAATCATGTTGAGATACGCATCGATAATGTTCGTGGCTTCTTTTCTTGTTTTTCCAACAAGGAGCTCTGTCATGATGGACGTTGACGCGGTAGAAATCGTACACGCGACCCCTTCATAACTGACATCCTTAATCACATCATTTTCCACATGAAGATAAACGACAATATCATCGATACAACCTGAAGTATCCATGCGTTTAGAACGGGCAAGAGGGTGATCAATCACACGTTTATTGCGCGGATGTTCATAGTGATCCATGATCACTTGGCGCATCATCATGGGATTATCGAAAGAAGGCATCTAAAAAATCCTGACCTTTCTTGGTAGCTTCTAAAAACAAATCCACTTCTTCTTCGGTGTTATAAAAATAGCAGGACCAACGTAAGGTTCCGTCGGTTTGTAGATAATCCGTGAGATTTCGTGCACAATGTTGGCCGCTACGAATGGCGATATGATGCGCATTATAATGCGTGGCAGCATCTTGAGGAAAAACACCTTCTAAATTAAACGTAATAATCCCCGCTTCAGCGTCAGGATTGTAAACTTTCACAAAAGGTATTTTTTTCAAGCCTACGAGGGCACGTTGACGCAATATTTTTTCTTGTTGATGAATAAAATCCCAACCGATATGTTGAAGATAATCAATTGCTGCTCCGAGTCCAATGATCTCGGCAACAGGTTGTGTCCCCGCTTCAAATCGTTCTGGAATCGGAGCAAGACGAATGGAAAAATCTTTGGCATATTTGAGGGACATACCCCCACCCATGAAATATGGGTCCATGGCTTCTAAATGGGTGCGTTTGGCGTAAAGGACACCAATCCCTGTGGGTCCGCACAATTTGTGTCCAGAAAATACAAGAAAATCAACATCACTTTGGTGAACATCGATGGGAAAATGCGGTGCAGATTGGGCAGCATCCAATAAGACCCATAATCCATGATCATGGGCGATTTTAGTCAGTGTTAGCGTATCAGATTTGGTTCCTAAAACATTACTAACATCGGAAAAAGCAAGAAACCTCGATTGCGGGGTAATTGCCTCTTTCAACAATGCAGGTGTCAGGCGTTGTTGGGCATCAAGCGCGATAATTTTTACCACGATACCATATCGTTCTTGTAGGACATACCATGGCAAGACATTGGCAGCATGTTCGGATTCGGTAATAAGAATTTCATCCCCTTTTTTGAGATGTTTACGAACAAACGCATCGGCGACAAGATTAATGCCCATCGTTGTGCCCGATGTAAAGACAATTTCATGGACATCGGCATGAATAAACTGAGCCACTTTGCCACGGGCTGCTTGCACGGCTTGATCCGCGCGATAGACAAGGTCATATTCTCCACGGCCAGGATTGGCGGGATAGTCCAAATAATACGCGTTCATCGCTTCAATGACGTGACTCGGTTTTAATGCTGTGGCGGCATTATCAAAATAAACCAGACGTTCGTCTCCAGTTTTTTGCAGAAGAGGGAAGTCGTTTCGAAGCGTATCAATATTCATTAAGAAATCGTTTCAATCAATGAAGATAATTCGTTTTTTAACGGTTCGTCGGTGAAGAATTGTAGAATCGGATTTAAATAACCTAAGGTAATAACCCGTTTAGCTTCTTGTTTAGTAAGACCTCGTGAACATAAATAGAAAAGATGTTCGTCATTGACCTTTCCAACCGTGGCTGCGTGCGAGGCTTCCACTTCATTTTCATCAATTTTCAAAATCGGATCGGCGCGACCCAAACAGGCGGGATCGAACACCATGATTTTCGCGTTTTGGTGCGTTTTAGAGTTTTTCGCACCATTAATAATATGACCTGTTCCTGAGAATTGAAGGGTACTTTTTCCTTCCGTTACACCATAGTTTGTCATATTAGCATACGTATCGCGTTCAGTATGGTGAAAACTGACTGAATAATATTTACGATCTTGATGGGTACATAAGGCAGCCGAACGCCATTCAAGGCGAGCTCCTCGTCCTAAAAGTTCAGCTTGAACGAGCATGCGACCTTTTCCTTGGGTGAAATCGGCTAACGAGGCATCGAGTTCCACACCGGTATTCAACACGATCGTCAATGATAAATTTTTATTCGCTTTCATCATTGCAATTTGTAAGGTTCCTTGCGCATATTCAGAGCATTCAAGGTGGAGATGTTTATTGGCATCTGCATTCAATAAAAGCAAATCAAAACGGGCATTGGGAGCAATCACCACATGCACTTCTTCGGTTGTTGTATCTTGTAAATCAACCGCGACAATTTGCGGGGTATCCAACTCCGGAATGTGATACACATTTTGGGTTGGTTTTAACGTCACTCGGCTCATTTTTTACTCGCCTCATTGGTCGCACAAACCCCAATCGAAACGGTGTTCATACTGACTGGTTTTTCACCTTTTTGTTCTTTGGTAATACGAATGCCATATTCTTTGGTTAACCATTCATAACCCGACCCATCAATCTTTGTAATCACTTCAGGACCGCCTTCAAGAGCGACACGACCATTGATCATCACAACGACCCGAGTGGGTTGAATCATTTGGAATAAGCGGGCATAGTGAGAAATAATTAAAAAACTCATTTTTGTTTTCGCTTGAAGTTGTTTAATCGCATCGGCGACTGCTTGTAAGGCATCCACGTCTAAACCCGAATCAATTTCATCTAGCATTGCGATTTCCGGTTGAAGTAAAAGTAACTGTAAAATTTCGTTGCGTTTACGTTCTCCACCCGAAAATCCTTCGTTGAGATGACGATGGGTTAATTCCATCGGGATTTTCATTTGCTTAGAAGCTTGTTCGAGTTGACGGTAAAGTTCTACGAGTGTAATCGGTTTTTCACGACGTACATTCATTGCCGCCTTTAAGAAGTCCGAGTTAATAACACCAGGAACTTCCGAAGGATGTTGCATCCCTAAAAAAAGACCGGCTTTGGATCGTTCATCGACTTCCATTTCAAGGACGTTTTTTCCATCCAAGGTAATTTCTCCGGATGTGACTTCATATTTGGGATGCCCCATGATCGCAGAAAGTAAGGTGGATTTACCATGCCCGTTGGGGCCCAATAAAGCGACCGTTTCTTGATCAGAAATGGTGAGATTCACACCTTTTAATATTTCGACATCAAGGTCTTTGACCTTAACAAACAAATCTTTAATGACTAAAGTTGCCATACGTTTCCTCCGATACATTATTGTAATCTAATCAACCCACTGACTCAAACATTATGTTATGATTAGATGCTGTTATTTTGTTGCGACTTTAGTTGAATCTTTCCCTCAACTTATTTTTGTATCGTATCCAAGAAATAAATGTTGAAGTTCACTAGGTAAAATAATAAAATAACTATGCTTTGTTTAGAGGAGGATTCTAAAGAAATGAATCGAACGAAACTAACGATTGCCACTCTCGCCCTCGTTTCCTTAGTTTCATTATCCGCATGTTCGAACCCTGTGACCGAAAATACTGATGGTCTTGTGGTGACGATTACGGGTGAAAATGGTGAAACATTTGGTTACAGCGCTGATGATTTATTTGGCCAATATCGTGGCAACCAAACAGGGGTTGCAAAATTTGTTGAAGCAATTACGGAAGTCGTGATCCGTAACGAAATTAACCAAGAAGATGCCGCGACCACTGCGTTGCGTAATGAAATTTTGGGGAAAGCAGAAAACCGTGTCGATGGGGTCAAAGAACAAGCCCGTTCGAACGCGGATGCAAACAACACGAATTACAACGACGAACTTGACACCTTATTAAATAGTTATGATGTCGAAGACCTTGAAGAACTCAAAGATTACTTCGCCTATCAACTCATGCAAGAAGAAGTCGAAGATCGTTTCTACGACAACAATAAAGAAGGGTTCCTCGTTGGCGATGACTTTGGTCCTGGCTATCTTGAAGAACGACTTCCTTACCACGTCAAACATATTTTAGTGAAAGTATCTGCCGCCGGTGGTGACCTGTATAATGGTCGCATCACGAGTGGTGAAGCACGCAAGCTTTACTCCGTTGCCCGTCGTTTAGCGAACCAATTCAACGGTGAAACCTTTGGTGAAGTTGCCCGCGAAATGTCGGAAGATACAGGTTCTGCTGCAAACTTCGGGGACTTAGGCATCATGTCCAAGGCTACGAGTTTTGTGAACGAATTCAAATTAGGACTCTATGCGTTTGACGCGATTTTCAATCAAAACCAAGAAGTGACCGCGAACGCCGATAAATTAGAAGTTCCTGAAGATGCCGTAACCTTTTTTGAAGATTTAGGATTAGGTACTATTCCATTTTATGCTTTTGAAGAATTAAATCGACTTGCTGACATTACCAAGGATGAAAACGGTGATCCGGTGAATAACAACGATCCTCTTTACTATCCTCGTAACGTCCTCTTTAACAAGTTCTTCAACCGTCACAACGTCTCGGTCATTACCCCTGAAGGTTTTGAAGGAGACTATGACTTACCTGGCTTTAACGAAGTGGATGAATTAGATGGTGAAACCGTCTTAACCGATGAACAGGGTCGCGTGATTCTTGCCGTTCGCGCCGGAACCGGTTCAGGTGAAGGTGGTTACCAAGGTATTCACTTTATCGTTGTCGAACGCTCGGCGCTCATCGACACCGTGAATGGCGTTAATTTACAAGATTATTACACCACCGAAATTCCTGGAACTGCCAATTATCCAAAAGATGCGGAAACGGGCGAAGACTTAGTGACCTTTGTGAACTATAAAGTCACGACCACCGCAAACTACAAAGAACGTGCAGAAACCGTGAACAGCGAAATTCGCAATTTCGATACTCATTTCAACTTCCGTATGCTTGAATCACTTATTGATAGCCAAGCAGTGACTTTTGTCGATGAAGAATTAGAAAATGCGGTTTTGAACTATATGACTGTCACCCGTGAAAGTGCCCAATTTGATGCTGACCTACAAGCAGCCAATAATTGGAACACCTTCATCGAATTCTTAAGTTATCAAGAATTCCAACGTGCCCGTCTTGTGGACGAAGATTGTGCCTACGCTTACTCCACCAATGCGAATGGATTATTCAATGAAGGAGGCCTTTGCTATGTCGCTCAATAAAACCTTTAAAACGCTTGGTCTTGCGTTAACGGGTGCATTCCTTGTCGGCTGCACGACGATTACAGCAACGCCAACGGACAATGAAGAAAACATTCTCAATGGTTTAGTTACCGATTTAGAAAAGAACGTTGTTTCTGTGGTTTACGATGCCATTCGTGACCAAGGAACGATCAATCAAAAAACCTTAGAAGACGTCCTCTTCCTCATCGCCGAAAATCGCTTTGGTGACTTCGAAACCTTACAAGCATCAACCGATGAAGCGGATATCCTTTTTATAGAAAAAGTCGAACGTCGTATTAACGAACGTATGTATGACTTAATCTCTTCGGGTCAATTTGAAACACGCAACTTATTTTCTGAACGTCGCTTTGCCTACTCGATTGAAAAACAACTTTACACCTTAAATCGTTCCGAAAACGATCCATGGGTGGAAGACTTTGTTTTCCCTCCTAAGAATCAAGAAGCCATCTCTTCCGGTGCCATTCTTGATGAAGCGATTCACCTAGAATATTACGAATCCTATATCTTAGGGAGTGTGATTCCACGTATTTACCGTGAATTACTCGTGGAAG
Source organism: Bacilli bacterium (assembly GCA_023268805.1). Lineage (GTDB taxonomy): Bacteria > Bacillota_I > Bacilli_A > RFN20 > CAG-826 > UBA970. The sequence continues at coordinate 10,776 of JALRKT010000018.1, forward strand.
AATACTTAATCGCCGAAGACTATGCGTCCTTAGGTCGTACGTATGCTCGTAAAGTCAACTACATTGGTCTCAAGGTTTCTACCGAAAACCCAGAATCCGTGAAGTACTTAATGGATACGTTTATTGACCGCTTTATTCTTGATGCAGATGCTGAACCGGTTGCAGATTTAGAACTCTTAGCCCGGGCATGGCGCGGTATCGATGATGAAGGAAATATCTTTGCGGAAGGATCGCCCGAATATAACTTACTCAGCGACACAGGTTTACTCGACTTCGGTATCGATGGTGAATATAACGAAGGCGATACGTACAAAACCCTTTATGGTGAAATTCTTAAACGCTTTGAAAAGATTAAAGAAAATCCACGTTTAACCGACAAAGCTGTCGAAGATGAATTTACTGGAAACGGTCAATACACCCCAGAAATCGGCTTAGAACTTAAACGTCGCGAATTACTGAAACGTGACTTTACCACCGATGGTTGGTCGATTAAGAATGGTGGCTTAGGTTCCTTACCTTCAGCGATTCGTGACCGTGTTTACAACATTGGTGTTGCTAACGCCATCGATCGTATTGACGATGAAATGGATAATGTGGAAAACCCAGAAACCTCGGATTTCTTACGTAAGATTAACGGCGTAAGCTACTTAATCCCGCAAAGCTCCCAACAAAACGATACGCGTAACTTCTTACTCTATGATGCCAGCAGCCAAACCTACTTTGTGGTGCAAATCTTAGAAGCCGTGAATACGACCAAAATGAACGCTTCTGAAGCTTCCACTACGAACTATGATGCCTTGACCGGAAGTGATGAAAAACGTTTAGAAATCGCCAGCGAAATTGCCAAGATTCTTGGGGTTCGTGAAGCGAATAATAACGCCTCCACCTTACACTGGTTACGTCTTGCAGACATCAAGTTCCATGACCAAGATATTTATGATTTCTTCGTGGAACGTTACCCCGATCTCTATGGGGAAGATGCGACGACCAATTAACACGTTCGCAAAAACAAGGTATGATAAAGGAGAGGTCTTCCTCTCCTTTTCCTTTTCTTGGAGGTAGTGATTATGTGTGTCTTTTGCCAAATCGTTGAGGGAAAAATCCCTGCGACTAAAGTGTATGAAGATGATGCCGTTATCGCATTTTTAGATATCGCACAAACCACGAAAGGTCACACGCTTGTCGTTCCCAAAAAACATTATGATTTCTTTTTAAAAACACCCAAAACCATCATGCATCGCGTCATGGATGTGGCCCAACGCATTGGGCAAGCACAATTACAAACTCTTCATGCCAAAGGCGTTAATGTCTTAACCAATAACCTTGAAGCGGCTGGCCAAACGGTGTTTCATTTCCATGTTCACGTCATTCCGCGTTATGATGCGCGCGATAAACTTCAACTGGAAATGCATGAAAACGAAGATCGACACGATTTAAATCTTCCGGCGATTGCCCAGCAATTAAAAACGAAACTTTAAGTTATTTCTTTTTATAAAATGACCGATCATCAAACGTAAAAAGGCGAGGTGTAAATGAATCGGGTTCGGTGGTGGCTAAGGCTTTATCGATCATCGTCATTTTGGCATCCAAATCATCTACCATATGCACGAGTAACGCTTCTTTGGTTAAAGGAGGAACGGCGGAACCAAATTCTGGTTTCCCATGATGAGATAAGACAATGTGTTGTAAAAGCATCACTTTTTCACGCGGTAATTGGAGTTTTTCTCCTGTCGCAAAAATTTCTCCTGCTATGTAATGAATGTGGCCAATGAGTTTACCTTCCGTGGTATATTTAGCAACAATCGGGGAGGAAAATTCGATGGTTTTGCCTAAATCGTGTAAAAGAATGCCACTTATGACGAGGTCGCGATCAAAGGGCGGATACGTTTTCATCATGAATTCGGCGATGTGAATCATCGAAAGCGTATGATAAATCAAACCGGACGTAAATTCATGATGATTACGAACGGCGGCTGGATACACAATAAATTTGTCGTAATATTTTTGAATGAGTGTATCTACTAACATGCGATAATCAGGATCTTCGATCGAAGCAATTAATGTTTTTAACGTTGCTTCCATCTCGGCAAGTGGTAAAGGAGCCGATAAGGTAAAGTCAGAAAGGGTAACCGTTTCCGGATTGAGTTTTTGTACCCGTTCGATTTTTAATTGTAAATTACCTCGATAGGACAAGACGTCGCCATTTACGACATAAAATGCAGCCGGTTCCAGTAATTGTTCTAGACTGGGAGTGACATCCCAGTACTTGGCTTCAATCGTGCCTGTTTTATCTTGTAAAGACAAGGTAAGATAGGGTTGTCCTGCATTCGTTACACCTTTAGAGACTTGCGTTAATAATGCAGAAAATTGAACACTTTGTCCTTCTTTTAAATCTTTAATTTGTATCATCTTCAGCTTCTCCTAACCATTGTTGAATCTTATTCATAGTATACCCTTTTGAACGCATATAGGCGATAATCCGTTGTTGCAAGGCTCGACCTTGATGTTTGGTTGCATACCGTTTTTTAGCGAGTAAAAACACCTTTTTTCCATGCGCCTCCGTTTGTTCGTTTTCTTCTAACGAAATACTGTCAAGTGTCTCCATAATTAACGCACTTTCAAAACCTTTGGACAATAGGGCTTGATACACGCGTTGTTTTTGCTCTTGAAGCGGAAGATGGCGAACTTTTTTTAATAGGATGGGAAGGTGACGTTGAATTTTTTCGTCTTCATTTACTGGTTTAAGTGAAGTTTTGATGAGGGTTTCCGCAAAGCCTTTTTGATGAAGTTTTTGCGCGATGGCATGGTAACCCATATGTTTTTCATGAAAATACTCCATCCATTCTTGAATGAGTTGGGCATCATTAATGAGTCCGTACCCTTTGTATTCTTGGATTAACGCTTCGACTTGATAGCGCAACGCCTTCCGTTGATACAGTTTGTCACGGATTTGTTTTTCACTGTATCGTCCACGGGCAAACATATGGTGTAAGTACGCATGGAACGGATCGAGTAATGCCGCTTCTTCGAGTGCCGTTACTTCTTTGGCGGATAACGTTTTTCCAGCGTAAACATAAAATTGACTGTAACTACGTTCACTTAATTGCAACGTCGAAGCATCGTCAAAGGTAAGGGTGATCACCTTTTTTTTAAAGGTGACTTGTTGAATCGTTTTACCAGTATTGGCGGAGGGCACGAATATATACCTTTATTAAATTTTCATAAAACGTCTCTAAGGAATAGTAGTCCACCGCCTTGTGCGCTTGGTCAATGATTTTTTGTAAGGCAGCAGGTTCAAGTTGCATCACCGTTGCAATAGCTTTAGCAAACTCTTCCGGGCGATCGACAAAAAAACCTGTTTTTCGGTCAGAAATAAGACTGGCAAGATTTTCATCAAATCGACACAAAACCACCGTAGAACTCGCCATCGCTTCCATAAACGTTAAACCCTGGGTTTCCGTAACGGAAGCAGAAAGAAAGAGGTCCGCAAGATTGTAATAGTATGGGACATCTTGAATCGGGACGGCACCGACAAAATGAATATGATTATCAAGGTGAAGCGATTGGGCTAAGGTTTCAAGATGATGACGCTCAGGTCCATCACCTGCAATGATTAATCGAGCAGCAATATGATCCGGACGTTTTAAGTATTCGGCGAATCCTCGCAAAAGATGGTCTACACTTTTTTCTTTGGCCAAACGGCCTAAAGAGAGGAATATTTTTTCATGTTTTGGGTTTATTTTTTGTTCGAACTCTTGATATTTTTCTATCGATAAATTCGCTTTTTTAAAACGTGAAAAATCAATGCCTGTCGGAACAATATTGATATAACGGTCCGCCCCATAACTGCGAATTTTGTCTTTGGTTTTCGCGGAAGGCGCAATAAATTCAGTGCATTGTTCAGCAAGGGACTTAGAAAAGGTTTTTACCACACGGTTCACCAGTCCCCTAAAGATGCCGGCATAATGCGTATAATCTTCATACATTGTGTGATACGTCAAGACTAAAGGACGATTTAATGCCACACTCATGATTTTGCCAAAAATCCCGATACCCGCATCGGTATGAATGTGAATGAGATCAGGTTGCCATTTTTTTATGAGAGTGTAAGCCTTCGCACTAAAAAAAGAAGACATCCGATAACCATATAGTTTCTTGAGTTCAATCCCGGGGATGCGAATCATTCCCTCTTTTTCATCTATGATGTTGGAGAAAGGGTTAGTCGTAATCACCAAGACCTCATGACCATGGTCTTTCATCACTTTGGCATGATGTTGAACACTGACGGAAACCCCATTGATTTCTGGAGGAAAGGTATCGGAAAAATAAGCAATTCGCATCTTACTTTTTCGTTTTCCTTTCAATTTCTTTGGTGGTCAGTTCTCGGCCATGACGATCCACTTTTCTGCGTTTGAAGCCAAAGAAATCACGCGCCATTTTTGACATGCGATGTTGGAAATTCACAGTCTTCATTTCTTGCGTATTCATCATAAATTCAGAGGTTTGACGGCGAAATTCAATCGTTTCACGTTGAATATCCACAAAGGATTTTTGTTGAGCATCCAAGAAGGCTTCTTTCGAACCAAAGCGGTACACCACCAAGGTAATGGCCCCTAAAATCAACATTAAATAAAAGGTGACGCCACGCCAAATAAGTTGAGGTGCAATCGTTTGGGAATAACCACCAAATAAACTTGCGAATAAATACGAGAAGAAAAATTCAGAAAATCCAACTGCTCCCGGAAGTGGAACAAAAGCGACAATAACTTGTAAATAGGCAGACATGAAAATGCCATCAAAAAGATTAGAATTGCCTAAATTAATCGTGGGGAAGGCAAGCGCTGATACGTAAGGAATGGCATTAGCAATAACCATGCGAACAAAGAACATAATGAGTAAAACCCAGGTTACGGCTTTGTTAGCCTGTAATCGTTTTAATTCAATGCGAAAGTTTTCAATTTGCAGTTGAAGATTGGCTTTAACGGTGTCAGGATTTTTAATGATTTTCATCTTCCCCAGTAAGGTCACAATGCCATTAATAAGAACATTGTGAATAAATTTAGAACTTGCTAAAAGTAAGATGCCAAAGATAATTAAAAAATTGATACCAAATCCAATAAGTGATAACGAAACAATGGGTATACGGACATCCCCAATGAAGACACTTTCGATTTGCGAGGCGAATTGTTGAAAGCGAAAAACAAGCGCTAATACGCCAAAAAAGACTTGGGCGATTTGATAAAGAAGAAAATGCATGACAAGAATCGAAGCCGCATTCGCTAAATCTAAACCTTGTTTTTTAAACGTATACGCTTGGGCAAATTGTCCCCCCGAACTTGAGGGTGTAATATGCGAAAAGAAAATCCCAATAAAGAAATTACCGATCCCCTTTCTCAAGTTATAACGAGTAGTGTATAACCGGGCAAGGATAAACAAGATCGTTGATTCAATGAGAACCACGGCGGCCATCATGAGTAAAATACCGGCAATGACCCAGGCATTGGCTTGCGAGAATGCTTCTAAAACTGCGTTTAAATTATCATCGGTAAAAAGTGTAAATGCAGTAAAACCAATTGCAACCAAAAAGATGATCGTAAGATTGAGAACATATCGCCGATTTTTTTTCGTCTTTTTAGGGGAGTTAATATCTTCCGATATTTGTGTGGGTTCCATATCGCAAACGTATTATAGCATATTCTCTTGAACACGCTTTTAATTGTTCCAATTCCTACGTGTTTTTTCTACCATTAGACGAACAAAAGTGTATAATATTTTCTAGTCGCTAAAAACCATGAAATACTTCAAACTTTTATATCGATTTACAGAGGGTCATCGCTTACGCTATGGACTCTCTTTTGTTATCTTGTTTTTTGCCTTACTTTTTCTTCTTTTATCGACTTTCATGACGAAAGTTCTTATTGATACGTTATTGAGTGTTCCGCCCTCGGGTCCAGTCGATTTTTTTTTAACGGCGCTCTTTGGCGGTCAAGATTTCTTACGGGCGAATTTATGGCTCTTTGCCGTGATCATTATTGGGCTTGGCGTTTCTCGCGCGATGATGTTCTTCTCTCGTTTAATCATTCGGGGTTTGATGGATGTGGATATCGGTCGTAAAATTCAACTCGATCTTTTTTATCACATTGAACGACTTCCTTATAGTTATATCAAGAAAAACAAATCGGGTGATCTGATTCAAACATGTACACGTGATTTAGATATTGTTCGACGTTTTTTAGTTCGCCAAGTCAATTCCATTGTCTATACAATTTTCTTAACAACCATTGCCTTTGGTCTCTTGTTAACAGTCTCATGGGAAATTGCTCTATCCAGCACGATTGTTCTTCCGTTTATGTTTGTCTATGCGTATTTCTTAATTAAACGCGTTCGTAAATTATTCCGTGTTACGGAAGATAGTGACGGATTGGTCTCTGCCAAGATTGAAGAAACTTTATCCGGCATTCGCCTAGTCAAAGCCTACAATAATGAACCGTATGAAATTAAAGATTTTGATGAACATCTGTTTGATTATCGAAAAAAATTCATTAAATGGCGTCTAGTCTCAAGTTTCTTCTTCTCATCAACCGATATTCTAGTGTTTGGTCAAATTGCCTTAACCACGGCGTTTGGTCTTTATTTAACGGTGACCGGAAATATTACGACTGGGACACTTGTTGTCGCCTTACAATTTGTCTCAATGGTTGTCTGGCCCGTTCGTGAAGTCGCGATGACGCTTTCTAATTTAGCGCAAGCCATGGCCTCGATTGACCGCCTTAATCTCATTCTCAATCAACCGCTTGAAGACATTGAATCGGGGGAACGTCCTGCTATTCAAGGCGCGATTTCATTTGACAATATGTCCTTCCATTACGATGATTCGGATGAAGTTTTTATCAAAAACTTCTCTTTAGACATCCAACCGGGCGAAACCGTCGCCATCATGGGAAAAACAGGTTCGGGAAAATCAACCTTGTCTCACCTCTTAACCCGCCTTTATGATTACACCTCCGGTTCCATCAAAATCGATGGTCATGAACTGAAGTCTATTGCCAAAGAACACATTCGCCGTCAAATTGCGACTGTTCTACAAGAACCATTTTTGTTTTCAAAAACCATTATTAACAATTTAAAAATTGCCAATAGCAATGCCACGGCAGAAGATATTCAAAAAGCGGCTCAAATTGCCGATATTCACCAATCGATTATTAACTTTAAAGATGGTTATGAAACTCGCGTTGGTGAAAAAGGGGTCACCTTATCCGGGGGTCAAAAACAACGTCTGGTCATCGCGCGTACGATTATTTCCAAAGCCCCAATTTTAGTCTTTGATGATTCGTTATCCGCGGTCGATACAGAAACTGATATCAACATTCGTAGTGCTCTTAAAAAACGCCAAGAACAATCCACGACACTCATTATTACCCATCGTGTTGCGACTGCGAAAGACGCCGATAAAATTGTTGTCCTTGAGGATGGTAAAATTGCGCAAGTCGGCAATCACGAATCGCTCATCAAAGAAGACGGTTTGTACAAACGTATCTTTGAGATTCAAACGAGGATGGTATAACCATGGCAAGTTTTTCATTCGAAGAAGAAGCATTAGCCTCCAAACTTAATTTTTCAAGTTGGGGTAAAATTGCGCGGTACGCGTTCCGTCGTTCTGGTTTACTCGTTTTAATGATGAGTTTAATGCTTCTGATTACGTTTCATGATGGAAGTTTAATTCCCTTACTTAATCGGGCGGTTATTCGTTCGGTAGCAGCACTGGAAGGGCAAGCGATCCTTATTTCGGATTTATCCATTCATCTTGAACTGCTTTTCGGCTTGCAATTCACCTTAAACTTTACCGAATATGTGCTTGTTTTAGTGAGTGGGATTTTGCTTCGTTCAATCGCCATTTATGTGTTATTTTTTGTGACAAACTTCTTAGAAATGTCGATTTATATCGCGGTACGTCAAGACGCTTTCCGTCAAGTGCAAAAACTTTCCTTCTCGTATTTTGATAAAACATCCTCAGGATGGCTCATTGCCCGTCTTCAATCCGATACCTCAAAGATTTCTGACATGATTTCCTGGGGCATTACGCGCTTTGTGTGGATCACCTTTGAAATTTCCTTTACGCTCGTCACGATGTTCTTAATTTCCTGGCAAATGTCTCTCATCCTACTTGCCCTTGTTCCGGTCATGGCGGTCATTGCCCCGTACTTCCAAATTAAAATCTTAAAATTATCCCGAATTGCCCGTAATGCTTTTTCCAGTTATGTCGCCTGGCTCGCGGAAGTCATCGCTGGGGCTAAAACGATTAAAACACTCTCCATTGAAAAGAATGTTCAAAAAGAAGCCAATGATATTGTCACCGATATTCGTGATAAATCGTGGAAAACCGCCAAAACACAAGCGTATTTTTATCCAAGCCTCGTTGTCATCTCTGCCTTTACCACCGCGATTGTCATCTTCTTCGGATCTTATTTTATGACCAATTCGATTCTCATCACGGATGTCTCTATTTTTGTGTTATTTATCGGGTTTGTGAAAGCCATTTATGATCCGATTCAAGAATTCACCGATTTATTCACCGAACTCATGTCTACCCAGTCCAGTGTGGAAAAAATTCTTGCCCTCATTGAAACCGAACCCACGATTGTTGATCGTCCTGAGGTCGTTGAAAAATATGGGACCATTCTTGCTCCCAAGCGTGATGCCTATGAACCGATGCGCGGGGATATTCAATTTGAACACGTGAAATTCTCTTATAATCCTGGCGTAGAAATTCTTCACGATACGCATTTACATATTCCCGAAGGACAAACGATTGCGATTGTCGGGGAAACCGGCAGTGGTAAATCCACCACTGTCAATTTAATTTGCCGTTTTTACGAGCCAAGTGAAGGTCGCATTCTTATTGATGGGGTCGATTATAAAGATCGCTCAATGGGATGGTTACGTTCCAATATTGGGTATGTCCAACAAACCCCGTTTATCTTCTCGGGAACGATCCGAAAAAACATTGCTTATGGAAAAGTAGAAGCAACAGATGAAGAAATTATTAAAGCTGCCAAAGCGGTTGATGTGCATGACTATATTATGTCCTTACCTAAGGGGTATGATACCGTGTTACGCGATGGGGGATCAGATTTATCCGTCGGTCAAAAACAATTGATTGCCTTCGCGCGAGCGATTGTCCGTAATCCGACCATTATGATTTTAGATGAAGCCACTTCTTCGATCGATACCGAAACAGAAGCTATTATTCAAAAAGCCATTCAACATGTCTTGAAAGGCCGAACCTCGATCATTATTGCTCACCGTTTATCCACGGTTGTGGATGCCGACCGAATTCTCGTTATGGAAAACGGATGGATTATTGAAGATGGCAATCACAAAACCTTAAT
>JALRKT010000019.1 GCA_023268805.1 Bacilli bacterium
CGTATCTTTCAACTTGGACAATCGCGCTTAGGTGTCCCTTTACTTGATCAACTCGGTGCCGCTGCCCTTTATCGCTTAGAAAATCCTTCACTTGCGCATCTCCCAGCTTTGTATGAGGCACGACGGGATAAAGTGATTGATTTTCTTTCCGCATATCCGTGGATTCATTATGTAAAACCTGAAGCGACCTTTTATCTCATGCTTTCTTTACCGATACATGACAGTAACCATTTTTGTACGTGGTTGATTGAGCACATTCATTTGGATGGAGAACGCGTGCTCATCACGCCTGCCGAAAATTTATACGTCACCCCTGGAAAAGGGAAAAATGAAGTGCGTCTTGCGCTTGTTTTAGAAGAAGAACCGTTATTAAGAGCGATGAACATTCTTGTCTATGGATTACAACAATATATGACATTGTTTGAATCACTCAATCCCTCACGTCCCGTCCACGAATAAACTTCATTTAAGGGGGAATCGTGTATAATTTGAAGGATGAAAACCACGACCTCCCGTCATGTTTTAATTGCCAATCGAAGAGCTTCCTTTGATTATTTTTTATCGGACTTTTTAGAAGTCGGTCTTGTGTTAACAGGGACCGAAATTAAAAGCTTACGCAAGGGTGGTGGATCCTTAAAAGATAGTTATGTCATTGTTCGTTCCAATGAACTCTTTTTACTCAATATGCACATCGCCCCGTATGAACAAGGTACGATATTTAATCATGATCCTTTACGGACGCGAAAATTATTGGCCCATCATCAGGAAATTTTAAAACTTCACAAAGCCATTCAAGAAAAAGGGTTAACCATTGTTCCCACTCAACTGTATTTGAAGCATGGCCGCGCTAAGTTAGAAATCGCGATCGGTAAAGGAAAGAAAAATTACGATAAACGCGAGTCGATTAGAAACAAAGAAAATCAACGCAAACTTGATAAGGCCATCAAAGGTGATTTACGTGATTAAGACCATTGCTGATGTTTTTTTCTTTTTGCATGCTCGGCAATCCAAGGCGTACACCCGTGTTCATTTTGATGCGTTTTTAAATGATTTTCCGCTTAAGTTTACGCGACCTGGCGTTCACATAACAGGCACCAATGGCAAAGGCTCTACCGCGACTTTTATCGCCTCGATGCTTCAACAAGGGTATGGAAGGGTTGGTTTATTTACGAGTCCTCCCATCACACAGTTTCATGAGATGATTTCTATTTCTGGAAAAAGAATTGAAGATGCCTTTATCCTTTCTTTTTTTCAAACGTGGGCAGACCGCTTTGACGATTATGAACTCACGTATTTTGAAATGGTCACCCTTTTGGCGTTCGCCTACTTTGAAGCGAATAAGGTTGATATCGCCGTCATTGAAGTCGGGATGGGCGGGAAGATTGACGCGACGAATTGTTTTACGCCTATGTTAAGTATCATTACGAACATCAGCTTGGAACATACCGATTATTTAGGACCGACATTGGCGTCCATTGCCGACCATAAAGCTGGGATTATCAAACCTCATGTTCCCGTGCTGGTGGGTCCCTTACCCCAAGAAGCGTATGATGTAGTTCAAACGGTTGCCACACAAAACCAATCCCCGATTCTTTCCTTACTTCCTTTTTCAGTCCAGACAAACGGAACATGGAACGTTGGTCTTTATCAAGGATTATCCACGCAACTGAAAGGGGATTATCAAAAACTTAATCTCACCTTAGCGGTGAGTGCCGTGCATGCCCTCCAAGCCCATTTTCCCTTAACCGAAACCGCAATTCGTCAAGGATGTCTACGTGCGATGATTCCTGGTAGGCTTGAAAAGATCATGGACTCACCGGTCATTTATATCGATGGGGCTCACAATCCTGGAGCGATGCAAGCGCTTGTGCAAACTTGGAAGACAGTGTTTCCTCATACCGAACTCTCGGTCTTATTCGCTTCCTTTACCGATAAGGCGTTAGAAGCCACCCTGGAACCGTTAAAGACCTTAACGAATGATATTCATCTAACCACATTTAATCACCCACGTGCTCGCATCCGAAAGGATTATGACGGGGTTGATTTACCCTTTGTGGAGGACCCGTTTCACTTCGTAAGTAATTGGATCCAACAACTCTCCCCCTATCGTGTATTATTAATCACAGGTTCGCTCGCCTTTGTGGGTGTCATGCGGGCCTACATCACCACGAGGTCTTAGCATTATGCAACAAAAAATCATCCGTCAAATTACGTTATCCGCGATGTTTATCGCGATGGGTCTTATTTTCGATCGCTTATTAATGATTCCCTTGGGGGAAGTCAATCGCATCGCCTTTGGTTCAAGTGCGGTCGTATTAGCATCCCTTATTGTCGGACCGATTTATGGCATGATTGTGGGCGCGTTTGTGGATATTTTTGGGTTTATGCTTAATTCGGTTGGAACGTATACCCCGTTTGTAACCTTTGGGTATATGGCCATGGGGCTATTTCCCTGGTTCCTTCATAAAGCTTTTGGCAAAGCATCCTTTACAAACTTATTTCAATCGGTGAGTTTAGGGTTTATTGCCTTACTCGTTGCCTACAGTGTTTGGTTTATTTATAGCCGAACGGATTATGGGTTTACGATAGGATTTAATGAGGATGGCTCACCGAATCGTCTTATCCTTGATCTTACAACGCCCTTATTCCGCGTCATCTTTCCGTTGGTGGCTTTCAGCATACTTGTCGGCTTTTCCTTATGGATGTTCCGTTTTCAAACACGCTTAAGACTTCCAGAAAATACCCGTTTTCCTTCCGTCCAAACCATCACCTTTATCGTCCTTGTCTCTGAAGTTCTTATCGGGATTATTTGGGGCGTCCAATGGCGCGTATGGTATTTTCAAATTCCGCAAACGAGTGCCACCACGGCCATTTTTTACTTTAATCAAATCGCCTTCTTTATCGTTCGTTTCCCTGTCATTTCCATGATGGTGATTTACGGAATAAAGACTTACCTTCGTACGACAAACATTGTAAAATAGTTCATAGATGGACTACTCACCGAAATTACTCATCTTCTCAATCGTTGTTTTTGTTTTGATTGTGATTTTATCGGTGGCAGTCGTTCTCTTATAAGGAAATAAATATGAACCCACGCTTACTCAAAAACCAAACGATTTATCAAGTTTATGTTCGAAATCATACTCCGGAAGGTACCTTTCAAGCGCTCATTAAAGATTTACCCCGCATTCAAGAACTAGGAGCCTCGATCCTTTATGTCTTACCCATCCATCCGATTGGCAAAGAAGCACGTAAGGGAACGTTAGGAAGTCCGTATTCGATTGTCGATTATTATGCGATCAATCCGGAGTTAGGGACCTTGGATGATTTTAAAGCCTTGCTCAACGAAGCCCATCGCCTCGGATTAAAAGTGATGATGGATATCGTCTTTAACCATACCGCCCGGGATGCGAGATGGGTGAAAGAACATCCAGAATATTACTACTACAAAGAAGGCAAACTTGCGAACCGGATTGGGGATTGGTCGGATATTGCTGATTTAGATTTAACGCGTGACGATGTGCGTAAGGCCTTACTCGATGTCTTACGGTATTGGTCAAAAATGGGCATCGATGCGTTTCGCTGTGATGTGGCGCCCCTGCTTCCCATTGATTTTTGGGAAGAGGCTAAAAAAGAAGTCGCAAAAATGAATCCAGAAACCATCTGGTTTTCTGAATCGGTCCACCCTCACTTCATTGAATATTTACGCGGGGAAGGTTTTTCCGCCCATAGTGATGCAGAAATGTATCGCGTCTTCGACATTCTTTATGATTATGATGTCCATGAGTTTTTAAAACAATATTTGACCAATCAAGGCGAACTGAAAACATATCTTCGTATGGTGGAAGCCCAAGGGTATATTTACCCCGCAGAGTATGTTAAAGCCCACTTTTTAGAAAACCACGATATCGAACGTATTCATGGATTGGTCAGCAATAAACTCATGTTACGCAATCTCACCGCGTGGTCCTTTTTTCAAAACGGCATTGGCTTTGTGTATGCCGGTCAAGAAACACTGAATAAAAACACTCCGAATTTATTTGATAAAGATACGATTGATTTAACGGTGAAAGATCCTGCACATTACCGGTTTATTCAACGTCTCATTGAACTTAAAAAATTACCGATGTTTGCCTCCGTTCGAAAATTTCAAATTAACGAACATCCCCTCCAAGCGAATTTAATTGAAGCGACCTTACATTCTCTTGACGGCAATGTGCATGGCATCTTCAATCTTTCGAAAGATGATCGGCCGATCTATGTAAGTTTAAAGGATGGATCGTATGAAGATTTATTATCCGAAAAACTTGTCTTGGTTGAAAAAGGCATCTTACGCGTGAGCGAACCGCTCATGCTGAGATTGGAGTCGTAAGCATGCGCGTTCTTGTCACAGGAGGGGCGGGTTATATTGGCTCGCATACGGTGGTCGAATTACTATTGCAAAAACAAGAGGTCGTCATCATCGATGATTTATCGAATGCCAAAGAAGAAGTGCTCCGTCGCATTCAAACGATCACTGGAAAAACCCCTATCTTTTATCGGGGTCAAGTTCAAGATGAAGCGTTATTAACGTCGATTTTTAAAGTACATCCTTTTGATGCAGTCATTCACTTTGCGGGGTATAAAGCGGTCGGTGAATCGGTAGAAAAACCCCTCAAATATTTTGAAAATAACTTATTATCGACAATCGTCTTACTCCGTGTCATGGAACAATTTAACGTAAAAAAACTCGTTTTTTCTTCTTCCGCGACGGTGTATGGTACACCCACGAAAATGCCGCTGACAGAAGCTGATCCGATTGGGGGAACCACCAATCCGTATGGGGCAACCAAGTTTATGAATGAACTCATCATCAAAGATTATTGTGTAGCTCATCCGGAGATGGCAGCGACCATGCTACGTTATTTTAATCCGATTGGTGCGCATCCCACAGGGCTTATCGGGGAAGATCCACAAGGAATTCCTAACAATCTTATGCCGTTTATTACACAAGTCGCGATTGGAAAACGTCCCCATCTCAATGTATTTGGTAATGACTATCCTACCCGCGATGGCACCGGGATTCGTGATTATATTCACGTCGTCGATCTTGCCTTAGGGCATGTTGCCAGTTTAGAAAAAATGCAACACGCTGCAGGATATGTAGTCTATAACTTAGGAACCGGAAAAGGGACTTCTGTCCTTGAACTTGTTCATGCGTTTGAGACGGCGAATCAGGTGAGCATTCCCTTACAAATTCAACCGCGTCGCAGCGGTGATATCGCAGAAAATTACGCCGATTGCACCAAATCCAATCGTGAGCTTGGCTGGGTTGCAACGCGGACCCTAGTGGATGCCTGTCGCGATAGTTGGAAATGGCAATCCAAAAATCCTTCTGGTTACGAAAGTTAGTGTCTTGTAAAACAGGCTAATTTCATACAAATCAATGACTTTTTTTGCTACACTATCTTTTGTAATTAAAGATGCATTATTCGTCATTTAAAAAAGCTTTACGTCCCCTTAAAGAATTGTTTTTAGTCTCCTTTGTTTTAACTTCGGTTTTTATTGGGGTGAATGCCCTTATTGCCGGGGATGAATCAGCAGAATTATCCACGGGTGTCTCTAACTTTTTAGCAGATCTAGCCGAAACGATTTTACCGGAACGTGAACCGGATGTGATTCCTGTGCAAAGTCTTTCTTTAAGTATCGCTAATCCACAAATTTATATCGGTACCTCCAATCGAATTACGCCCACCTTTGTCCCCAGTAATGCAACCGATAAATCGCTATTTTGGACATCCACCGATAACACCATTGTAGAAATCACTTCGGGTGGTATCGCGATTGCCCGTGATTTTGGTACGGCACGAATTCATGTACAAACTTCCAATGAAGATGTTGCCGCTTTTATGGATTTAACGGTCATTGATTTTCCAGACGTCACAGATTTTGAAATGGCCACGTATGTGTTTGATGAACCCGTCACGGAAATTGATGTGGGAACGTCCGCGAAATTGAAGTTAAGTCAAGTGATCCCCGCTCAAGCGAAAACGTCGGTGCTTACTTACCGTAGTAGTGATCCTAGCATTGCTACCATTAATGCAGATGGCGTGATCAACGGCATCGCTGCAGGGATCGTCCAAATCTTTGCCGATTTTGGACCGATTGAAAAATCTCTTACCCTAACAATCAATGAACCGCTTGTTCCATCCATTCTTCCGCTTACCTTAACGTTAGATGGTCCTTCGTTAGGGTATGTTGAACGTACGATTCAACTCCTCCCGAATTTTGGAGAACAAATCCCGACCGATACCCAAGTGACCTACAAAAGTAGCAATACCCTCGTTGCCGGAGTGAGTGAAACTGGTGTCGTTTCGGGTCTCAATTTTTCCGGATTACTTCCAAAAACAGTCGTCATTACGGCCTACGCGAATAGTAACCCTTCTGTAATCACCAGCCGAGAAATTATCATTGAAAAAGTTTTTCCTACCGCGGTTTCTTTACGTGTGAATGGAACGTTAACCGCCGGGGAATCCTTATCCATTATTCCCACCTTTACTCCTACTGATACATCCAACCGTCAACTGATGTGGATGAGTAGTAACGCTGAGATTGCCACGGTGTCTTCTGCCGGGGATACAGGCCTCCTCGTTGGTAAATTTTCTGGAAAAGTTACGATTACGGCAATTTCCGTCATGGATGATACGATTCAATCATCGATCACGCTTGAAATTCTTCCTGCTCGTTTATTTCCCCATGCCCAATGGCAAGATTTTTTAACATTTGTTCGTAAAGGGATTGGTCATTTCACTTTAAACATGTTCAATGGTTTCCTCGGCTTTTTAACGTTTTACACGTATGTGGATGAGAAAAAAAAGTATCGCGATCTCTTCCTTTCTTTTGCCATTGGGGTACCTTTATCGGCCTTCTTTGAAAGTCTTCAATTCTTCGCCCCCGGTCGTACCCCTACCTGGGAAGATGCCTTTTATAACTCGTCTGGTTATGTCACGGGGCAACTGGTGATGCTGGCCTTCTTTACCTTGCTGGCGTTATGGCATAGGCAGGCCAAGAAAAAACAACCTCGAACTTAAAAACCCTTGGAAAATCCAAGGGTTTTTCTTTGAGGATTCAAAGAGGTTAGGCGCGTTTTCCTAAGACGATGGTCGTGTTACCGGCGATTGCCATCGATGCGGAAATTGTCACATCCCCATAGCTATGGAAGAGCAATTCATAGCCGGATCCATCCACAGTAATGCCGGTGTTATTGCCGTTATGAAGGACTATCACTTCCGCGAATGGTTCGGTTGTGTACGCACTTGGACGAATGATCTTATAGCCTAAGGTTGATGAAGCAAAGGTATGACCACCAAACGCGGTTAAGTCAGAATACACCGCGGCGATAATGTTCGCCGCAGGAATGCGGAAGAGCTGACTTTCTTGACGTAAAGCAAGCATATCTTGGTATTTACTGAATTCGGTAAAGAATTCGGTTTTACGGTTCCATTTGATGGCATTGACACTGTCAGGCGCGTTATACGAGTTGTGGTTACGACTGCCATCCGCGTTGATTTTTTCACGCATGAGTTCATCCCCCGCATGCATAAAGAAGATGCCTTGTGAGAACATGGGAATTGCGGATGCTTGGACGTTGACACGGGGAAGTTTTTCTTCGGGGACACCGGAAAGTAATAACTTATCAAAGAGGGCGTAGTTATCATGCGAAGCAACGTATTGAACCGCACGTTGAGGATCTAAACTCGCTTTGAGTTTTCCTTTAAACGTCCCTTTTAAGGTTGAACCGGACGTACCGGATTGAATCCAACCGGTCGAGGTGGCCGAGAACACACTCCCTTTGACCGCATCGCGCATATCATCCGAGAAGTGACCGATGCCAGCAAAGTCGGCGTTGGTAATGTTGTTATAGTTGGCCATGACAGGACTTCCGTACGTCTTCGTACCGCCCATCGCCCAACCTTCCCCATAAATGATGATGTCATTTTGGACACCTTCGGTGGCGGGATCTTGGTCAAGGGTGATTAAGTTATCACGCACGGCTTTCATCGACGGTAAGTCGTGTAAACCCATTAAGTCAAAGCGGAAACCGCCTAACTTATATTCACGAGCAAGGAAATCAGTGGAATCGACCATAAACTTACGGAACATAAAGCGTTCAGAAGCGGTATCGTTGCCAACCCCTGAACCATTGGAGAAGTTTCCCGTAAAGTCATCATAACGGTAGTAATAACCCGGGACTAAACGGTTAAAGTTCGAACCTTGAGCATCGCCTAAATGGTTATAAACGACGTCCATAATCGTTTTGATGCCGGCTTGGTCAAAGCCTTGCACCATTTGTTTGAATTCACGGACACGAACAAGAGGATCAAAGGGATCGGAACTGTATTGTCCTTCAATAACGTTATAGTTGAGCGGATTATAACCCCAGTTGAATTCATCTTTGGTTTCATCGTTATTGTGGTCAAAGACCGGGAGTAAGTGCACAGCATTCACACCGAGTTCTTTAATGTGGTCAAACCCGGTTTTAACGGTACGACCATTGGCCGTATACGTGGTTCCTTCTTCAATAAGGCCGAGGTATTTACCCCGGTTTTCTTCACTACCGGTCCACGTGGAATCCATCGTTAAGTCACGCACATGCAATTCATAAATCATCGCATCGGTGTTGGATTGCCATTTGTTGGTGGTATTCACTGTTTCCCAACCTTCCGGATCGGTTTGGCTTAAATCGCCAATCCAGGCACGGCGTCCATTGACACCGGTCGCAAATGCATACGGATCAACGACTTCATAACTCGCGATCGGATTCGTCACATAATAGGTATAAAATTTACCTTCTAAATCACCGGTTAAGGTTTTCGACCAGACGCCTTTATCCCCGATGTCCATATCATAAGAGACATAACTGTCATCACCACGATTGCCATCGATGAATTCGGGAGTTCCATTGTCATAAATACGTAAGGCCATGGCTTTGGCAGTCGGTGACCATACTTTAAAGGTGGACTCCGTTTCCGAGTAAAGAAGTCCTAATGTCCCGGTGTAATCGTATTCTGCGCCAAAGGCGGGATCCGAGAATAATCGGTGCATTAAGATGAGAGCAATACGCGGACGAGGATCATTTTCTTCAAAGGAAACGCGAACGCGATAACTCTTACGGTAATCAATCGTCACCTCGGCTGGGATGGAGATAAATACTTGCACTTGATTGTTAATATCAATCGAGGAATATGAGACGATGACTTCATCATCGGCGAGCACTTCGATGAGATACGCAGGTGCGGTTGTCGCAATGACGGCCCGGGTTTTACTCGAGAAGTACGCATTGCGAATCCCGTTATAAATACTACCGTTGGTGTCCGTATAAATATTGGCGTCCCCGGTGAGCAAGTACACGTTATAAACCCCTTCACTATCGGGTTCCCATTCGAGAATGTTAATAAAACGGTCTGCCGATGTATCTTTGGCACTCCATTCATCATTGGGTAAGGATTTACGAACGATAAATCCGAATAAATACGTATCCGGATAATCGGCTAAATCGATGGTAAGATAACTGCCATAATCATCGGTATCATCAAAGTCATACCGCATCCCATCAAAACCGGATGCCCAGATCCACATGTTCCAGTTTTCATAATTATTATCCAAACGTTTATAGCGGAAAACGATGGTATCACCGATTTCCCCACTCGGTTGACTTGTCCCCGAGTTGGTTTCACTCGTCGGCGCGCTATCGGAGCCTGTTGCCCCACCACATGCGACAAGGACCGTCGCTAACGCGGCAGTAAACCACGCTTTTTTATTCATGTAAATGCCTCCTTGAAAGAATCAAAAGTGTCTCTTTCATAGGTTAAGTTTACCAAATGTAAGCGTTTACTTAAAGACTGTCTGTGTAAAATTTTAGAGTCGTTTTAAAAGCAGGACTTGATACGATTGCATAAGGACTTGGCCATTGAGGCGTATGCCTGGGGTGTGAACCCCTAACGAGTCAAACATTACTTCGACTTGATCGCTTGCTGAACCCCAAATGAGTAACGAGGTTAATGAACCCGATGCCGTGGCTTCTCTGGCATTGACGAAGACATAATAGGCGTTGTTCGGATCGTTGGTAAACCAGGCACCAATGGTGGAATAGGCAAGGGCGCCATCCCAGAATCCCATTTTGGCACCACTACTCGGTTGAACCAGCGAACTTGATTCAACTTGAAAAGCAGGGAGGGTTAACCGTAATTCAATCATTGCTTTATAGCGTTCATATTGCGCTAAATACGTGACCTTCCGGTCCCATTTAATGCTATTGGTGGAGTCAGGGGATTTATACGAGTTATGAGAAATCTTTTGCCCATTAATGATGAAGTAAGTCTCTTCGGTATCGGTTGGGGCGGCAATTTTCGTACGCATAACTTCTTCACCAGCATGGAGAAACGGCATCCCGATGGAGAAGGAAACTAGAGCGTTAATCCCCACTGAGGCATTGGGTGTGTTTTGTACACCCACGGTGCCTTGGAGTTGATCATAGAGCGTTAAATTATCATGAGCAGACGCATAGTTCACCGTCTTTTTCGGATCGCGATAGGACGAACTATAGAAGTCGCCATTGACGCCACCCATCATCCCCTTAACCCGATTAATAAAGGTGGGGTTGGACGCGTTATCCGCTTCGCCTTTTTGGAACCAACCGTATTCCGTCCCATTGCCCCAATTGTTTTCGCCCTTTAAGCCATTGCGTCCGGCATCATTAAAACCACCGACGCCATTGAGACGGTTATAGACTGAATACGTATTCGATTGTTGATCAAGCGGTAAAGTGGTATCGGAAAATCCTTTCCACGGTTCGCCGTACACCACAATATCGGGATCAATTGTATTCAGTTCGCTTTTCACCAAGTTCATCGTTTCGACATCAATGAGCGCCATTAAATCAAAGCGGAATCCTTTGATTTTATATTCCTCCGCCCAAAATTTGACAGAATCAACTATGAATTTGCGAAACATCGGACGTTCAGATTTGGTTTCGTTACCCACGCCTGCCCCGTCGGAGAACGTACCATCCGGATTCAAACGATAATAATAGCCTGGCACAAGCATGTTAAAGTTGCTGCTTGTTCCCGTATGCGTATGGTTATAGACAACATCCATGATGATACGAACATCAATGGAGGCAAATTTTTGTACGACTTGTTTAAATTCATAGACGCGTGTGATACCACTACGTGGATTCACCGAATATTGACCTTCTAAGACATTAAAGTTGAGGGGATTATAGCCCCAGTTAAAGGTTTCGGATAATTCATTATTCGCTTGATCATAAAAGGGAAGAATTTGTAAGGCATTAAAACCCAAGTCTTTGAGGTGATCAAACCCGGTACTGACGGTGATGCCATCCGGAGAGGTATACGTGGTGCCTTCTTCAATGAGTCCAGCGAACTTCCCACGATTCGTTTCACTACCCGTCCATGTTTCATCCATCGTTAAATCACGGACATGAAGTTCATACACGAGTAAATCGGTAGGTGAAGAAATATCTGAGAAAGTAACTTCATCCCATCCTTCAGGTTGAATGAGGGAAATATCGGTAATCATCGCGCGAACCCCATTGACCCCAGCAGTTTTTGCATAAGGATCCATGACTTCATTGGTACCAATGCTATTGGTGACAGAATATGTATAATATCGACCGATGAGACCACGGTGCGCGGTTAAAGGAAGGGTATATTCATATACTCCATAATCGCCACGATCCATCGTATACGTTCCAATGGGAAAATCATTGATGGTTTGCCCAGTGATGGCCGAAGTATCCCCATTCGTATAAATGTTGAGTTTCACGCGTTGAGAGGTAGGAGCCCAGACTTTAAAGATGGCATTAGTTTCCGTTAAGGTCATTCCAAGGTCATTTCCAGTGTATGTCATTTCTTGATTGAACTTGGAGGTATCAAATAAGCGATTGGCAAGCACCGTACGGAAACGGTATTTCGTATCCCCAGGTTTAAATAACACCTTCACGCGATAGAGTAAGGATAAATCGGCATCTTCGGGAATAACCGCAAGTTGACCAGAGTTGCCTGAACCCCCCGAGGCAATCACGTCTTCATCGGCAAGAATTTGATAACTCGTAAAGGGAGCATTGGTTAAAATTTCAATCGTTCGCCAAGAGGCAAAGAAGGCACCGGTAACTCGGTCGCCAGTGGCATCAGCTTCGGTAAAGTAATATTCGGTTTCTCCTAAGATTAAATAAACATTCATTTCCCCTTCGGGTGTGACGTAAGGCGCAAAGTCAGCGTATTGAATAATGGTATCCGGAGATTGTCCGGCCCACGTATTCGCAGGACGGATAATATAGTTTAGACGTGTGCGTGTTTCCCATGTATCCACAGGAAAAGAAATATACCCACCATAATCATCAGTGTCTTCAAAGGTAAAGAGTTCACCCTCATAACCATCTTCCCAAATCCAAATAGCAAAGTTGCTATAATTAGCGACATTATCACCACGTAGTCGGAAGGTAATAACTTGGAAATCGTTTAAGGTAATTTCTGAAGATGAATCCGTTATAGAAATTGATGAAATTGTTTGGGATGAAGAACTTAAATTGCTAGTAGAGGTTGAATTATTGCATGATGATAAAATTAAAAAGAGTAAAAAATAGTAATTATTTGTCTTCATCGGACAATTTTAATTTAAGAGCGTTGTGGCACCAGAGACATCAATTAAATAGTTTAATCGATCTAGACCAGAAACACCGCTGAAGTCTTTTGCGTCAAATTGGTTTTGTTCAAAGGTTGCTAAGTTGTTATATGCGGAGATAATACTTTCAACATTAGCAAATGAACATGATCCTTGAAGATTTTCAGTTGTGTTGGAAAAATTTTCTACGACTTTAGTTTCATTAAAGGAATATCCTGAATATTCAGATGTAGATCCATTAAAAACATATTTCATCCCTGAAGTATAAGTGCTCCAACCACTGTAATTTGACCTGTTACTGGGATTTATTTCTCTAAAGAATTCAACGTGTGTGATATTGGTTGGTACATCAACATAGAATGCATATGATTGTGAACCTGAGTATGTACCTGAATCTGTATCAAAATTATTTTCATCTCGTTGCATAATGTACGTTGTGTAGTTTAAAGCATTTCCACCGTCAAAACCTGTCGCAGTAGAAACACCGAATGAAGCACTATCATTAAACCACCAAGATTCTCTAGCGATTGCCCAAATTCTTTTGGTTTCAGAGTTTGCCGCATTAGGTTCCAAAAAGCTAAAATTATTAGTTAATGGAAAAAAAGCAAAAAAGATTGAAGATGTCGTAAAAATTGACAGTAATAATTTAGTTGTTTTCATAATATACTCCCCAATAAAAAGTAATAAATTAAAAAGAAAACGCTTACATTATTTTTATATCCTTATCATAAGGGGGTTAATGATACAAGTCAATAGCTAGTTAGCATAAATAAATATAATTGTTAGTTCTTATTAACTATTCTTAGTTTTAACGATGAACCCTTATGGGTTTTCATCGTCTTTGCTATAATAAAATTTGAGGTTTTACCATGTCAAAACGAACAGATTATATTAGTTGGGATGAATACTTTATGGGCATCGCGGTCAACTCTGCAATGCGTAGTAAAGACCCTTCCACCCAAGTGGGTGCCTGTATTGTGAATCCTTTAAAAAAAGTTGTTTCCATTGGTTATAATGGGATGCCTTCGGGGGTCGATGATGATAAAGTATCGTGGGACATTAAGGATGGCATTGATTCCAAATATCTTTATGTGGCCCATGCTGAACTCAATGCCATCTTAAATGCAAAAGATGGATCGGCGTTACAAAATACCAAAATCTATGTCACGTTATTTCCCTGTAATGAATGCGCTAAAGCGATTATTCAATCAGGGATTAAAGAAGTTGTGTATGCCGAAGATAAATATAAAGATACGTTAGCCGCTCAAGCATCCCGTCGCTTATTTTCCTTAGCCGGTGTGAAAATGACACCCTATGTCGGACGCGTACCCGTCATTCATTATGAATAAGAAAAAAAATAAACTTGGACTCATTGAAGGAGCAGGACGACGCTTTGTCATCCTCTTTGTGATTTACATTATGGTGATGATTACATCGTGGACGACGATTGCCGCATTTTTTGAAGAAGGTTTAGGAACAGACTCTTGGATCTTTTGGGTCATTATCGGTGTTTCATTTCTTTTGTTTGTGGGATTTGTTAGTTATGTGGAATATCAACAACTTCAACGTTATGGTGGGAAATGATTCACGTTAAAAATCTCTCATTTTCCTACGAAGAAAATCATCCTGTTTTAAAGGATGTTTCTTTTTCGATTCGATCCGGAGAATTTGTCGCGATTATTGGCCATAACGGGTCGGGGAAGTCCACGTTAGCAAAACTTCTAGCCGGCTTGATGGAAGTTAAACAAGGCACGATTGAGATTGATGGGGTCCCCCTCAATCCCCAAACCATTCAACAACTACGATCCAAATTAGGCATTGTTTTTCAAAATCCCGATAATCAATTTATTGGAGCGACTGTTGCCGATGATTTAGCATTCGGTTTAGAAAACCGTCGCATTCCTTCTTTAAAGATGTCAACCATTATTGAAATCATGGCCAAAAAGGTAGGCATGGAAAACTTCCTCCATCAAGAACCGACCAACTTATCGGGAGGACAAAAACAACGCGTGGCCATCGCCGGCATACTTGCGATGCAACCGGACATCATGATTTTTGATGAAGCTACAGCGATGCTAGATCCTCTAGGAAAACAAGAAATTCATGACACATTAAAAGCCTTACGTCAAAGTGATCCCCATCTTACCATCCTCATGATTACCCATGATTTAGAAGAAGCTGCGTTTGCCGACCGGATTTTGGTGATGAATCAAGGCCAATGTGTGATGGAAGGGAAACCAAGCGAAATTTTTTCCCAAGGGGATGCGTTAAAAGCAATGTCCTTAGATCAACCGTTTATCTATCAACTGACCGAAGCCTTACCTGATCGCCTTAAAAAAGACGTGGTTTCTCCTGAAACATGGTTGGAACTCATCAAATGAAATTTCATCACGTTTTTCATACGTATTCTGCAAAGACACCTTATCAATTTGAGGCGTTACGGGATGTCAATCTAACCCTCCAAGAAGGCACGATCACCGCGATTGTTGGGCATACGGGGAGCGGTAAATCCACTCTCGTTCAACATCTGAATGCCCTCCTTGTTCCTACCGAAGGAACCCTTAAAGTGGCTGGGATAACCATTGAAGCTAAAAAAACACCCAAAGCGGTCAAACAGCTTCGTCAATATGCCGGATTAGTCTTTCAATTCCCCGAATATCAACTGTTTGAAGAGACGGTTGAACACGACGTCATGTTTGGTCCGCTTAACTTTGGTTGTACCAAAGAAGACGCCAAAAAGCGTGCCCACGAAGCCTTAACGCGTGTTGGACTCGATGCATCATTTTATGCGCGCTCCCCCTTTGAATTATCGGGAGGGGAACGTCGCCGTGTAGCGATCGCCGGTATTTTAGCGATTCAACCGAAAGTACTCGTGCTAGATGAACCGACCGCGGGGTTAGATCCTCAAGGGGCGAAGGCGATGATGAAACTATTTTCGCAACTGCATCAACAAGGGATGACCATCTTACTCGTCACCCATGATATGGAACTTGTGTATGAATATGCGACACATGTGGTCGTTATGAAAGAAGGACGTGTCTTAACCCATGTTCCAACCTCCACCTTCTTTGAAACACCCATTGAAGGATATGATTTACGCTTACCACCCCTGGTCCGCGTGATCCAGGCATTAAAGAAAAAAGGTATTCATGTCCCGTATGAACGTGTCAAAGACGTGACTGCACTTGTAAATTACTTAAAGGATATTCAACGATGGCCAGCTTAGCCCTAGGACGCTACGTCCCCTTCCATTCCTTCATCCATCGCTTAGATCCACGCGTCAAACTGTTTGGCATGATCGCCTTAATGACGAGTATTTTCTTACGCTTTCCTTCCGTGTGGACAAATCTTACCATGTATGCAGTTATTTTTGTGGTCATCGTTTCCTTGATGCATGTGGCCCACATTCGTCTGCGTACGATGTTAAAACAACTCAAAGCCTTGTGGATCATGATGGTGTTTTTACTCGTGATTAATATACTTGTTCCCAACACGTCCGAAATTGCTGGGTATTTTTCTATCGGTTCGCTTCGCATTTATTACAGTGCGTTACTCCAAACGTTTTATATTGTGTTTCGGCTTGTGCTCATGTTGGGATTAACTCTCATGTTAACGGGGACCACGCGACCCTTAGATTTAACCTACGCGATTGAATGGTATTTAACCCCTTTTAAAGTAGTGGGTTTTCCTACGCATGAAGTCGCGATGACCATCGCGATTGCTTTACGCTTTATTCCCACGCTCCTAGAAGAAACGATGCGCATCATGAAAGCACAAGCCTCACGTGGGGTCGATTTTTTAAACGGCAAACTAAAAGAAAAACTTCGGGCCATCATTGCCTTGATTGTTCCTTTATTTATTTCCGCCTTTCAACGCAGTGAAGAACTGGCGAATGCGATGGAAGCACGTGGCTATAATCCAAGTGCCCCCAGGACACGTTACCGTCAACTCGTTTGGAAGACGCGGGATACGTGGTCGCTCTTTTTCTTAATGCTGTTTGTCGGAGGCATGATGACCTTGAATTTTCTAGGATTTGATGTCATCGCGTTTTGGCATGCGCTTTAAGGGTATCCTTGCTTTTGACGGGACGGGCTTTCAAGGATGGCAAACTCAACAACTAGGGCAGTCGATCCAAGAACATGTGGAAAGTGTCTTTTCCCAAATCCTCAATCAATCCATTAAAGTTCATGGAGCAAGTCGCACGGATGCCGGGGTTCACGCGGAAGGATTTGTCTTTCATTTTGATGCGGAAACTTCATTGACAGCGACTCGCATTCGTCGTGGGTTTAATCGGCTCGTTCACACGCAACTCGTGTTAAGATCACTCCAACGTGTTTCTTCATCCTTTGAATCACGGTTTTCGTATTCTAAAAAAACCTATCGTTATCAAATTTATACAGGGGAGCGTAATCCTTTTTTATCGCGCTATGCACATTATTATTTTGCACCGTTGGATATTTCTCTATTTCGACACACTCTAAAACTTTTTGTCGGGGAACATTGCTTCCAAAACTTCACTGTGAAACCGGAGGATGATATCGCCTTTGTTCGTACGCTTTATTCCATCACCGTCAAGGTCGAGGAAAATCTTCTTTTAGTGACCTTGGTGGGCAGTGGTTTTATGACGCATATGATCCGCATGATCGTGGGCACGGCACTGGCCGTCCAAGAAGGGAAACTCACACGCTTGCAACTTACGAACCTTCTTGACCCCAACACGCCTCGTCAGCCTGTCTCTTTTAAGGCACCGCCGCATGGGTTATACTTACAACGGATTCAATATGCGAAAACT
>JALRKT010000001.1 GCA_023268805.1 Bacilli bacterium
TAATAAATACATTATTTCCAACGGCAATCATTAAATAAAGTTTTTCTTCAATCGTTAGCATCGGGAAATAACGATCCACGTGATGAAATAACAAGCGATAATGATGGAGCGTGCAACTGGAAAGCGAACGCACTAATGATAGCTGTGAGCTTGCAAGATTTTCGGACGAAAAAACTTCAGTAAGGGCATCCGAAAAAGGTCGTTTTTCAAAAACGATTTTTTCTAAAACTTTACGCGTTAATACTAACTCAAACATGATTAATGTTTGGCCTCGTCCTCATCATCAGAAAATGGATTTTTCACCTTTTCTTGTTCATCGAGTGCGTCTTGATGTTTTTCAAATGCATTGCCTAAAAAGATATCTTGCGGAATGCTATTTTCTTCATCTTCTTCACTGTTTTCCGAGACATAAAGTGGATAATCTTCATGTTTCTCTAGGCGTAACGCGGTCGATGGGAGCGGTAAGGTAATAAATTGCACATGAATAGTGTCTTCTTTCAAGGCATCAAGAATCATATTTTGTAAAGATGTCGCAAAGGAAATAAGTGCTTCTTCTAAATAAAGTTTGACGACGACAATCCACGTATTTTGGTCAACACCATCGTGATAAAGTGACGATTCAGAACCAGAAAATAAAATCGGATAGGATTGAAAGGCTGCATTCTTTTGAATTTTGGGTTGAACCAAACGACTCACTTCACCCACACGATATGCATCCATTCCGATTAATTCAATCAACATAACTCGACCTCGATTCCTTTTATATTTTAAGGGAAAACAGCAAAAAATGATATGATTTTATCTCATACGTCATAGGGATCTAAATTAAGATGAAAACGCAAATTTCGCTTACTTTGCAACAGGGTGTAAACATCTTTAATCACTGCGGTCATCGCCGCTTTATCTTTATACTTTAATAACAGGCGTCGACGATAAAAAGGACCTCGTTTTTCTGGATAGGGAATATTCGGTCCAATGAGATGATCTTCTCGCGGAATTTTTTCGTGTAAATAGTTTACGAGTTGAAACATTGTTTCCGTTAGCAGTACTTCGTCTTGTGCCTCAATTTCAAGTAACGTCAAAAACGTATAGGGAGGATACTGGGTTGCCCGACGAGAGGCCATTTCTTCACGATAAAATGACGCATAATCTTGATTTGATCCTGTTTGAATAACGTAATGCTGGGGATGATACGTTTGAATCATCGCCAACCCATCTTTATCACCGCGACCGGTACGTCCGACCACTTGCGATAAAAGTTGAAAGGTTCGTTCGGTCGCACGATAACTTGGAATATTCAGTCCCATGTCTGCGAGTAACACCCCAACCAAGGTAACGTTGGGAAAATCATGCCCTTTTGCAACCATTTGTGTTCCCAATAAAATATCAGCTTGTCCTTCTTGAAATTGCCGTAACGACGCCAACGTTTTTTCCCGGATTTGATTACTATCAGAGTCTAAACGAATGACGCGAGCGTCGGGATATAACGCATGTAAATGTTCTTCGACTTTTTCCACACCAAATCCTTGATGCATGAGTTGGTGACTTTGACACTCTGGGCATGTTTTTGGTTGAAAGGCACGATAGTCACAGTAATGACATTTTAAAAGTTTGGCCTGGTCGTGATAGGCTAGCGGAATTTCACAATGAGGACAACTAAATCGATAGCCACAACTTCGACACATGATACTCGCCGAATAACCCCGACGATTCACCAGTAAAATAACTTGTTCTTTGCGCGATAAAACCTCTTGAATGGAGTGATGAAGCGGAAGGGTAAACATCGATGCTTCCGGTAATAATAACTCTGTTTGATTTAAATCGATTATGACGGTTTTTGGTGGGGCTTTTTCATTCACTCGATGGGGTAATTCATAATGACCGTAAACCTTTTTCTCTGCGCGAGCTTTGGTTTCAAGGGAAGGAGTTGCTGATCCAAGAATGAGTTTTGCGTGATGATAATGTGTTCGCCAAATCGCAACATCACGGGCATGATACGAAGGCGAAGAATCTTGTTTATACGTTTCTGAATGTTCCTCATCCAAGACGATGAGACCAAGATGATCTAAGGGTGCAAAGATGGCAGAGCGTGCCCCGACAACAATGCGTGCTTGGTGTGAAATGATGCGCCGGTATTCGTCATACTTTTCTGCAGGTGTTAATTCAGAATGAAGTAAGGCGACTTCCTCACCAAAGCGATTAAGAAGATAACTCATCATCACCGGTGTTAATGCAATTTCAGGAACAAGTAATAAGACAGACTTGCCTTGTCTTAAATAATGTTCACAAAGCGCTAAGTAAACTTCGGTTTTTCCGCTCCCTGTGACACCATGAAGTAAGGAAATCGGATTTTTTTCATCTAAAATGTCTTTTACAATTTTATTTTGTTCTTCCGTTAAAACGGGTTTCGCTAAGGTTTCTAGGTGGCTAAAACGCGTCCTTCGTTTTTCAACTCGTTCAATTCGAATCGCTTGCTTTTGTAATAACGATTGGATGATTCGTTTGTTTTTAACCGATGTTTTTTTAACACCAAGCGGGACATTTAATTGCACGTAAAGTTCATATTCTTTCGGTTCTAAGGGATCCTTTAATTCTTCCATAGGCTTGGTGAAATATCGTTCTTCATAGGCAATTTTGGGCGCTTTCAAACTACTTCGGGATGGTTTTAATGACTTCGGCAACATTGTTTGCAAAAACGAGATTAAAGGCGTTTGCTGCTCCGCGGTTAACGCTTCTGCAAGGGCCATCAGTTCCGTATTGATAATGGGTTGATCATCGATTACTTCACGAATCATTTCAAGTGTATAACCGGGCGGCGTTAAGCGAGGATCATCTTCATTGACTTCGATAATGCCCATCACAAAACCGATTAAGGTTTGTTGATGAAAAGGAATGATCACACGCATCCCTTTTTGTAAGGATTTTGAACCCGCGTATCGATACGTGAAAGGGCGACTTAATTGTGGATTTCGGTGTTCAATGAGGACGTCAACAAGGGCAATCATACGCCTTTATTCATCGCCATTCGATGCGCGATGATATGGATGATTTCATCCACGGCTCGGTCAACTTGGTCATTGACCACCACATATTGATAATTTTTATAAAGCGTCATTTCCCGATGGGCTTTTTCTAAACGTTTTTGAATAATGTCTTCGGTTTCGGTTTGTCGCTTACGAATTCGATCTTCTAAGTCACGGAAGGAAGGTGGCATTAAAAAGATGGTAATAAGATCATGAGCTTGATATTGCGAAATCACTTGGGATGCCCCTTCAATTTCAATTTCTAAAAAAACGTTCTTGCCTTCATTGCGTAATTTTTCCACGTAATCTTTTGGTGTACCATATCGGTTACCGACAAATTCAGCCCATTCAATGAGCGCATCGTGATCAATCGCTTGTTGAAATGTTTCTTTGTTAACAAAAAAATAATCAACGCCTTCGACTTCATGGATACGTTTTTCCCGCGTGGTCATTGAAACCGAATAGGCAAGAGATAAAGACGCTTCCTGCATAATACGTTTGCGGATCGTTCCTTTTCCGACTCCCGAAGGGCCACTGAGTATGACAATCATTCCACGATTCATAATATAAAGAAAATTATGAAATTAATTTCAAAAATTGTCAATAAAGACACGATTAATGCTATAGTTTTAACACGATGAACGCTGAAAAAATTACCGCCTTAGTCCCGCTGAAAATTCACCATATTTTCAAACTATCACACCATATTTTGTTCACCTTTGAATCCACGCCATCCGTGTGGTTGATTGATTTTGAAAATGCATCTCCACAGTGGTATATTGTCCAGCCTCTTCACCGTCTCCACAGCTTTGGACTTGAAGATCATGGTCTGAATCATTACTTAAAGGATGGTGTGATTAACCATATTCAGGTGGAGGGCGATCACCTTTCTTTATCCATTCAAACGAAAGGATTTGGTCTCTTGCAACTGGTCATCTCCTTACGAAAAGCCCGACCGCGATTTCACTTAAAAAACGAAATGAAAACGTGGTTCACATCCCATCAAGAAGAAAATGAAATTCATGTCCAAACGGTTTGTCCCATCAATACCGATATTCATGCTTTTGAACGACGTTTCTTTCAATTATTGATGGAGCCTCTTCAAAAAATCATTACACAACAACTCACAACCAAGAAACGTAAAGATGAACACTATGAAAAAGACGCTCAAAATCATCAATCCATGACCAAGTACCAAACCCTTGTGGATGACTTAATGCTGCGGCAAGCGTTAGATGTTGATTATTTCCAAAAAACATATGGAACATTGCTTGATTTTGAACACCTTACCTTTGGGGAATGCGTCAACATCTGTTATAAAAAAATCAAAAAAGCTAAACAAGGTCTGATAACATTACATGAACAACGTCAAAACAATCACCAAGAAATCATTGAACTAGAAACCTTACTCCAACGATCCCATGAACCCAGCTTCGAACAATATACGTTCTTAAAAGAAGCGTTGATTGCAAAACGTCTGCTCTTACAAGCCCCCCAAAAAATCCTTCAAGCACGTGCAGAATCTCCGTATCAAATCACCTATAAAAATTGGAAAGTAAGTTTTGGAAAAAATCAAAAACAAAATGATTATTTAACCTTTCATTATGCGAAAAAAAACGAAGTGTTTATTCACTTAGAAGGCTATCCAAGCCATCATATTATTTTGCATCAAACCCACTTTGAACCCGATGCCATTCGCTTTACAGGTGAATTGTTACTTCATCTTAATCAACGTTTAGAAGCCCCAATCGTCTATGCAAAAGTGGGTTCACTCAAACAAACCAAAGTTTTTGGTCAAGTGATTGTAAAAGATAAAAAAACCATGATGGTCAAACAAAGTTATCAATATCCATTTGATGCGCTATTAAAGAACGCGATTCGTATTTAACCTTTCAGTTTCTTTTCTAAAAAGTCGGCACCTTTGATGACTTCTTTAGTTGCAAGCCCGTGAAAAGCTTGTTGCCGTAATAATTCATACGCCACAAGGCTCACCGTATTACTGACATTTAAACTTCGTGCCGATGCGACCATAGGAATTCGGAATAATCGCGCGCGATGTTCATTCATGATGGATGCATCAATCCCTGATGATTCAGCCCCAAACATGATGTAATAATCTTGATGAGGATGAGCGGCATCAATTTCGGTGTATAAGCGGTCACCGTAACGAGTTAAACAATACACCTTAGGATGGTGATTTTCTTTCATAAACGCCTCATAGGAATCGTAATAATGATATTGAAGCTGTTCAATATAATCCAAACCCGTTCGTTTGATGGTTTGATCATTAATCGAAAACGTCAAAGGTCCAATAATATGCAAATGACCGCCGATAGCAACGGTGGTTCGCATAATATTCCCTGTATTTTGTGGTTTTTCAGGATGATATAAAACCAAATGAATCATGATTCAAAATGATCGGAATAGGAACTAAGACTATTTTTGATAATCTGGATGGCAACATCTTTTCCTTCAACTTGCGAGACAAAGGTATCTTTCCCTTCTAACATCTTATACACTTGGAAAAAATGACGCATTTCATTAAACATATGATCAGGAATATCTGTCATATCTTTATAAGAACTATAAATCGGATCAGAAATGGCAATCGCAATAATTTTTTCATCAACCGTACCATTATCAATCATCTTAAAGACACCGATCGGATAACATTCAACAAGTGCTAACGGTTGAATGGATTCAGAGCATAACACTAACACATCCAAAGGATCTAAATCACCGGCATAAGTTTTTGGAATAAAACCATAATTTTGCGGGTAATGTGTGGACGTATATAGAACGCGATCTAAGATTAACGCGCCTGTTTCTTTATCAAGCTCATATTTATTCTTACTCCCTTTCGAAATTTCAATACAGGCTAAGAATTTTTCCGGAGTAATACGTTTACGTGATACATCATGCCATAAGTTCATAGGGTTACCTCTTCATCATTATAAAAGATATTTCTTTTTTTCTACGGGAAATGCTACGGTTTCATAGGATTCAACCTGAATCATCTCTCCATTTTACTTTTTTCTATTCATTCTTTTTCTTAGGGGATACTGAAAAAAAGAATGAAAATGAGCTATACTAGAATGTTAGAGTTCACCCTCTAACATGGAGGGTCTATGGCGTTTCAAATCTCATATTTAGGACAAAAAAAGTCCTTTGAACATCCTGTCGCATTAAAATCCTTATTATCCGATCATCACACCTTTATTGCCGCGCGCGTCAATCATCGTCTTCGTGAACTCGATTACGAAGTGTATTATGATGCGACGGTTGAGTTTTTATCCAAAGAAGATCAAGATGCCACTCGTATTTATGAAACATCCTTACGGTATCTTGTGGCGATGAGCCTCCATTCTATCAATCCGCACTATCGTTTTCGCTTTGCCTATCATATTTCTCGTTCGATTTTTTTAGAATTCATTGAACCGAGTACCATGCCAGAAAATCTTCCTTCATTACTCGAAAACACCATGGCGCGCTTCGTGGAGCAGCAACTTCCCTTTCAACGTTTAATCATGCCCAATGAGGAAGCGGCCGCGTTATACCAACGCCTAGGGATGGATGACAAACTCGCGATCTTACCGTATCGACCTGAAAAAACCGTTCATTTTTATCAATGTGGGGACTATCTCAACTATATGTACGGTCATATGGCCCTTGGAACAAAATGGATTGATACGTGGAAATTAATTCCGTATCAAGGCGGTATTATCATTCAATATCCTCGTTCGGAAACTCAAGGCACCATTCCTCCTTTTGAAAATGCACCCATGTATAGTCAAACCCTACAAGAAAGTCATGAATGGTCCAAAATTACGCGAGCCGATTCCATTAGTGCCATTAATGCGTTCATCAAAGAAGAACGTGTGGTTGATTTTATTAATTTATGTGAAGCAAAACATAATCGCATGCTCGTTGAACTGGGCGAAGCGATTCATGCCAAAAAAGATCATATCCGCCTGATTTGTATCGCCGGCCCTTCGAGTTCAGGGAAAACAACCTTTGCCAATCGCTTACGCATTGAATTGTTGTCGCGTGGTCTTCAACCGATTCGCATTTCCATTGATGATTATTATTTACCTAAAGATCAAGCTCCTAAAGATCAGGATGGTAAACCGGATTTAGAAAATATTCTCGCTCTTGATCTCGATCAATTTAACCGCGATTTAGCGGATTTAATCGCGGGTAAATTAGTAACGTTACCCACTTCAAAATTTGATGCCAATCACCAACCAAAATCGTTACAAATTAAAGACAATACGATGATTATTATTGAGGGAATTCACGCCCTAAATGATGCCTTATCCTCCTTAATTCCAAAAGATCAAAAATACAAAATCTTTATTTCTCCGCAATCGCAAATTTCCATAGACGACCATAATCCGTTATCGCTCACCGATATGCGTTTACTCCGACGCATGGTCCGTGATAAAAAGTACCGCAACTCCCCACCGGAACAAACCATTGATATGTGGCCTAGTGTTCGTCGGGGAGAATTCCGCTGGATTTATCGCACCCAAGAAGAAGCCAATTATGTCTTTAATTCTTTTTTACCGTATGAACTCTGTGTAATGAAACGGTATGCATTACCCGTCTTAACATCGATTGATAAAGATTCGCGTTATTTTCCAACCGCAGAACGCCTCATAAGAATGTTAAAATATTTCCTCGATATCGATGAGCGTTGGATTCCTTCCAACTCTCTAATCCGTGAATTTATTGGGGGTTCTTGTTTCCGCGAAGTTGAAGACTAGCTTCAATTTCTTCAATGGATTTGGGAATATCACGTGATAGGTTTTCACACCCTTTTTCGGTAATTAAAATGTCATCTTCAATCCGAATACCAATCCCTAATTCTTTAATGTATAAACCAGGTTCAACCGTAATCACGCATCCTGGTTCTAACGGTAAATCACGGGCGATCGGGTCATGCGTATCAAGACCTAAATGGTGCCCGACATTATGGTAATAAATCGAACCAATGTCTTCTTCTTTTTTAATGAGGCCTTCTTTGACACACGCTTTGGCCATAAAGCTTAAACATTCTTTTTGTAAATCGACTAATTTAACGCCAGGTTTAGCTAAGGACATAATATGCTCATTCGCGTGAAGCACAATTTCATATATTTGACGTTGTAACGGATTAAAGGTACCAGAAGCAGGATAGGTTCGCGTAATATCGCCCGCATAGTGTTGATAACGTGCCCCTAAATCACAAAGGACAAGGACACCTTCTTGAATTTTATCTTTTGGATTGGGATAGTGAAGGACAATGGCATTTTTCCCTGCCGCGATAATCGTATCAAAAGAAGTGCCTAAATTGCCGTACTCTTTTAATGCATAGGCAAAAAGGGCTTCCAGTTGATATTCGTATAAATCGGGTTTTAGTTGTTTTCGCAAATGATGTAATCCATAGGCTGTCGCTTGGATGGCGTTACGAATGGCGTCAATTTCCCCAGGCGATTTAATCATGCGTAGACGGGTAATGAATGGGTAAACATTAGCGACTTTGAGGGTGGGATGTTTTTGTACAAACGCGTCCGCAAACGCTTGGGTCGTTCCAAGGTTCGCTTCAATAATAAGATTTTTTTCAAGATCCACCAATAACGTATCGATGTCTCCATAAAATTCGCGTTGTTGTAGAACATCTTCTAAGCGAAGTTGAAACATGGAATACGTTAGAACATCTTGAATGCCCGAACGTTGCTTCGCCGTTGCTAAATCAAGCTTTTTGCCAACCCATCGTGTTTTTGTTTCATCGATTTCATCAATAAATAAATAGGTTTTGACCCCAAGGGCAGAGTTGACCATCATCACGATGCTATGTTCTTGATCAATGCCTGTTAGATAATAAAAATTCTTATTGATAACAAATGGAAATAACGCATCCGCAGAGGATTTGATTTCAATGCCAGAAAAAAGCACAACCACACTCCCTAAAGGAAGTGCTTCCATGAGTTTTTGTCGACGGAGGGTAAATTCTTTGGCGTTCATAAGCGTTCTTCTTTCTTCCACTGTTGCAACCACTCTTGAAGGGGTAAGGAATGGAATGATTCAATTTTACCATTATCAATCGCGTTTGGTAAGCGTGGATCTAAGGGTAAGGACGCGAGTAAGGGAAGTTCATAGGTCTTTAAAAAGTGTTGTAAGGTTGTTTCACCAAATAAAGGATGCTGCTGGTGACATGTTGGACATTCAAAGGACGCATAATTTTGGATAATCCCTAAACACGATTGCGGAATAAGTTTTAGCATATTAATACCCTTACCGACGATGGTTTGCACCATGTCTTGGGGAGTGGTAATCATAATGACTCCATCCATAGGAATTTGTTGAAGGACGGTCATCGGTGTATCGCCCGTACCGGGTGGTAAATCGATTAATAAAACATCGAGGTCTCCCCAGCGCGTATCTTCATAAAATTGGCGAATCAAATCCAAAACAATCGGTGCTCGATACACCATGGGTTCATCTTTTTTCCCTAATAGTAATTGACTCGAAACCATAAAAAGATTTGGTTTCACTTCCAGGGGAATAATCGCGCCTTCTTCACTGTAAAGCCCATCCTTGGTTCCCATGATAAACGAAATGGAAGGCCCTAAAATATCCGCATCGAGAATCCCGACACGATATCCCATACGTGTAAGTTCAAGCCCAATTAATGACGTTAACGTCGATTTACCCACTCCACCTTTACTTGACATGACCGCAAAGGTATGACGAAAACGGGAATCTTTATTGTGAACAAAATGTTTTGGCTTCATGCATTAATTACTGAAGACGTACTGAATCTTTTCCCCTTCGATTTCAAAGACGAAATGGGTGGAATATGGTTCTAAGGATAGAGAGGTTTGGGTAAATCCAGACAGTGGGTTAGAGGTAATAGCAAGCATGGAATTGGATAAGTTTGTAAACCCTGCATTTGTGACGACTCGCGCCCCGTAGAAGAGTTTAGCAATCACACTGGTCGCACTACTTGTCCAACTTGCATAATCACCGGCCACATAACTAGGATAAGGACCCGCGGCAGTCACGTTCGCAAGGACTTTGGATCCCATTTGTGTGAGTGCATTTAACATGTTGGTAACATCCGTTGCCGAAGGCGTTCCTCCTGAGGTAGCGACGGCTTTAATCGCGCCTAAGAAGAGCAACGCCCCTTCTAAACCATCCGCTTCGGTGGGATTCAAGTTGGCAAAGTCGTTTTCACCACCATCATTGGCTTGGTCATAGAAATTAATGCGTTTTGCAAGGTTGGTATCATCTCCAAAATATGGCGCGTTGGTATCTTGAACGAGGGCATATTCACTGTCAAAAATATCGGTGAAGAAACCTGCGGATAATTCCGAAACCATGAAAGCACGGTCGGTGATGGTATTCCCCGTTGCCGTGTAGGTTAACTCGATTAATTGACGCATTTCAGAACTGTATTGATCAAGTGTTGAAGCATCACCGATGGTCGTAAATTGAGAAAGAATACCAATAAAGGAATCCAAACGGGTCGCTTCAAAACTAACATCAAAATCACCTGAAAATATTTCTTCTACTCGTTCAACTTTAAACTCTTTGTCAGATTCTTGAGTTGTTAAATAATCAAAATATTTTCCCACAGAAGCAGTATTCAATAGATTATAGAACGTAAGTGAGCGCGTTTTAATGGATCCTAGAGTCGTCACATTAGCGGTTCCTGAAACTAGCGCATTAGGATCATCAATTGTGAGGGCATTACTTCCAAAAATCAGTGATTGACTCAAAAGGTTTAACAATGGATAAAGACTATTTCCATCATTTAAATAGGTGGAGATATTGAAGCCAGCTCCAACATTAATGTAGGCTCCCGCATCATTATCATAAAAGCCGTTTAATAAACCATAGATCAAACCTTCTTGAGTGATTGTTCCAGGTATTAACGAATAATCCATCGAACTCAAGTCTTTTTGTAAAAATTCAACGGGAGACAGTTCATAGGTCTCATTGCCTTCGGTATACGTAGAAAAAGAAATCGTATCAAATGCATCTTTGACAAGTTTTTTTGCAGCATCGGAAGTTAGTGAAGAATAATTTAGAACACTTAAAATTGCATTAATCGATGCTGGTGATAAACTACTAGCATCAATTGAGGATGCACTTTCAAGGTTAGGAAGTGCCGCTTTTAACTCTTTAAATATTCTAAAGAAAGCAGATACCTCACCTACTTGATCGTCATCCGTCCATGAATCCGTTAAATGCGTTACATTGTTCGCTGGAAATAGCGTTGAGAAATTAACGACTAAATATTCTGCTTTATTTTCAGCGCTGCCTAAGGTTAAATCATCAAGATCATTCCCGTCATACGCCAAATCAGCCATGCCCGTATCCTTGAACATTTTAATCATCATTTGTTCGAAAATAGTCGCATCATCTGCTACGCCTGTGCTTGCCCCAGTTTGATGAAAAACTTGAGATCCATATAAACTTAATACAAGATTAGCCATGTCATCAATGGCTTCGTCGGTTAAATCTTTTATGGAACCATAATTTCGATTACCCACAACCTTCACATCCGAAAAAATACTTAGTATAGAAGAAATTTCAGTGTCTTGATAAGGCAGATAAACATCCCCTATTTGAGGATCATTAGGGTCATTTCTTAACCCACGATACGCGAAGTTTGCCTTTGTAAAGTCGACACCGACTGATGAAAAATCACCACCTTCTAACATATTGGAAAATAAATGTGGAATGGCTGGATACAACACGGAGGATTGATTCATGGATAAGAGTAGATTTTCAATTTTTGCCATTCCTGCTTCCGTATCAATTAAATTAGCGAGGGTATCACTACTACCAGCGCCTGAGAAAGACGCAAAATCAATTTCAGTATCTTTAAACGCTTGTAAAACCGCAATAATACGTGCAATTTCACCCGTGGTCGCCGTTGTCCAATCATCGGGCGTTTCACTGCCCGCAAAAAGATTTGTTAACTGCGAAATATCTTCTTGTAATAACGTTAATCGCGTGGGTTGATCCGTGAGATCATAAATAAACGTATCCATTGTGGAAGTATTTAAAATCATACGGTACGTTTGTTCAAAAATGGTGAGGTTACTATTCGCGTAACTATTGCCCGTCTTAAACGTATTAAAGACATAGGAGGCATGCATTTTGGTGAGTAATCCTTCAAATAAGGGCGGATCGATTAAATCGGAAGTAAAGGCACCACCGCCAGTAAGACCAATCGATTGAATATCCCAATACACATCCAAGAGTTGTGAAATTTCGGTCCCACGTGCTTCTTTATTCGGTTCGGCTGCAAAATAACCTGTGTTTGCATCGGCCATATTTAAACCATTGATGTTAAAGGAATCGGATTCAAATATATTCCCAAATAAATTACCAATGGAGGGCGAGACGAGGGTAGAATCATTCATCGCAAGTAAGAGATTTTCAACTTTAAGCAAGCCCGGTTCGGTATTAAGCAACCCAGAAATGGAATCACCACCAAACGTTGCAAAATCTATTTCAGTGTTTTTAAAGGCAGTTAGCACGCCAATAATTCGAGCAATTTCTCCAGATTCGCCACGCCAATCACTCGCGGATTCGGTATCCCCAAAACTGTTGGTCAGCGCTGAAATATCGGTTTGAAGTAAGTCTAAGCGTGCATTACTGTCCGGTTCATCATAAATAAAGGTATCGAGGGTGGATGTATTTAAAATCATACGAACGGTTTGTTCAAAGACCGTTAAATCGCCATTGACATAACTATTGCCGGATTTAAAGGTATTGAACACTTGAGATTGGTACATTTTATCGAGTAATCCTTCAAATAATGGCGGATCGATTAAATCAGAAGTAAACGCGCCACCACCCGTTAATCCAATCGATTGGATATCCCAATAAATATCAAGAATTAAAGAAATTTCGGTCGCTTTTTCTTCTTTTGTCGTTGTTTCTAATGTAAAAAAGGCGGTATGGGAATCTCCCATATTCAGCCCATTAATGTTAAAGGAATCGGATTCAAAAATATTGCCAAATAAATTACCAATGGCAGGTCCGATTAAAACAGAGTCGTTCATCGAAAGCAGTAAAGTTTCCACTTTACCGAGTCCCTCTAAGGTGTTTAATAAACCAGAAATCGAATCGCCACCAAAGGTCGCAAAATCAATACCCGTATTCACAAAGGCAACCATCACATCCACGAAGCGTTGGATTTCCCCCGTTTCCCCGTTCCAGCCATCTGTTGAGCCATCCCCAAAATTATTATCGATGGCCACTAAATCAGCTTCCAATGCCTCCAGACGTTGGGCTTCGGTCAACGTATCATCATAAATGAACGTATCGAGTGTGGAGGTCGTCAGGAGGAATTTATACGCTTGTTCAAATACCGTTAAATCACCATTATCACGACTAAATCCGAGTTTGAAGGAGTTAAATAAAGCCGCGTCATGAAGAATGCTTAAAAGATCACCGACAGTTTGAATGGTCGTTTCATTGAAGTTCGCAATATCAAAACTACCACCGCCATCTAACCCCATATCTGCAATCGTATCCAAAAGATTGGCAGTTGCTTGAATTTGTTCAGCACGTCCCTCTTGATCGAGTTCAAGAAACACAAAGATGTTCGTTTGTGAAAGACTTAACGAACCAATATCAAAGTTGGATGTTCCAAAAATAGAATCATAAATGTTATAAAGTAGGACGCGAAGGGAAGGAGCATCGTTGAGAGCGAGTAACAAATCAGAAATCGTATCCCCACTTAAGTTTGTTCCTGAGGTTAAATCATCAATGGAAACATTTTGGAACGCTTCGATAAAGCCAACAATATTTTCTATTTCGCCACCGACATATTCATATTGAACGAATCCATTGGCGTCTAAAAGTGGTAAATCCGTCAGTGGATCAACTTTAATTTCTTTAGTACCGAACCAGTTTTCCATGGTCTCAACATCATTACTGATCGCATAGAAATCATTCGTGATGAGCGTGTAATCATCGGTACTGTCATCATCATACACATCCAGGTATGGATCCGGATCGACAAAATACGAACTAATATCACCAACCCCTTTGAGTTGATTGAGCAAGAAATCCGGAAATAAATACGTCCCATCTTGTTTCATGAATATTTGTGAAGCCGCAAGTCCTTGAAGGAGTTCTTCGACCATACCCACATCGCTATTTAAGAAATCTAAATTGTTAAGCCCATCGGCAAAGTTCGTTAATTGTTTTACCAAGAAGACAAGGTTTGAACCTTCTTCTTCCCAGGACGTTACGTTTCTAAACGACGTACCTAACTCACTATCTAATAAGCCTCCCGTGCTGCCAAATAAGGTATCTAAAATACCACCGAATGCATTGGAAATAATCGATGAACGATCGGCATACGCAAATATTTTATAAAGGGGTGCGACATCCGGATCCGATAAATCTTCACTTCCACTGGCTAAATCGTTCAGCGCATCAAAGATATCCCCACTAATATCCAGGAGTCCTGAATCTAAGGCAGCGGTTAAGAAGTTAACAAGATGATAGTTTTCCCCACTTTGTGCTTCATTCACTTCATCCCCTTCGTCAAACAGACCATTGCCATTTATATCGGTATATACGGTCGTCCATCCATCCGATTCCCCGGAAGGTGTGACCGCATTAAAGCCACGATCCAAATCCGCTTCTTCAATACCAAATCCTTCAACGAGGGCAAATATACCACCAATCATTTGGCGATAATTCGTGGCCTTGTCAAGGGTGTTGGGATTAAGATTTAAAATATTCGAGGCGTAAATCGAATCGAGTAAGCCAACTAGGTTACGCGAAATCGTGGGAAACTGATTAATTAAATCACTTTGCACGTCAAGAATGGGTAACGCATACCCTAACATGTCGATCACAATATTAAGTTCACGGGATAGAGAGTCAAATTCAAAATTCAAATCATCTGTGGTGATATTAATTAAGGTTAAAAAGTCATTGAAAGAAGGATCGGAGAAAGTGGCTTCTAAAAAGCCTGGAACAATCGTCAAAATCATTTCCGAACGATCAAGTTTGGGAATGAGATTCGATTTTAAATCAGCGCGGAACGCTTCATCGTTGAGAATATCTAAAATATTGACCGTGGCACCGGGTTCTAAAAGTCCCGCTAATGTGTCATTCGATAAAGCGGCGCCAACAATACTAAATAGACCTGCAAATTCTTGTTTGTATGCTTTGCGAACGTCGCCAAGGGTTCCATCGTTAAATCCTTCCACAAGGGAAACTAATTCGGTGTCATCATAATCGGTTCCCAACACACTTAATAACGTCGGTAAAACCAAACTTTCAACCAAGGAGGGTAACCCACGGGCAATCAAATCAGAGTCAAGCATCGAAACACGGTTAATCGAAATCCCTGTAACAGGATCGTTATTGATGGGTACACCGTCTTCATCAACGTCCCCGAGTAAAACTTCAACGAATAAATCAAAATTATCGACAATGACACTTGTTAATGTCGGCGTTTCCCCTTCTCGCTTAGGGGCTTCAAAAGGAGCATCGTTCACTGCGGTTGTTCCGGTTAGAGTTTCTAATAAAACGTCACTGAGACCAACTGCGTCGTTATAAAGTTCATAGACAAGATCATATACCAGTTTTAATTCACGACCAAATTCAATCGTTTCATAGTCTTCCCATGCTGTGGGTAAAAAGGTAGATAATCCTAATCCCCCGGCAGGACCTCCTGCTGCCACTTCTTGTTCAACCAAACCATATAACACGGCAGGTATGACTTGCGACAGGAAGGGTGACTCATCAATACTTAATAAAATATCGCCAATTTCTTCCGCGTTATCTTGTTCAAATAATGCGGGAAGAATGACATCCACCCCCGCGTTATCCACAAGAATATCTTGCAAAATACCTGTACGAATAACGCCCGAAAGAATATCACCAATTTGTATGAGTTCTTCATCCCAATTAATCGCATCAAAATCAATCTTATCGGGATCAACGTATTGGGTGACTAAATCAAGATTGAACGCCACAGCGACTGCAATCGGAATTATGCGCATCACGAGGGTTGAACCCGTTAAGCTCAAAATAAGATTCGTCACAGCACTTTCTGTTAATAAAAGAGAGGTATCAATACTCGATAAACTTGCATCAATGGCGCCTGTTCCAATTAAGGTGGCGGCAATGTCCACAATTGAATCAAGTTCATCGGATAAGGTGAGTCGATAATTTTCAATATCTTCGCCAGAAATAAAATCCATTAAGACGGTATCGATGGTTTTTCCGTCCTCAGAAATATACCAATCAAACAACACCGTGGAAAAAGTCGATTGGTCATACACGTTGACATACCCCATGATTTGGTCATAGAGTTCAGAATCGATTTGATCGCCATATTGTTCATCAAAGTCCTTAAATGACGTTGAGATCGTATTGACTAAAGAAGTGAATGGCGATAAAAACATCGTCAACACTAAAACCATTTTCGTAGCCCCAGCAAGACCGCCTAAAAGTCGCATTTTCTTTTTCTTACGCCATTTGAGTGGGATTAAAAAACGGAAAGGGATGAAATATAATAACGCAGCGAGTGTTTCTCCGAGTAAGAAAATAAGAATCGCTAGGATGATAAAGACCAAATAGCGTAACAACACAAGGGTTAACGCAATGATGAGTTCAGATAGCTGTGGCGTAATAAAAAATCCAAAACCAAGGAGGACTTGTTCTAATAATGTATTGATCGTTTCATAGGCAGTGGTGACCGGCACACTGATAGGACCGGACCCTACATCTAAATTGATCGCACTCATCCCAATCGAACTTGCTAAACCTGAAATATCATAATCAATAGAAAAATTAACGAGCTGCCTTGTAAATAAGACGGATAATGCGATTAATGTTCCAACAAATAAAAGGCGAAACCCTTCACGCCATATGCCGCGAACAAAACCAAAGATAAATCCTAACGCCACAAACCCAATTAAGCCATACAAGGCATAGTCTAAATATTGAGCAAGTAATTCTGGGGCTAAATTAAGAAAGATAATGAGTGAATTCATAAGACTCCTTTATACGGACTAATACCCTCTTATTATATGCTAATGCTGTGTTATCATAAACCTAAACTGAATGAATTAACTTTCTTTACAATCATGAACCCAATTGAATATCCAATTTCCCATCAAAAAAGCCTTCTGCTCTTTTTATCTGGTTGGTTAGGGCTGACGCTGCTTTCATTTGTTTTTTTCTTTCTTTTTTGGGCTTTTGGAATGGTCATTGTTGGCCAAGAACAAATTACACTTTTTTTACAATCCAATACGTTTTTAAGCACGGTTAATTTTTTGGTCTATCTCACCTTATTTATCTTCGCGCTAGTGACAACGTATCGAGGTTGGATTGTCTGGTTACGAGAAATCATTACCTATTCGCGCTGGGTAAAAGGCATCGGTTATGGTTTTTTAGTCATCATTTCGGGGGCGTTGCTCGGGATTTTTTATGACTTATTAGGGATCCAAACTACCGATAATGTCAATCAAGAAACCATCAATACGCTTGTCTTAGAATTACCGATTTTAAGTTTTATTACCTTTACCATACTAGGACCGATTGTGGAAGAATTTACGTATCGTGTTGGATTGTTTACCTATGTTGCCAAGCGTCAGCGTTGGCTTGCTTATCTAGTTACATTAACGCTTTTTGGATTCATTCACTTTAATTTTTTATCCGCGAATTTGTTGAATGAATTGATTAATCTTCCTTTTTACTTAATGGCAGGATTTTTATTTTGCTACATTTATGAAAAAGAAGGGTTTTGGGTCGTGACACTGGCTCATATTACCAATAATCTTATTTCGATATTATCCATTCTTTGGCTTGCTAGCGGAGGGCTTTCTTCATGAATCAAAAACTCGATGGGTATCATTTAAAATGGATTGCTCTCATGACGATGTTTATTGATCACATGGGTGTCATTATTTTATTACCTTTGTTCGGTTCAAATAGCATGATATATGTTATATCCCGCTTAATCGGGCGACTAGCGTTTCCGTTATTTGCGTTTATGCTCGTGGAGGCGATGACGTATAGCCGCAATAAAGAAAAGTAT
This sequence comes from Bacilli bacterium, assembly GCA_023268805.1. Taxonomy (GTDB): domain Bacteria; phylum Bacillota_I; class Bacilli_A; order RFN20; family CAG-826; genus UBA970. Next base: position 18,097 of record JALRKT010000001.1, read on the forward strand.
GTACAACGACTAGCTTTCATGGCGTTACTTATCGGCATCGGTATGACCGGTTTATTATGGGCCAATGTTAATGTGTTTGCAGGGAATATCTTTGTCGATCTTTCATTAGCCGCTATCACGATTTACATGCTCGATCATCGTAAAATTTGGATACGTATCTTAGCTTTTATTCCTCTTGTCTACATCGCCTTATTACAACAAAACAGCCTTGTATTATCCCAACAACTCTTTTTCTTTAATGCCATTCGTGCCGATTATGGGATTTATGGTTTTACGTTAATTCTATCGTTTTATCTCGCTAAGAAGATCAACCTTCATTACGAAAGAAAGCGCCTTTTAGTGAATGCTTCTAGCGGCTATGAAACGATGTTTATTCAACAACGTAGTAATTTGATTTCTGGATTAGCGCTGATTGCGATCAATACGCTTTGGTATGTCTTATTTTTACTTCAGCCAACCCAAGCACAACTTCAGTTTATGGGCGCACAGTCCTATGCAATACTAACGATGTTTTTCTTGTTTGCTTATACTGGGAAAAAAGGAAAATCACCCCGTTATTTTCAACTGTTTACGTACCTTTATTACCCCCTACATTTCGTTGTGATATATTTAATTTACGAAATCATCATCTTGTTTTTATAAGGAGACTTTATGCTCATTCAATGGTCAAGAAATGAATCGTTAGAAACGGTTCTTCAAAAAGGAAAAGTATTCGTTGATTTTTATGCTGACTGGTGTGGCCCATGTAAAATTCAAGCTCCTGTGTTACAAACATTCGCTTCCACACATCCCGAAGTTACTATCGTGAAAATTAATGTTGATCAGTTTTCTGACCTTGCAGAAAAATATGGTGTCCTGTCCATTCCCACCCTCTTTGTTTTTCAAGATGGTCAACAAATTTATAAAAAACCCGGATTTCATGCTTTACCTCAATTAGAAGCGTTATAAACATCACCTTCTCTTTTGCGAATAATTAAAATATGCTATCATAATTTTCGCCGACATTCATGCAGGTGTAGTTCAGTGGTAGAACATCAGCCTTCCAAGCTGATTACGCGGGTTCGATTCCCGTCACCTGCTCCAATCTAACAAGATAAAATCTTGTTTTTTTTTACCGTTTTTTTGATTACAATAACCTTAAGATGAACTATGAAATAGTGATTGCCACAAACAATCAAGATAAGATAGACGAGATTAAAGCTTACTTCGCCGATTACACCGTCGATTTTTTTACACTAAAAGACATTAAATTACACTTAGCAGTCAATGAAACCGGGAAAACATTTCTAGAGAATGCATTAATCAAAGCCAAAGCGGTGGCAAAGAGTGTCAACAAGACAATTATCGCGGACGATTCAGGTTTACAAGTGGATGCCTTAAATGGATTTCCTGGTGTATTTTCAGCCCGTTGGAACGATCATTTATCGGCCGATGAAAAAAACCGAGAACTTTTAAAAATGATGGAACCCCATAAACTTCGCAAAGCCCAATACACATGCGCCCTTGTCATCCATTATCCCCATCAAGAAATTCGTTTTTTCGTTGGTACAACCACGGGTAAAATCACCAAGGAACCGGTGAATGGTCCATATGGCTTTGGTTATGATCCGATTTTTTTAAGTGATGCACTTCATCAAACGTTTTCTCAAGTTCCGATGGAAGAAAAAAATAAAATTTCACACCGAGGTCGTGCTTTGGAAAAATTAAAATTCGCGTTACTTGAAAAAAAACTTATTACTAAAGTACGTAAAAGGAATCATTAATGGCGACAACAACCTGGTTTAAAATCGATAACGCGGGGAAACTTTTTCCTGCGGTCACCAATAGTCGTCGTGCCTCCTACTTTCGTCTAGCGGTTACAATCAATGAAACCGTCGATCCCATCGTTTTACAAAAAGCAGCAGAGATTACGCTTAAGCGATTTCCCAACTTTAATACGCGCCTCAAAAAAGGGCTTTTTTGGTATTATCTTGAAACGCAACAACGTCCGTTTAAAGTCAAACCCGAACCGAATGTTTTTGGTTCCATATCCGAACCTAACAATCCCCACATTCATTTGATTGAAATTTATTATCATCGCCAACGAATTGCGATAGAAATTTTTCACTCCATTACCGATGGAAGGGGTGGGATGGAATTTCTAAAAACATTAACGCTTGCTTACCTGCGTTTAAAACATTACCCCGTATCATCGGAGGGAATCATCTTTGATGCCGATGACATCACTACCGATAATGAACTTGAAGATAGTTTTCAAGCCAAAATCAAACCGGGTCGATCCGAATGGTTACCGACCAAAAAAGCGTATCATCTCAAAGGTGATTACTTTACTCACCACGGACATTATTTAACCCACCTTGAAATGTCTGTCGAAACATTAAAAACCGTTGCAAAAACATATCAACTTTCGATTACAGGACTCCTAGCCTCGGTGATCATGTATCAACTTCTTATTCAACAAAATCAAGAAAACCCGAAGGTAAGAAAACCCATCATTCTATCCATTCCTGTCGATATGCGGAAATATCTTCCTTCCACCACCATGAAAAATTTTGTGATGACGATTAATATTGGAAGAGTCTTTCCGATGCAAACCACGTTTGAAGAAATTGTCCAAGAAGTACGTCAACAACTTAAAGAAGGACAATCGATTGAAAAACTTGCTCCCCAAATTCGTGCGAACATGCTTGCAGAAAGAATGTTACTCCTTCGCTTTGTCCCGTTATTGATTAAACGCATGATTATTCGTTCTGTGTTCAATCGGGTCGGTGAACCTGCATTGTCTTTAACGATGTCGAACCTTGGGCAGGTGACCATGCCTGAAAGTACAAAGAATTACTTAGAATCCTTTGAATTTATGATTTGCTCAACCAAAGTAATGCCCATTAATTTAGGGATTGTGTCCTTTGGTGATCGTCTAGTGATGTCGTTTTCTCGAATCATTACTGACCGTCACTTCATTCAAGCCATTGTCCAACAACTGACGTCAACCTTTCAAATCCCGATTCGTGTCTATGGAAATCGTTGGGAGGAAGCCCATGAGTAAACCCCTAATTTGTCCAAAATGTCATGTGGAAGTGGATGAATCCCATTCCCATTGCCCCATTTGTGGTCGATTTTTAAAAGATGTCTCCCAAACGGAAAAGCAAACGATTTATCCAACCCCCAATTACAAGACACTTGAACGAAAAAATTCGACGATTCTTCAATCAATTTTTGCGTTTCCTTTATTATCTGCACTTCTTGTGACCCTTCTAGTTGATTTACTCTTGATTCGCAATAATTTTGGAACGAGTTTTCTTGTGACATTTATCGTCTTTTATTTATGGATTTTTATTTATCAAACACTTTTATCCAATCAAGGTGTCGGAGCAAAAATTCTTTGGCAAATCCTCGGCTTAAGTCTTTTGTTATTGATGATTGGCTTTGTCACCGAACGCACCTTAAATACGTGGCCCCTTCAATATGTAATTCCCATTTTAATGGGTGTTGCCAATCTCTTATTTTTTATCATTGTAACCATCCAACGACGCACGGATGTCATCCTCTTTCAATCGTTTGTCATGAGTTTATTGTCCATGGTTCCCTTCACCTTATATTTATTCGCACTCAATGCAGAGCAAGTTCCCGGATTTATTGCCTTTCTTCTTGGACTGATCAATATCATTGCCTTATTCACCTACTTACGGAAAAAGTTTTTCGCGTATATTCAACGCTGGTTACACATATAAAAAAAAACAAGGACAAACATCCTTGTTTTCTATATATTTTTTTAAAAGATCTATTTTACGCGTAAGGAATCAAGACCACGGTATTCGCTTTGATTACCGAGTTGATCTTCAATCCGTAAGAGTTGGTTATATTTTGCAACGCGATCAGTACGACTCATGGAACCCGTTTTAATTTGACCCGCATTGGTCGCGACGGCTAAATCAGCAATCGTGGTGTCTTCGCTTTCACCCGAACGGTGGGAAACGACGGCAGTGTAACCATTTTGCGCGGCAAGTTTCATAGCTTCTAACGTTTCGGTTAAGGTTCCAATTTGGTTGACTTTGATCAAAATAGAGTTGGCGATATTACGTTTGATCCCTTCTTGAAGAATTTTCGGATTAGTGACGAAAAGATCATCGCCAACGAGTTGGACTTTCTTTCCAAGGGCAGCGGTTAATTTTTCCCAACCGTTCCAATCTTTTTCCGATAAACCATCTTCAATCGAAACGATCGGATATTTCGCGACAAGCGCTTGATACCAGGCAATCATTTCTTCGGTCGTTTTGTTACCTTCGCCACTCTTCTTAAGTTCATAGACACCTTTTTCTTCGTTGTAGAATTCACTGGCGGCTACGTCCATGGCTAAGTAAATATCTTTGCCAGGTTGGTAACCCGCGGCTTGAATGGCTTCCATGATGACATCAAGTGCTTCTTGATTGCTCTTTAAATTCGGCGCAAATCCACCTTCATCACCAACCGCAGTAATGTGGTTCTTTTTCTTTAGCACTTTTTTAAGCGCGTGGAACACTTCAGCACCCCAACGAATCGCTTCTTTAACCGAAGGTGCGCCAAGTGGCATAATCATAAACTCTTGGAAATCCACAGAACTGTCTGCGTGAGCACCACCATTGATAACGTTCATCATCGGTGCAGGTAAGACTTTCGCTTGGGTTCCGTAAAGTTTTGCTAAATATTGGTAGAGTGGAAGATTTTCATCGTGAGCGGCTGCTTTTGCTACGGCTAACGATACAGCGAGCAAGGCATTCGCCCCTAAATTCGTTTTAAAATCTGTACCATCCATGGCTAACATCGTTTGATCGATTTTTGTTTGTTCGGTCACGGGCATGCCGACCACTTTGGGACCAATTAATTTATTCACGTTATTGACCGCTTGAACAACCCCTTTTCCTAAAAAACGTTTGGGGTCATTGTCACGAAGTTCCATCGCTTCACGTTCGCCAGTTGATGCGCCAGACGGAACGATCGCACGGGCAAATGAACCTGCTTCAGTGGTAACTTCGACTTCAACGGTTGGATTCCCACGTGAATCAATGACTTCACGGGCATAGACAGATTTAATTTTCGACATACAAGATGCCTCCTTTTTAACCGAGTGTTATTATATGCTATTTACTTTGAAGTTGGTAGAGAATGACCTAAGTTTTTTTCTTTTTTAGAACGACTCAAAAAGAAATGATACAGGGAGAAAATAGCGATGAGAATGCCTAAAACAATCAATAAGGGAATCCAACCTTGATAAACAATACCCACGAATAAAAGCAGCGGAAATCCTAAGGGAATGGCCATCGAAGAACCATAGACAATATCATTGGTTGCCGGCGTTTTAAAATAGGGATCTTTTTCGCGTAATAAAGCCACACCTGTGGATGCGGTTCCTGTCATGGTTCCAAAGAAAACAAGGAACGCTTCATCATGATAAGCAGGATAAACGCGTTGAGAAACCCAACGTAAATAACGGTAGGTTGCCACCGTCCCAACGACCGCAAGTAATAACAAAGTAACAATGAAGCCTGAATCCAAAACGACGGCAATATCAATGGCCATAATACTAGCAATCATCATGACATCAAACGCAAGGCCAGCGACCCGATTTAACATAAAATCATTCGTATAAATTCGTTTCATCCACCCACGACGCAATAACAAGCGTGTAATTACCTTATAAAGCATTGCTAGGAAGACGACGATAATAAAATTAAAGCCATAAAGTAATCCAATTAAGTTATTGATTAAAAACGCAACTCCCGACGCCAAAATGAGTTGTTCTAATCCATAAATGACGAACCAGGCTGACAAGTATACAAAGCCAATAATCGCAATTTGAATCGTAAGTTTATCCACCGCGTCCACTAAGGGGATTTGCCCATTGCCTTCAAGAACTGTGGACTCATTGGCAGCTTCCATCGAGGATTCTGTTGGTTCCGGTAAACGACCTTTTCGTTTTAAATCATTTAAATAAATCACGCCTCCAATTGAAGCAGCTAAAAAACCAAAGGCTGCAATGGATAAGCCCATATCGATACCAAATTCAAATTGACCTGCGTTGGCAAAAATGCTGCCTACGGACAAAGCTTGACCTGGCCCTTGGCCGAATCCCATCGGTAATAAAAAGCCGACAAAATTTGGAATAGTGCTGAAAATAAAACTCAAAAGAATGGTGATCGTGATCCCTAAAATTCCTTGTAATAAATACGAGTTAACAATGACCATGCCGCTTTTTACCGCATTGGCTTTTAAACGAACGGGTCCTTCCGTCAATTGATCAATGCCTTTTAGTGTGAGCGCAGCAAAGCCAATCGCAATCGCATGATACGTAAAACCTGCTAGGACTTCACGAGTAATGAGCGGTGTTTCATCAATGATGATGGCAAAACCTGGAATTATGCCACCTGTAAAAAGATATTTTAAGAATAACCCTAAAAACCCCCCGATAACGGCAACAGGAAGGAGGGATTTTTTAAGCAAAGGGATGCGGCGACGAAGCACGTTCGCCAAAAGCAAGACGGCCATTAAGATGCCAAATTGAACAATGACACTCCAAAAAACGTTAAATTCCGAAAAGGGTGGAAGCGCGTTGGTGAGTAGGTAATGCATCATGGTTTCCTCCTTGGGCAATGATGTATTGCAAATAGATTAACGCTGCATACGGCGAGTAAACTCTGGGAAAGCGGAAGAGTAGGGTGGTTTCTGGATCCACATAAAGAATTAACTTCGTGCGAACTTGAATCGCACACGAACGAAGTTCTTTAGCAGTGTAATGCTTTGATTCATTTCTTAGGGTTAATTGTACCCCATTTCGCGATATTTTTAGTTCACAAGATTGGAATGCGGAGCGTCGTTTTTCACCCGCTTTCCAAACGGAAACAATACTTGGATACGTCATGCTGAAATCGGCATGTTCATCGACATAATCGATAAATCGTTTCTTATTTTCCTCATCAAGCGTCATTAAGGTATGTTTTTTCTGGTGAAAATGGACATAACCTTGTTCATCGTACGTTGCCTGCAACGTGCATTGATGACACCCTAGAACATTGTCATGAGAATAGGTCGATAAAACCCCATGACATTGAGGACACGTAAAAAGAAGTTTATGAAGCCCTTCAGCGCATTTTTCTCCTCGATAGTTTGCGAAGGGAAAGACGGATTGATAGGCATTAACGTCGAGTGCTTTATGCACGATTTGATCAAGTTCTTCTGCAGAAAGCGAAGCATACTCTTCTGGGATTAGACGTCGCTTCTCCACAATGGTGGACGGGCCAAATTTTCGATAATACGCCCAGCGAGGCGAAGATAAATAAAGGCCATGAATATTCAAGAAAATTACCGGCATCCCTAAAAACTTAATCAGACGCCCCATCCCCGGAGGAATGGAGACAGGTCCACCATGCATGGAAGCATTCCCTTCAGGAAAGATGGCGATATTGCCCCCCTCATTGCGAACGGATACCATCCGTTTGACGACGGCTAAATCAGCCATCGATTTGCTTTTGGGGATCGGATTGAAGAAAAATTTTAAAAACCAACTTCCTTTCCCGGAATTAAGCAGCTGTTCCGATGCGACAAAATATAAGGGTTTATCAAACAACATGTCGGTAAAAATAATGTCAAATTCCGCGGTGTGATTCGCTAAAACTAAATAAGGTCCCCCTTTTTTTAACGAAAGCTTCTTGCGACGAAATCGATAGTAAATGCGAAAAATGGGACCAAAAAAGAAACGAAATACTTTTAAAAAGAAACCATGATGCCAGGATGTATAACGCTTTGACTTCATGCATCAATGGGGCGAACAAACGCACTTCTTGATTTATGTTGAGTATGCTCGAAATGTTTCCAAAGCGATTGGACGTGTTGATTCGTTAATAATTCAGGTCCTGTTTCTGCATATTCAATCTTATTTTTAATTGCATTCGTTAAAGCGTCGACAAAGATTAACGAAAGCACTCCGCTATCTTTGTATTTTGGATCTACCGCCACCAAAAGCATATCAAGGACGCGACTTTGTTTTAGTTCTTTGAAAAAGGAAAGAAAGCCAAAGGGGAATAGATGACCGCGATGTTTTTTTAAGGCATTGACCGGAGAAGGAATCATTAATCCAAAGGCAACAAGATTTTCTTCCGCATCACAGACGAGTTGAATATAGTCTAAATTCACGAGAGGAATATATTGTTTAGCAAGCATGTCCATCAAGTCTTCTTTGACGGGAACATACCCATAAAGATGATCATAGGTAACATTCATTAATCGGAATATTTTTTTAATATAGGGGGCTAACGTTTTAAACTTTTTATTTTTGACGCGGACCAAATGTAGTTGATTCCTTTCCATGACACGTTGCGATATTTTGGTTAATAATTCAGGAATCTTTTCAGGAACTTTAATACGGTATTCGTTCCACGTTGCATCTTTTTGAAAACCATATCGTTCAAAAAAGTCCACATAGTATGACGCAGTGTAAAAGGTTACAAACATATTTTTTTGATCAAAACCTTGCGTTAATAAACCTTCTTTATCTTGATCAGAATATCCCAATGGACCTGCCATCTCGACAAGACCATGCACTTTTCCATATTGTTGAACTGCGTTCATGAGGGCGACGAAAACATCATAGTCTTCAATGAAATCAATGCGATTAAAACGAATGCGTTTTTCCTGATATTTTTCATTGGAAAAACGGTTGATAATCGCGGTCACACGGCCAACAATTTTTCCATCTTTCTTGGCTAAAAAACTTTTAAAATCGCAATAAGAACTTGCAGGATTTTTTGCGGGCGTTAGATTGTTGATTTCATCTTCAAAAATATAAGGAGTAAAGTAAGGATTATCGCGATACAAATGCGCAGGAAAATCAATAAAAGCGGCTAAGTCTTTTTTGGTTTTAACTTCATGAATGGTGATCATAAAAACTTCCTTAGGTATAGTTTAAGGCATTTATGTTTTTTTGAAAACAAAGAAAAAACTCACCTGCGTGAGTTTGATGGCGGAGTAGAAGGGATTTGAACCCTTGCACCGGTTTCCCGATCTAACGGTTTAGCAAACCGTCCCCTTCAGCCTCTTGGGTACTACTCCAACGCTACAAATAGTAGCATATTTACGTAGAAGAACTCAACTTAATAAGCACGGGCAAATAAAACAACGCGTTGGGCGGGTTCTCCGGTAATGGCGCACGTCTTTTTTAGACCTTGTTGATGAAAAGGAATCACTCGCGCCGTCGCTTGGGCTTTTTCTTTAATGATTTGTTCCACGTCGGGACTGGCACTGACAGACAAACGCACATACCCCCCTTTGTGATTAAGGATATCAAGGAGTTCATCGAGAGAATCCGCATCGGTAATGTGTTGTTCAAGATGGTTTTGTGCTGCCACTAGCATCCGTTGATGCATGGCTTTTAATTCTGCTTGGAGGCCTTCAACAACCGTTGCTACAGGAACCATTTTCTTTTCTTTGGTGTCCCGTAAGGCCAAGACGACTTGACCATTGGCTAAATCACGTGGACCCACTTCAATGCGAAGCGGAACACCTTTCATTTCATATTCAGCAAATTTCCAACCAGGAGATTGGGTAGAACGGTCAAGTTTGACGCGAATACCAAGCTTTTGAATGGATTCAAGCAAGGCTTCTGAAGCCTCTAACACCCCTTCTTTTTGCATCATAATCGGAACAATAACAACTTGAATTGGGGCAACAAAAGGGGGTAATACAAGGCCATTATCGTCCCCATGAACCATTATTAAACTCCCAATCAGACGTGTAGAAACACCCCAGGAAGTTTGATGCGCATATTGAAGCGTATTTTGACGATCCTGATAACGAATGTTAAAGGCTTCGGCAAACCCTGTTCCAAAATAATGGGTTGTTCCGGATTGAAGTGACTTCCCATCATGCATGAGAGCTTCAATGGCATAAGTTTCTTCGGCACCTGCAAATTTTTCTTTTTCGGTTTTCTGACCCGACATAAAAGGAATCGCCAATAAATCGGTGCCTAATTGTTCATAAATTTTGAGCATCCCTAAGGTTTCAACACGAGCCTCTTCTTCGGTTTCATGCACCGTGTGACCTTCTTGCCATAGAAATTCCGCCCCACGTAAGAAGGGTCGGGTTGTTTTTTCCCAACGAACGACAGAACACCATTGATTATATTTTTTGGGAAGATCGCGGTAAGAACTGATAATTTTACTATAATGCTCACAAAATAAGACTTCAGATGTCGGACGAATAATGAGAGGATCTTCAAGTTTTTCCTTACCCCCATAGGTTGCCAATAATACTTCAGGGGCAAAGCCTTCGACGTGCTCTTTTTCTTTATTAAAAAGAGATTGAGGAATCACCATCGGCATGTAGACATTTTCATGTCCGGTTTCTGCGAAGCGTTGATTCAAGTACACTTGAATGCGTTCCCAAATCGCATAACCATACGGACGATAAATGATAAAGCCCTTGGTTGAAGAGTAATCCATTAACTCCGCTTTACGGCAAACATCGGTGTACCATTGGGCAAAATCGACATCGCGGGCAGTAATCGCATCATTTTTAATTTGTTTTTCCATAAATTTTCTCCTGTTTAATCATCCTTTGTTGTAAGCGATTGAGCATGGGAAGCGTCGGTTGACTCGGTTCGGTTTGCCACGGATGAATAAAATCAGCACTCAAGATTTTAACACGATTTACGGGAAGTAAATCGAGTGCCCCTTCTGAATGCACATCAAAGATCATAAAGGGTTTGTTATAGACCGCGAATTCATCAAGAATGCGTTTAAATTGAAGTAACGCTTTTTCATCCGATTCTAAGTAACGGACCCGGCGTGCATCAAGCACAAAAAATTGACATTGACTATAAATCGAAGAATCTAAATCCCGATTCGTATCATTAAGCACGAGTCCTACTTCGATTTTTTGACGATGAAAAAGAGAGAATATCGGGGTAATTTCTGCCGAGGGTAAATCCGTTTCTAAGATTTCTTCTTCATCAAAAACAAATTGATGGCGATACGGTGTAGATAAGACATCATATTCTTTTATTAAGGAATCAAGCGGCATTAGAATCGATAAGGGAATCAACAGTTGTTCTTTGGTTTGAGCATGAACGTCTTGAATTTTTCGAATGTATTGTTCATAAAAACCACGCGCATCATTCGTATTCGATGCCGCTTGAAGTATTTCTAAGGTGGAAAGAATAAGTTCTTGCTTCGGTTGAATTTGCACAAGTTGGCCGACTGGTGTCATCGTCGAAAATTGTAAGGTGGGACGAAATCCAAGCTGAAAATTAAACTTTGCAAATAAATCACGTTGCTTATGTTCACTCACTTGATCTTGGGTAGAACTCATCGGTTGCACCGGATCATACACTAAAAAGTTCATGCTTTTTGAAAACATTAATGCATTCATTTCCCGTGCTTTAAGAATGAGTGCTTTCAAATCATTCGGAAAATATTGATGTTCGACAATCGATACGGTAAATTTTACGAGCGATTCAAGGGAATTAATTTCTAAGTATTGAGCAATCATCCGAATAAACGTTTGGGCAATGAAAATATACCCTTGCCGTTCCAGACGTTTGGTCGACAAAATATAAATATCATTGAGTGTATCAATAATTTGTAATTGATTGGATAAATAAGGAATTAATCGTTCTTTAAATTGAGATAAATAAAACGTTTTAAATTGATCATCCAACGAAGAGCGACCAAAATTGAATGAGATATAAAAAAATGCTCCTTCTTTCTTGCCTAGTTTTTTAGTAATACGGATGGCTTCTTCGGTGGTTAAAACGCGACGCGTCATGCGATTTTGTTTGGGATTCGGTTTGAGATAACGTAAAACATACCGATTTAAATTAATAATTTCTTTATTTGTATCAACAAAATTCACTTCAAAAATAACTTGCTGCTGTTGGCGTTTGTCCTTAATGAGATGCGTCTGAAACGTCCAAGGAACATCGCTTTGTTGCTTTAATAGGCGCGTTAACCATAAGGTCAATTCATCGCGTTGTTCCGGACGATAAAATCGCATAAAATCATCCATTAAATACGTTTTTACACGACGGCGTTTTCGCATGTCGTATTCTTCAACTTTTCCTAATTTAAGATCAAGACGATAAACAAACCCATAATTTAAGCGTTGTTGGATGGCCGTAAAATGATCCTTGGCATCTTGTTGAAAAACGATTAGAAAAAGAATCACCGCGAGGGTGATAACACCCATAATCCCTAAAGTAATCCAAAGGAAATTGAGTTCAACAACTTGAATATTCATCGTGGTTTTCACTAGGTAAATTATAGGGTTTTAGTGTGGAAATAACAACCGAACATTGTCGATACATTTTTGTTCTTTCTCCCCTTATCCTTGGATTTTTTTATGCTATAATTCCGATGACGGAGAAATACCCAAGTGGCTGAAGGGGTCAGTTTCGAAAACTGATAGGAGGCGCAAGTCTCGCGAGGGTTCAAATCCCTCTTTCTCCGCCATCATCAACCACGATGAAAAAATCAACCTCAAAACGCGTTAAGTCGACGTTACTTGTACTGCTTTTCTCCTATGCAACCATTCTTGTTTTCCCACGGCCTCAAAGTTTTTCATTTGAAAATCCTTTACGCATTCAAGCTGGTCAACTTCCTCTCGCGATTGCTCACGGAGGAGGAAACTTAGAGTTCCCTGACAATACCTTAGAAGCGTATTATCATGCGTATTCCATTAACCCCGACGTCATGTTAGAAACCGATGTTAACTTAACTAAAGATGGCGTTATCATTTTATCCCATGATCGAACCCTTGACCGTAAAACCAACTTAACGAATGCGGTTATTGCCGACATTAATTACAGTGATTTGATGGCCAATGAAGTTGATTTTGGTTACGCAAACCCCACTGATGGCCCGAATGGGTTTAATGTTACTGAAACGTTCAATAAATATAAAAATGTGGAGGGGCAGGAAGTCACTCCCCTCGATGTGGTTTATCCAGAAGGGGTCTCAGCACGCCATCCGACAAAGTTTCTTGCCACCACCTTAGAACAACTCATCACCTTATTCCCGAATAATCTTATTAACGTTGAGATTAAACAAACGGATACATTAGGATTGGCAGCCTTGGATGCCGTTATCGCCTTAATGGACGTTTATGCGGATAGCCACCAAACGTATCAACGCATTGTCTTGGCAAGTTTTCATGAAAATGTGTATCAAGCCCTGCAAGAATATCAACGAACGACCCACCCTCAGCTCATGTTTTCTCCTGAATTTAATGGGGTTCTTTCTTTTTACATTATGCAGTTAACAGGAACCTCTGTTTTTTATGATCATCGTGTCGCCGTCTTGCAATTACCGACGGAACAATTAGGACTTTCATTGACCACTTCTTCGTTAATTCAAACTGCTCACAAACACAACATCGCTGTCCATTATTGGACCATCAACGATGAAGCAACGATGATTGAACTCATTGAAAAAGGCGTCGATGGCATTATGACCGACCGCCCCACGTTACTACAAAACGTTTTAGATCGTTATTCTATTTAATGGGGCGAATAAAAAACCGACCGTACACTTGGTGAGCATACGACTCATCAATGAAGGATTCAGGATCAACCGCCCGAACAAGTTTAATCACATCTTGGGCTTCCGTACTTGAAACCACCATATAAATCACATATTTATCCAAATTGGTGAAACCACCCTTGGCTTTGACAACCGTGCAACCGTGATGAAATTTTTGCATAATGACTTTGGGCATACTTTCCACACTTGTGACGATTTGTAGGCTCGTTTTCTTATTACGAACATTGATTGTATCCACCACTTTTGACGAGGTAAAGAAATAGATTAATGAAAAAATAATCGAGTTTAAAGCCCCATCGGTGGATTCGGTGGTAATAAGGTAAATAGTCGTAAAAATGAATAAAATGATGGTATTAAAAAGGATGGCAAATTTTCCTACTGAGGTAGATTTTACATTCGCAAAATAATAGGTGACAACATCAAGACCACCACTTGAAATTTCCATGACATAGGCGATCGAACTTGCAAGTCCTTGAAGCAATCCGGCAATGATTGCGCGTGACAACAAATCTTCGGTAATATTGACGAGTAAGGTCACATCGTTAGGAATAATTTCTATAAAAAAGGAAGTTAGAATGACATTGATCATCGAAAAGGTTGCGAAGCGTTTCCCAATTTTTGTATAGCCTAAAATAAAAATAGGAATATTCAACACAAAGTAAAACACGGCTTGTAACGTCCGATTATCAATCACATCAAGGAAGTGAATTAAGTCAAAAAAGCGATTTAAGGTTTGCGAGACCCCGGAAACGCCTCCGGTAATTAATGGAACCGCATTAACGTCACTGGAAGGAACGATAAAGGAACGAAAAGTATAGGCTGCTAATAAAGAGGAGACAACCGTTCCCAAAAAGATCAATGTGTTTTCTAAAATTGTCTTTATTTTTGGGTGAATTTCTAACCAATGCGTCACATGTTGCCAGAGTTTGGAATCCATATATAAACCTACTTTTTCTTGGACATTTCTGCCAAAAAGATTATATACTAAATATTGTGTCTTGATTAAAGTATTATTCTTATTGAAGAATACGTGTTCCTTTGATAAGATTAACGTGCTAAATCTAAACCTTTGGAGGCTTATACATGAAAGTTATTGGTCAATTTTTTGCAAAAATATTCGGTGGTCTCTGGAACTGGATTAAAGAAACCGCGTGGGTTCAACCGTTACTCATCGTCGGGATGATTTTTGCTGTTATCTTTTCCATTCCCACCATTTCTGAATGGGTTCAAAATGTGGCAGAAAGCATCAATTCCGCGGAAACCTACTATCGTAATTATCAAATGAACCTAGAAGGCGAAGAAGATTCTGAAGCGCAACAACTCATTGATGCGATGATGGAAGAATCCGATGAATATGGCGAAAAATTCATGCTCGTTTTTGTCCAAGTTAACTGCCAATTCTGTAAAGATGTCCAACCTGCCTTTAAATTATTAGCCGAAGATACGGATCGCTTCTACGGAACAAAACGTGTGGGTGGTGAAATTACTCCCGTCACCAAAGACGAATTCGGAACATTTAAAATTTTCACCATTTTCATTGATGAAGAATACTCCTATACCGAAGATGAATCCACAACCCCCTTTGAGCGTTTCTTACAACGTAACGATGCCTTTTTAGAACGCACCGCGGAAGTTGCTCGTAACTCATGGTACACGATTAATGGTTACTTAGATGAATCGCGTATCGACACCTTAGAAGCTGGTGAATCTAACGCAGTTCCTACCCCCACCGTCATCATGTATGATCTATCGAACAATTCCCCAGAAGTTGGGATTTCCGAACTCATGATTTCTGTCTCTGGATCGACCTCCTATGACCGCGCCACGTTGCTCTCCAATGCATGGATGCACCGTGTTGAATTTGCCTTACAATAACCGCTTTCATAGATTAATTCTGAAAACCACCTTGAAGCCAAGGTGGTTTTTTGTATAATAAGGGCATGTCACGTTCTTTGGTTCATATTGGCATCGACAATGACCGTGTTTTTGCCGCGGTCACAAAACGCAAAGGCGGTTTTTCACATCCCCCGTTTGATGGGCTTAATTTAGGCTTTCAAACCGGTGATAACCAAGATACTGTTCGCCACAATCGTCAGACGTTGATCAACGCGTTACCAACCACTTTAGCCCCAATGATCTATACCTATCAATCCCACTCAACAATCCTTCAAAAAGTTTCAAAAAAAGATGCAGGGCGAGGTGGTGATTCCTTTGAATCCGGTATTCCTGCGGATGCCCTTTATACAACCGAACGATTCCTCCCGATAGGCATTTTTCATGCGGATTGTGTCCCCGTCTTTTTAGTCCACCTTCATCAACCATTAATTGCCATTATTCATGCAGGAACCCCAGGTTCTTTAGCACAAATCACTTTAAAATCCATTCAAACAATTTGTCAAAATGAAAAGGTTGAGGCAAAAGACTTTTCCGCTTATCTTGGACCATCGCTAGATTTTGCGCATCACCCGATTTCGGTTGAACGTGTTGATGAAATTCTTGGGATGAATCGAAGTTTTGCACCTGCCATTAAATTAATCTCGGGGCAATTTTATTTAGATGTGCCGTTATTAAATTATATGCAACTCATCGAAGCAGGACTTCACCCGGATGCGATTCGGGTGAGTTCGGTAGATACTTATTCCAATGCGAAAGAATATTTTTCTGCGTCTCGCGATGAAAAAACAGGACGTCATCTTTCGTTTATTTATTTGAAGTAGTTTTTACTTTTTCTAAATACGTTAAAACAAGGGGGGGTACAAGGGTTGATACATCAACGCCTTGTTTTGCTAATTGTTTGATCATGCTTGAAGAAATAAAATCATGTTGATGATTCGCCATGAAAAAAACCATTTCAATGCTTGGATCAATAAACTGATTTCCAGCGAAAATCTCATGCTCATAATTAAAATCCGGAACGGCTCGTAAACCACGGACGATGGCGATAGCATGATGCGATTTGGCATACTCCACGGTTAACCCTGTCGACGCATCGACACGTACACGCGATGAATCAAGTTGCTTTGCGACATCATTCAACATCGCCATCCGTTCTTTTGCCGAAAAGGTTGCGACTTTTTGTGGATTGACAGCGAGCAATAAAATGACTTCATCAAAAAGTTTTAAGGAACGTTTTAAAATATCGATATGCCCGTTCGTGATGGGATCGAAAGTTCCTGGATAAATTGCGATTTTTTTGTGTGTTACTTCCATAAGATTGCAACATGAGTCATCCCATATTCATAGTGCTTAAGGCGTTGATGGTCAACGGAGCTTAACCACGTTATTGGGACACTATCCTCAACAATAAGTATACCATTTTCTTTTAATAACCCGAGGGAGACAATATTTTGGTATGCGGACTCAGCAAGTCCCTTGGCATATGGAGGATCAAGAAAGATGAAATCAAACGTCCGTTTTTCTTGGGATAATTTTTCAAGGCATCGAGAATACGCCAAACTTAATAGGGTCGTTTGGGTTTCTACCTTTAATGCCTTAACATTTGCTTCTAACACCAGGTATGCAGTTTTAAGACGGTCATTAAAAACCATTGATGCACATCCTCGTGAAAGGGCTTCAAACCCTAACGATCCTGAACCAGCGAATAAATCTAAACCGTCTTTATCGACAATCCCCAAACCAAGGGAAGAAAAAATGGCCTCTTTAACACGATCCTTGGTGGGTTGTGTTTCCGGAGAATCAGGAGTTTGTAATAATCGCGAACGAAAACGTCCTGCAATAATACGTAACATGATTTAAAGACACCCTTTGATGGGCGTATGAAAAGGATCAAAGACTTCGGTTTGAATGGACCGGTAAAGCGTACGAACTTGCCCATATGCTTTTAAGTAATCGCGGACGAGGGGATGGGCATCAATCATAATTTTTTGTTGATGAAGTTGTTTTTGAACCTCTATGAGTTGAGGATGATCATCCCCATAAAGTTCCCATAAACGCGTGTAATCTTCTTGAAGAGCATGAAAACGATCAGTCATCATCAGCAAGGATTGATGTTGATTTAGTTGATGGTTAAGGGCTTCTAAATGGACAACCACAGGCTCTTGTTCAAGGGTGTCTTTGAGGTCGTAAGCAAGGCTAATAATTTCTTGAAAACTCATTCTAGCAATACTTTACCATACTCGCTTTTAAGCAAGTGAAAAAAATATGATAAGATAACGACATGAAAGTCAAACTCATTTTTGATCCTCATCCTGTTTTACGGCAGCGCGCTGCCGTCGTCCCTTTACCGTTATCCAAAGAAGATGAAACCATTTTACTCGCGTTAATGAAGTATGTTAAACAATCGCAAAATAAAGAGTATGCGGAAAAGCATCATATTCGAGAAGGCATCGGTCTTGCTGCCCCCCAAGTCGGTATTTCCAAGCGGATGACTGCGATTTCTTTTCCGTTGGAAGATCGTTTAGTAGAGTATGCGCTTGTCAATCCTGTGATTCTTTCCTCTTCCGTTAAAAAAGTAGCCCTTCATTCGGGTGAAGGATGTCTTTCAGTGAATGAAGACCATCCTGGTTATGTGTATCGTTCCAACAAAATCATGGTAAAAGCATTTGATTATTTACAACAAAAAGAAATCCAAATTACGGCCTATGGTTTTGAAGCGATTGTTCTTCAACACGAAATTGATCATTTAAATGGGGTTCTTTTTTATGATTACATTGCCAAAGATGACCCTTTCAAAGAACTTACAAACGCAGAAATCATCTAATTTCTTTACAAATCCACTTTATCCACGTATACTTGAGACGAATTTGATGTTGCATAGCATGATCATGTCAATTTAAATAAAAAGGAGACGATTTTTAATGGCGTTAAACGCGTTTAATTCGGGTGTGTCTGTTTACGCACTCGGGGGACTAGGAGAAGTAGGAAAAAACACCTACTGTGTTGAGTCTGACCAAACCTTGGTTATGATTGATGCAGGGGTTCGCTTTCCAGAAGAAGATTTACCAGGGGTGGATTATGTCATTCCTGATTATTCCCATTTAAAAAACAATCAACGTAAACTCAAAGCACTCGTAATTACTCACGGGCACGAAGACCACATTGGCGGTGTACCTTTTTTAGTCCAACATGTGTATATTCCGGTGATTTACGCCCCACGCTTAGCTGCGGCATTTATCCGTCACAAATTACAAGATAATCGGATCAAAGAACCCGTGAAGATTATCGAATATGAAGAAAACACCATTCTCAATATTGGCGAATTTAAAATTAGTTTCTTTTCGATGACCCACTCCATTCCCGATGCGTTTGGCGTGTGTGTCGATACGCCTGAGGGTCGCATTGCGACGACTGGGGATTTCAAAATTGATTTAACCCCTGTGGGTGCAGAAATAAACCTCGGTAAAATTGCCAAGTTAGGAACCGAAGGCGTCGATTTACTTTTATCAGACTCCACCAATGCAGAAATCGAAGGTTACACCCCAAGCGAACGTGCCGTCATTGGTGCCATCAACGATATTTTTGAAAATGCCGAGGGACGCCTTATTATTTCTACGTTTTCAAGTAATATTTCACGGATTCAACAAATCATTGAAGCGGCTGTTTCCTTTAAAAAGAAACTTGTCATTATTGGTCGTTCCATGGAAAATGCGGTCAGTATGTCCCGTAAATTAGGGTATATTCGAATTCCTGATTCTTCCATTGTCCCCTCTGAAGACGTTCGTAGTCTCCGCCCCGAAGAAACGGTGATTATTTGTACGGGATCGCAAGGGGAACCGATGGCAGCCCTTTCTCGAATTGCTAAAGGGGAACATCGCCAAGTAAAGATTATTCCCGGTGATACCGTTGTTTTTTCTTCAAGTCCAATCCCTGGGAATGGTTTAAGTATTAACCGTGTAGTAAACCAGTTAACCCGTGCTGGTGCCAATGTTTTAACGAATTCTATTTTATTTAATGTTCACTCCTCCGGTCACCCTGCTCGTCAAGAACTACGCATCATGTTAAAGCTTTTCCGACCCCGTTATTTTATGCCCATGCATGGAGAATATCGGATGTTAAAACTTCACGCAGAAATTGCGGAATCATTAGGCATGCCAAAAGATAACGCCTTTATTTGCCGCAATGGCGACACGCTCGTTCTCAAACGCAAAGAAGTAACACGTGGACCCAGCGTTCCTGCGGAAGCGGTATACATCGATGGTAAAGACATTAATGGTTTATCCACTGCGGTTATTCGTGACCGCAAAATTCTGTCGGATGATGGATTAGTCTCTGTATCCATTGTCATTGATGCGAGTCAAAATAAACTTCTCATCCCACCTTCGATTACAGCCTTAGGATTTGTGTACAAAAGTTCCAACGATTTATTAAAACAAGCGGAAAAGAAATTGGCCGATCGCTTAGAATCCATCATGAAAAATCGTACATCGTTTTCTGAGTTAAAAAACACCATCAAAGACGTCGTCGGTCGTTACTTTTTTATTAAAACCCAACGCAATCCGATGATTGTTCCTGTGATCATGAATCGCAGTAAAGCGAATTAGTTTTTCACAAAGGTTTTGCGAATCGTTTCAATATAACTGTGTCGTTTTTGATGGACAATTTTTAAGGCAATTCCGCTGAGGGAGACCGTGACGGAATCCACTATTTTTTCCGGCTTATAAAGTTGGTGATCATAGCCAAAAATCGCGGATTTGAAATCACCTTTGAACGTAATTTTTCGGGTCGGATCGAGGACGAGTGAACTACCAAGACTTCGATACACATTGTTTTGGATTGACGCCATTTCGGTGAGTTGTAAGGTCGGTAAGCGTCCATCCACCACACTGCCCCCTAAACTTTTGTTATACGCACTGGAGCCTAAGGTACTTGAAACAATTAATCCGGTACCGCGGAACGTTTCTAAATGTTCTTGATCAATATGCACATGTGTTACGAGCGTTTGAAAGGGATCTTCAACACGTACTTCATTCACCGCATAGAAGGTTTGAGGTTGTTCTCCTTCTAACGTCATACTTAATAATGGGTAAGATTTTGCGAGCGTTTGAAATGTTGGTATATCTGAAATTAAGGCTGAAATTTCAGTTGGACTGTATTCGCAAAAAAAGCCCAGAGATCCAGAATGAATGCCAATGAAAATGACACTGGAAAGAATGGCTTGAAAGTGTTGAACGGCGCGGAGGAAAGTTCCATCCCCACCGACAAAGAAAATGTATTCTGGGCGTTGATCATTAAATTGATGCCCATCTGTTTGTAATTTCAGTCTTAAATCGTGACTGATTTTTTCTGAGGATGCGTCATCCCGTGCTACTATAGTAAATGTCATAACGTATCCTTTTTGACTCCTATGCGCCTTATTTTATCATAAGAAAAGAAATCGAGGAAAAGCCATGTCCACAAACATTGAAATTGAAGCGAAAATTCTTGTCAGTGAAAAAGAATTTCAAATGATTAAATCCTTTCTTCAACTGGAAACGATCACGCCTGTCACACAGACAAATTATTACATTGATAGCGAAGAAGGAAGTTTACGAAACTACGGTTTTGCCTTACGCATTCGCGCCATTCGTTCTCATTACACGCTCACCTTAAAATCCCCGATGGCGGAAGGTACTCTTGAAAAAAACCAAGTGATTTCTGAAAAAGCTTATCTTGCTTTACGTCAACAACAACAATTTCCCCAAGGTGAAATTGATGAATTTTTAACGATGTTCGGCTTTAAAACATCCACCTTTCGTATCATCGCTGAGTTAACAACCCATCGCATTGATACGACCTATCAAGGGCAACATCTTTGTTTAGATGTCAACCACTATAATGGTGAGACTGATTACGAAATTGAAAGTGAACAGTCCTCATTAAAATATGCGGCGGAAACACTCAAACAACTTTGCGAAGCAACCCAAATTTCCTATCAAGAAAATCATGTTTCTAAATACGCTCGTGCATTAAAAAGTTTATAAGGAAATAATTTATTCCGCAGTATCAGGTTCGTTATCTAAAGCGGAGCTAAAACCCGCTTTGGCTAATTCTTTATAGCGGCGACTAATCGGAATAAAGGTGCGAATTTCTTCTTCGTTATATCCAACTTGTACCCGACGATCGTCGACCATAATGGGACGTTTTAATATCGAAGGATTTTGCCGTATGAATTTAAGCAATTCGGAGATGGACATCGATTCAACGTCGATATTTTGGTCTTTAATTATTTTACTTCGGGTAGAGATAATGTCCTCGGTCCCATTTTCAGTCTTGGACAACATATCTTTAAGTTCAATTTCGTTAAGGGTTGCCGAAAAGATATTCCGTTCTTCATAAGGAATATTTTCCATTTCAAACCACTTTTTTACTTTACGGCAGCTCGAGCAACTCGGTGAGGTATATATTCGGACCAATGGCTTTTCGCCTCCCGTCAACGTAATTATACGCTTAATTCAAAAATAAACCTAATCATCACGGAAAAGATTTGCTAAAATGGAAATTGAACCGCACGTAGAGAAATGATATGGCAAGAGTATTAAGTGGAATAAAGCCGACGGGCACGCTTACCTTAGGAAATTATATTGGCGCATTAAAACGTTTTCCTGCGTTTCAAACTTTACATAACTCCTTTATTTTTATTGCCGATTTACATGCTTTAACCTTACCAATTGATCCTGAAGTTCTAAAAAAGAATGCATTTGACCTTGCGGCATTTTATTTAGCAGCCGGTCTAGACCCAGAAAAAACAACCCTATTTTTACAATCCCAAGTAAGTGCCCACGCTGAACTCAATACCATCCTTACGAATTATGCTTATATGGGTGAAATGGCTCGCATGACCCAATTTAAAGAAAAAAGTGAAGCCAAAAAAGAACAAGCGATTGGTTTAGGTTTATTTACCTATCCTGTACTTATGGCAGCGGATATTTTACTTTATGATGCGGAAATTGTTCCTGTGGGTGAAGATCAACGTCAACATGTGGAGTTAACGCGAGACCTCGCTCAACGCTTTAATCATCGCTATGGTGACGTCCTTGTCATGCCAAAAGCGGAACTTTCTAAAGTAGGAGCGCGGGTGATGTCGTTATCTGATCCCACCAAAAAAATGTCGAAATCCGATCCAAAAGGAAACATTGAGCTAAGCGAAGATTTAGCCAGCGTACGTAAAAAAATCATGAGTGCAGTTACCGATTCGGATACCATTGTTCGCTACGATGTCGCACAAAAACCTGGTATTAGTAATCTCATGACGATTTATGCGAGTTTAAAAGAAATCTCCCTTGAAAATGTCGAAAAGACGTTTGCAGGACAAACGTATGGAATGTTTAAAAAAGCCGTAGCCGATGTCGTTTGTGAAGAACTTCAACAATTACAAGAACGTTATCAGTCTATTGTCGCTTCAGGACTCGTTCACCATGTTTTAAAGCAAGGCGCACAACGTGCACAAAGCATTGCCAATGCCACCCTTCAACGCGTGAAAGCCGCTGTCGGTTTATGGCTTTAAAACCTTATTTGATAGCCCTTGATTTAGATGGTACACTTTTAACGTCTCAAAAAACGATTGATCGATCCACCGCGGCTTATTTGCGAAAATTAAGTAAAGACCATTATCTTGTGCTTGCCTCGGGTCGACCCTATCGATCCTTAATTAAATACTATGATCAATTGCAACTAAAGACGCCGCTAGTATGTTATAACGGTGCTTTTGTTACGTATCCTCATCATCCCGAACGAAAGGATACTGCCTTTGAATTTCCTCAAGAAGTCGTTAAAGCCATTTACCGGGATGTCGGTCTTGAGATACTTGACAACATTATGTGTGAAACCAACCATGATATTTGGTTACTCCAAGAGGAACATGGTCTTGCTGATTTTTTCTGGCACGACAACATGCGGATGAATTATGGACCCCTTGATCAAACGCTTTTTGAAAACCCGATGACGATGATTATCAAATCCAAAGAACGAAATGATAAAGCCGATCAAATCATTCGCGATGCTGTCGCCAAACACCCAGGGTTATCCGTCCGTTTTTGGGGAGATTCCGTCTATTCAGAAATTTATTATTCCCATATTTCCAAAGGATCCGCGCTACAAAAACTTTTAGATGAATTTCATCTTCCTTTATCCCAATTTATTGCCTTTGGAGATGCGGAAAATGATCGAGAAATGCTCAGTCTCTCCCCCCATAGTTTTGCGATGAAAAACTCGGTAGAATCGATTAAAAAAGTAGCAAAAAACGTCACACGATTTGACAATGATCATCACGGTATTCGTGAAGAACTCATGCAATTTTTTAAAGAAGATTAAGACGATACTGTTGAAAGAAAGCGTTTTTTAGGTCGGCAATACGATCGTCCACGTGGGCATCATGTTGACTCACGACCGAGATATAAAATTTACATTTAGGTTCTGTTCCCGAAGGACGAATCACAATCGTTGAACCATCTTCATACGTGATTTTAATCACATTCGCTTGCGGTAGATTAATCGTACTTCGATGATGATTAAAGGTTTTCTTTTCTTGATGCCAATAATCTTCAAAAAGGACGACTTTACGGTCGCCAATCGGTTGAAATGGGGTTTTACGAATGGAAGCCATCAACGTCGCAAGTAAGGTTTGTCCTTCTTCACCCTTTAAGGCGATTGAAAATTGTTGGTCAGCATGATAACCAAACCGTTGGAATAAAGAGGCAATGACATCATCCAGTCGGCGCCCTTGGGAAAGATGAAATAACGTCATTTCCGAATAGAGTAATAAGGCTTGTAGTGCATCTTTATCCCGTACAAAGGGACCCACAAGACACCCATACGATTCCTCATATCCAAACACAAAGGTTGGTCCCGCATTCTCTTCATAAAATTGAATACGGTCCCCAATAAATTTAAAACCCGTGAGAAATGATTCAACCTGAACCCCATAAGATTCGGCGATACGTTTAGCAAACGGAGAACAAACAACCGTGTCATACATGACAGGGTTTTCCGGCATTTTATGGAGTGCTTTCTTTTGGGAGAATAAATAATCGGCTAACAAAGCCCCTGAAAGATTGCCATTTAATAATTGATAGGTCCCTTGACGATCTAAATAGGCAATGCCCACGCGGTCTGCATCCGGATCGGAGACTAAAATTAAATCTGCTTTATGTTTTTTTGCGTACGCTAAGGCAAGCGTGTAGGCTTTGGGTTCCTCAGGATTCGGTGATTCTGTCGCCGAAAAGTTCGGATCTATACGCATTTGTTCTTCAACAGGAATAAGGGTAAAACCCACCGATGAAAATAAGGTTGGCACCAAACGGTACCCTGTACCATGTTGGGGACTATAAACTATCTTGATGGAGGCATGATCGAGTTCGGGGTGAAGTTGTAATGCGTGAATGGCTTGAAGATACGTTTTTTCAACATCATCATTCAATGTGATGATTGCCGCGGGTTTATCCACATTCGGTAATGTGATTTCTAAAGCATCGGGTAAAGCTTCAAGTTGACGAATGACTTGGTGAATTTTATGGGGAACGAGTTGACAACCATGCTCATCATACACCTTAAAACCATTATGCTCTTTTGGGTTATGGGACGCGGTTAACATCACACCGCCAATGGCATGTTGATAACGGACTGCATAAGAAAGTAAGGGTGTTGGCACAAGTTCGGGAAAAATAAAGGCAGGTATACCGAGTTGCGTCAGGATTTTCGCTGTTAAATGAGTATATTCTTCTGCATTAAGGCGATTGTCATGACCAATGACAACCCCGCGGTGAAATGATTGAGGAAATGTTGCTTTTAAATATAAACCAAAGGCATACGCCACTTTTCGAATGGTAAAATAATTAATTCGATTCGTTCCTGGACCCATAATACCGCGCATGCCAGCGGTTCCAAATTCAATGTCTTTAAAGAACGCATCATCTGCTTCTTTTTCTGAATAAGCTCGGATAACCTCTTTGTCGGTATTGGTGACATGGGACGAGGAGAGCCATGTGTTCATTTTTTCGTGTATCATTTTCACGCATTTAATTTTAACAAAAAACCTTGGTCAATTTCATCCAATTCAATTGTAAATTTTTTTTCACTAATCCCAGATAAGACACCCGTCAATTTAGGAAAAACTATCGCATAGGCGTGTAAAAACATCGCTTCATAACCATAGGTTTTTTTCACGGCAAGATTTTTTTGAAAATCTCCATATTTTTGATCGCCGACAACAGGATGTTGAAAGGCTTTCATGTGAACCCGAATTTGATGTGTTCTTCCTGTGATGATTTCCACATTAAGTAAGGAAAAATCTTGAATGTGTTTAACGACATCATAACGTGTAATTGCAGTCATGCCTTCTTCATCCTCACCCGCAACATACACCATTTTTTTATCACTGTCTTTCGTGAGTTTATAGCTTAATTCTCCGCCTTTATCCACATAACCATGGACGAGGGCGTAATAAAATTTCCGCAATTGATGGGATTTGAAGATATGTTGAAGTGCCTGTAAACTTTCAACGGTTTTTCCATAGACGATGAGTCCACCCGTTTGTCGATCGAGTCGATGGGCGGGGGCGGGCAATGAACCCATGACGTGATCGGTTAATTCACCTTGATACACCATGTACGCTTGAACTTCTGTTGTCAGCGTAGTCTCTGAAAGTTTCCCTTCACCCTGAACGAGCACACCTTTAGGTTTTTGAAGAATCAGGACGTGGGCATCCTCATAAATAATGTTGTACGGTAGTTTTTTGGGTTGTAAGCGACGTTGTACCGAAAAATCAGCATATTGTTCTTCTTTAAGGTAGACCGTAACTAGATCCCCCTGCTTTAAGACATATTCTGGTTTAACCCATTTCCCATTGACTTTAATTTCTTTTTTACGAAATAATTTATAAATAAAACTTAGAGGCGCTTCTTCTAACCATTTCCGCATAAATTTATCAATACGTTGATGCGCATTTTGGGGTTCAATCGTGGTTTGTTTCATAACCCAAACATTTTAGCATTTATCTCTCCCTAACGCTTGTGATTTTGTTATAATCATTATCACGGAGAAATACCCAAGAGGCTGAAGGGGCAGGCTTGGAAAGCTTGTAGGTCCGTAACAGGGCGCGAGGGTTCAAATCCCTCTTTCTCCGCCATTCCATTACCAACAACCATTCACATGAATTTCTTCTTTGCCTTCCTGCTTACTATCCTTGCAGGTCTTGCAACAGGCCTCGGTGGTTTAATTGCGTTTACAAAGTTTGCCAAACGTAAAACGTTTTTATCGTTTAGCCTTGGATTTTCTGCAGGCGTCATGCTTTATGTCTCGTTTGTTGAAATTTTACCAAAAGGCATCGCTGCCCTTGAAAACACTATTTTTGAAAATGATGCTGTTTTATACGGAACGCTAGCCTTTTTTGTCGGGATCGGAGTGATTATGCTTATTGATCAATTCATTCCCTCAAAAATGAATCCTCACGAGATAAAGGATGAAAAAACGTCGCATCAATCCTTACTTCGGATGGGAATATTTACCGCATTCGCGATTGCACTTCATAATTTACCGGAAGGTTTAGCGACATTGTATGCAGGATTGAGTGATGCACGACTTGGGATTAGTGTTACCCTTGCCATCGCATTACATAATATTCCTGAAGGGATTGCTGTTGCTATTCCCATTTTTCAAGCCACTCAACAAAAAGGAAAAGCGTTTCGCTATGCTTTTTTATCCGGTTTGGCAGAACCCATCGGTGCGATCATCGGTTTTGCCATCTTTTCAACGCTCTTTCCTGCCGAATGGTTTGGATTAATTTTTGCCTTTGTCGGAGGCATTATGGTTTATATCTCTTTGGATGAATTATTACCGACGGCTGAAAAATATGGCTATCATCATTTATCGATTCTTGGTTTAGTCTTAGGCATGGCGATGATGGCGACGTCGTTATTACTTTTTTAAATAAACGATCTGATCATCGACAATGGTCATGGTTACATGGGCATCATAGATGCGCTTGGGCTCTGCATAAAAATCAACATTAAAAACGGTAAAATCCGCGATATATCCTGGTTTTAGTTGACCTCGTTCATGGGTTTTATAGGTCGGGATGTTTGCCCAATCCGTATAAAGATGAATTGCTTCTTCGATGGATAAACATTCGTCTTCACCATAGGTTTTTCCATCATGGTCACTCGTACGGAAGACGGCAGCGATAACGCCTTTTAAAGGATTTGGTGGTTCTACTGGAGCATCACTGCCTCCACAAAGAATAAGTCCATGTTGCTGGTAAGTTTTCCAAGGATATATGAGTTCAGTTTGCTCAGGTAATAATGCATATCCCCACGGTAAATCACTACTTAAAAATTGTGGTTGAATATCAAGAATAACGGGTAATTTATTTAAATATTCAAGTGTTGCTTTCATCGCAAAAGAGGCGTGAATAATTCGGTCATGTTGACCTTCGTGCGGGGGATATTTTTTTAACCATTTGGAAACTTCCTCTAACGCTAAATCCCCGATGGTATGTAAAGCAACAGGCAGGCGATGGCTGCGCATTGTTTTTAAAACGTTTTCAAAGGCTTCGGGTGGCCTGATGAGTTCACCCTGATGCGATTGCTTTGGGTAAGCATGGGCCATCAACGCGGTTTGACTGGATAAGGTCCCATCATAAAAGATTTTGACCGCCCCCAGTTGTAAGTAAGGCGATTGATCTAACCATGGGCGACCACTTTGAATAAACCCTTGCACTTCTTCATGATGCATCAATAAATGGGCACGAAAGGGTTTTCTTTTTAATGCTTCTTCAAACGCTTCAACGGTGTCTTTAAAGCCATTAAAATAATGCAAATCATCGGAGTGACCTCCGGTAATACCATACGCATGTAAACTTTCAATCGCATTGGTAATCATCGTTGTCAACGTTTGGTTGGAATGGCGTGGCATCGCAAACACGGCTTTGGCGGCGTCTAGTTCATGTAAAATTCCATTCGATTCAGTTAAACCAATACGATTTAATAAAACCGAATTGACGGTTGCACTATGATAATCAGCATGGCGAATAAGTATCGGTTGACTAGAACTAATCGCATCTAAATCTATTTTGGTTAGACCAATATCGTGATACCCTTGAACGTATAAAGGCTGCCCGTGAAAAGCTTTTTTTATCGTCGATAAAATAAGGTTTTTATCAGTTAATTTATTTAAGTTCGTCAATGTAAGACGTTCACCATATCCTGCGATATGTAAATGCGCATCAACCCATCCTGGGTAAAGAATGCCCCCTTGCAAATCCACGACTTTATCAGACTGAATGGATTGGGGTCCTAACGCGATGATCTTTCCATTTTCTGTGTAAAATTCTCGAACAAATTCACGGGAAGCGGTTAAGGTGTAACAAACGCCATTTTTATAATGTGTAATCATAGCGTAAGTTTAACAAAAAAAGTGCCTTTCGGCACTTTTCATGTTTAGGATTCGATGGCGTCTTGAAGCCTTTGGGCGCGACGGAGCTTCTTTTCTCGCTCCACTTGTTCGCGTTGGGCAATATGATTCAAGATGATGACTAGAAAGAGCACGCCAGTAACAAGGAAAATCGCCCCCCCTTGTAAAAGCGTTAAGGATACCGAAAGAAAATCTTGAATGGATGCTTCCATCGTTTTAATCCAGTTATCCGCTGTAGGGACATTGAGAAAATCGGCGATAAAGCCAAAAAGAGAAGCCAAGAAACCAAGGCCGGCAATTAACCCAAAAAGGCTAATGCCTATCCAATCTTTTCGTGTGAGTGATGTTTGTATTTTTTTCATAAGTTAAACCTCTTTAGCATTGTATCAAAGACCGTCAAAAGTCTCAATCAGGAGTGATCTTTTTCGAGGTAGGATTGCAATTCATAAACACGACGAACGATGTGTTTTGCGTGTTGCTTGATCCGTGGATGCGCTTGCGCCATACAGAAGGAATGCTCGAATGACTCGAATAACGGGATATCATTGCCCGAATCACCAATCACATAAACATCTTTTGCATCGATGTTTTCCCGTTCCATGATGAGTTTTAGTCCATTGGCTTTACTCACGCTTTTCGGAGAAACTTCGATAATGTTATGAATCCATAAAATGGATAATTCAGGAAAGGCTTTTTGTAAGCGTTCACTTTCATCGTGTGATAATTTTTTGGATTTATTGGATAAACCAAAATAAATGAGGAGGCGTTGCAAATCATCCCCATGGGCACTTAATTTATCCAAAAAAACATCGTTATCAATTAAATACGGTTCACGATACACGCCTTGATACCAATAATAAAACCGATAAATCAAATTCAAATACCAAATTTTCCCCTTGGAATAAAGAAGATTTGTCACCGAATCCGCATCAATCGAAAGCATGGTTCGTGCATGACGGGCGATAATATCTTCAAAGACCGCCTTGCTTAATTTGGCATCTAAATACGTCTTTTGAATCATTTCGTTGCGGTAATAAACTTCCGAGCCATTACGTGAAACGATATCGATGGGAAGGTTAATTTTTTCAATCACACGCTGAACAAAATCGCGATTACGTGACGTGACAAAGACCAGATGATGGCCTTGTGCCGCCGCCCAACGTAAGAAACGAATGTTTTGGCGAGAGATAAATTGAAATCTTTTTTTGGGATAAAAAAGCGTCCCATCTAAATCCATCGCAATGAGTTTGCGTTTATTCACGTGTAAGTTATTGTACTTTATTTTCTGCTTGGATTAAACCATATCCGCCATCAACGCGGTGATAGAGAACACTAATTTGTCTTTCTTCGACATCAAGATACATAAAAAAACTATGACCTAACGCTTCCATACGTGTAATGGCTTCTTCGAGTGTCATTGGTTGAAGATACATACTTTTCGTACGAACGAGTTGTTCAACCACAGTTTTCTTTTCTTCGTCTTGAATTTCGTCCATTAAGAAGGATTCTGCTAAACTTGGTTGCTTATGATCTTTGACGCGTGTTTTAAAACGTCGAAGTTGATTCACTAATTTATCAATGGCTAAGTCAACGGCAGCGTATAAATCGTCATGTTGAACTTCCGCACGTAAATCCATCATTTTTGTAAAAACGGTAATTTCAACTTTCGCACCGACTTTATATGAACGAACAAGAGCTCGACATGTCACGTCATCGTCGATGACAAAAAACTTTTCGAGTCGTTGTAATTTTTCTGTGATCGCAGAAGTAATCCCTTCCGTTACCGTAATATTCTTCCCGACAATTTGGTAGTGCATGCAAGATCTCCTTTTCTACTTCTATTGTCGCAAATTTAACGTGAACTTAAAAGACCTACTTCGCTTTTTCTAAGTGTGACTTAAACAAATCTAAACGGTCTAAAGCTTCCCACGGTAGCGCAAGTTCAGGTCGTCCAAAGTGCCCATAGGCTGCTAAATCTTGATACTTAAAAGACGGTTTTGTGAGTGAAAAATGACGCATAATCTCAGCAGGTTTAAAGAAAAAAGTCTTTTGAATCGCTGATAAGACATCTTTTTCTTCATAGCCTGGTTGAAGGGTATCAAACGTAAACAAACTAATCGATACCGGTTGAGCAACCCCAATCATATAAGCAAGTTGTACTTCAACTTTATCGGCTACACCGGCTGCCACCACGTGGTTAGCAATGTAGCGGGCAAGATACGCTGCAGAACGGTCAACTTTGGTAGGATCTTTTCCGGAAAAAGCACCACCGCCATGACGGGCATAACCCCCATACGTATCCACAATAATTTTGCGACCCGTTAAGCCAGTATCGCCTTTGGGTCCGCCAATCGTAAATTTTCCACTGGGATTAATCGAAATAAGTCGTACACTTTCAAAACCAAATGCTCGAATCACAGGATGAATCACTTCCTTGATCACGTCCGCTTTAAATTGCGCTTCATGGAAGGATTCCTGATGTTGAATCGACATGACAATATGATCGAGGGATGTCTTTTCATCACTGTAATAAACCGTGACTTGTGATTTCATATCGGGTAACGCATCACGAAGCTTGCCTTGTTTTCGTAATAAAGAAGCGCGTTGAACAAGCGCATGTGCCATCGCAATCGGCAAAGGCATCCTTGTTTGCGTTTCATTCGTCGCAAAACCAAACATGAGTCCTTGATCGCCCGCTCCGACTTCATCACGATTAACCGCTTGATTAATGTCTTCGGATTGGGCTTGAACCCAATCATGGATGACGACATCTGAAGCGGAAAAACCAAGACGCGAATCGGTATAGCCAATCCGTGTTAAAACCTGTCTAGCAATCGCTTGAACATCCGGTTTTTGAAGTGAAGGATTTGAGAACTTTATTTCCCCTCCGATGAGTAACTTTTGTTCGGCGGCAAAACATTCAATCGCGACGTGCGCAAGTGGATCTAACGCTAAACACGCATCCAGCACCGCATCACTAATTTGATCACAAACTTTGTCGGGATGGCCTTCAGAAACGGATTCGGACGTAAAATAATAGTCTTGTTTCATGATTATTTTCTCCTTATAAAACAAAAACTTTCCACCTGGAGGAAAGTTGAGTGAACTTTCAATTATATCGTTCCTAAAGGTGGCTTTAGGTGACCAGCACTTACTAGTATTCTAGAGTTGCTACTGTCTAAGGTCTATATGACAGTTCTTGATATAACGCCATTATTATGAAACAAAACGAAACTTAAGTCAATTTATAGATCGAGGATTAAGGTTCCTTCGCTATCTCCACTAAGTCCTGCTGCATTTCCTTCATCGGTATCAATGTGCATGGCAAGAGCAAAATCGGAACGAACCCGGACGACAACGTCACCAAAAATGAGTGAACGATCAGCATTTTTTATTTTGACGCCGACGATTTGTTTATCGTTAACACCATAATGAAGGGCATCTTCTGGTGTCATATGAATATGACGTTTGGCAAGAATTAATCCTTCACTTAATGTAATTTCTCCTTCAGGACCACAAATCGTAATAGGAGCACTTTCTTTTATATCCCCAGATTCACGAACGGGAGGTTTCACACCTAGACTACGTGCTTCTGTCGCGGACACTTCAACTTGAGAAGCTTTACGAACAGGACCTAATACGACAACATTTTCAAGCGAACGTTTGGGACCGATAAGCGTTAGGCGAACTTGAGAAACAAATTGTCCAGGTTGAGAGAGTGGACGAACGGGTTCAAGTTGACTTCCAGGTCCACAAAGAATTTCTAAATCTTTTTGAGTTAAGTGAATATGACGAGCTGAAATTTCTACTAAGATTGGTTTCATTTTTTTACCAAGTTTAATTATAAAAATTTAGACGCTTGAAAGCAAATCATTTATTTTGATGGAACCGCTTTTTTTTGAATTAAGACGCCACGAAGAATTAAGACTACCAATCCTAGGATTAACCAACCGTAAAAAACAAAAAATCGCCAAATAAAGGTCACCCAAAATAACTCCTGCCCTACAACAAATCGAGAAAAGATGGCTGAGAAAGTAAATTCTGCGGCACCCGCACTTCCAATCGTAGGTACTACACCTAACATAGTATTCGTCATCGCCATCAATTGAACAAGTTGGGTCCATTGGAAGGATGGTAGATTGTCGCCAATAAACACAGGCACAAATGACGATAAAATAAAGAAAGGAATAATCAACAAACTTAGTTGTGATACGACACTAGAAAGAAACACCGCCATCAGACTACCAATCTTTTTTTTGTAAAAGGCAAACGCATGTTGATAGAGTGAAAATGCTTCTTCTACTTTTTTGGCAACCGAAACCGCAGTTCTTTTGAACCAATATTGGCGAATTAACCCGACAAAAAATCGAGAAAAAGAAGGGTGAAATGAAAATAGGATTAAGACGACTGGAAGAAAACTTGTAAAAAAATATCCCACAAGAGAAAAGACGAATAAATAAGGATCGAGTAAATTTCCAATCCCAAAAAAAGCAATGGTTGTTAAAATCGCCATGGCAAACCGCATAAAAAATAAATCTAACATCGGAATTGCTGTGGCTTGAGCAAACGGAACACCTTCTTTGTGCATGAGGCCCATCATAATCGGTTGCCCACCTAATCCCCAAGGCGTAATTAAAACATAATAACGGGAGAGGATACCGTATCGTAATGCCGTCAACAATGGAATCGGATGTCCACTCGAGTGGAGCAGCATCCACAAACGAAGGGCTGAGGTGAAAATCATCATCAATACTGCTAATAAACTTAACCATAGCCATGAAGGATGCGACAACCAAACACCCGTTGAAGCAAACAAGTCTATTAATACGAAACCTTCTAATTCACTTTGTAATGTTGCAATCGTAACAAGTATTCCGACAATAATCGAAAGAAAAACAAAAAATCCTCCAAGCCAAACCTTCACATTTATTGATGATGGATTTTTTTTTGAATGAGCCATTAATTAATTATAACGACTTGACAAAACACCAGGAGAAAAAGTCGTATAATTTTAAAGATGAATAATAAAACTGATCCTTCCTTACCATTCTTAATTCGCGATAAAAATATTCAATTAATTCGTCAACGTTTTGACCTAGTTCCACTTGTTGATTTAGCCGATGAAGTGGATGCGCTTGAAGATCCAAAAGATATTTTATTTGTCTTTAAAACATGTTCAAATGCTGTCACTGCTGAACTCTTTAGTTATTTATCTTCACTTACTCAAGAACGTCTCTTACAACTATTTACGGATAAACAAATCGTTGACTTATTAAACCATTCTTACTCAGATGATGTCGCCGATTTTCTTGGGGAATTACCCGCCAACCTTGTGCAACGTATTTTAAAAAATGTCGATGCTTCTTATCGTGATGAAATTAATCAATTACTTCGTTATAAAGAAGGAACTGCTGGTAGTATCATGACGCCGGAATATATCACTTTATCAAAGGATGCATCCGTTGATACTGCCTTAACGAAAATAAGAAAAATTGGACGAGAAAAGGAAACCATTCAATCGCTATTTGTCATTGATTCAAAACGATACCTTATTGGGATTTTAACGCTAGAAGACTTAGTTTACCACTCTGGGGATACCTCCCTCTCATCGTTAATGAGTGATGATTTTCAAACATGTCATGTCCATACCACTCAAGATGACGTTGTTAACCTTTTCAAACGATATAATTTGACCGTCCTTCCTGTCCTAAATGAAACCAATCGATTAGTGGGAATTATTACTATTGATGATGTCTTACATGTCATTGAGGATATTGCCAGTGAAGATATTTTGAAAATGGCTGCAATCAACCCTCTTAAAGATGATTACAAAGCAACTTCTTCATGGATGATTACCAAAAAATCTATTCCTTGGATCTTAGGGTTAATGATGATCGGTTCGATTTCTACGTTTGCGATTAATCAATTTGAATCAACGTTTCAAAGTGTGATTGTATTAACTGCATTTATTCCGATGATTATGAATACCGGAGGCAATGCTGGTAACCAAAGTGTTGCCTTAATTACTCGGGCACTTGCAACCCACGAGCTTTCCTTAAAGGATATCCTTTATATCATCAAAAAAGAATTCACGACAGCGACAATCATGGCTATCACAACTGCCTTTTTTGCTTTTATTTGGATTGGTATATTACTTACCACCCAATTTATTCGTTTTGAAAATATAACAGTCCTTTATTCACTGGCTTGGTTCAGTTCAGTTGCGCAAGTATCGGGTCTAGTTGCTTCCACATTACTACTTTCGGTTTTTGTTGCAAAATTATTAGGAAGTTTACTACCCTTACTTGCGGTTAAAATTAAAAAAGACCCAGCAATTATGTCGAGTCCTTTTTTGACAACAATTATGGATTTTACCTCCTTAATTATCTATTTTCTCTTCGCGAATTATCTGTTTAATTTCTTTTAATTTTCTCAACCATTCGTTATAATAAATAACGCTGCAGGTATGGCGGAACTGGTAGACGCGTACGTTTGAGGGGCGTATGGGGTAACCCGTGGGAGTTCGAGTCTCCCTACCTGCACCAAAACAAACAAAAAACCCAAGGAAATCCTTGGGTTTTTCTCTAGCTTAGAAATCGACTAGTAATTCATGGTGTGCGTACCTAATGTACCACCACCACCGATATCACTGTTAATTGCAGTCGCTGTCCATTGGGTATCATCCCAAGTGTTTGTTGCACTTACATAAGGAGATTTGATGTTCGGGTTTCTTACAACAGAGTGATCCGTTGTGGTTCCTCCAGATGGTAATGCCCAGTTTGAACCAGGATCAGTACCAATTGTTCCAAATACATCAATTAATACCCCATCTTTATGAAGACCAATTGCATCGTCACCATTAAAGAATGTGACTGAACTTGAAAGTTTTCTTGAATCAGGAATATTTGCAAGTTCTGGAAATAAAGCAACAGAAATTGATGAATTGTAAAAGACAAAGGTTTCCCCATGAGCTAATGTTGATCCAGCAGGGAATGATACAGGGGTTGTTGTACTATTACCATTACCATATAAACCTACTGTATAAGTAGATAGATCGACTGTGGAGCCAGTTCCGTTAAATATTTCTAAATATTTATTGTTGCTAGAACCTTCATATACTTCCGAAATAATGAGGTCAGTCGCGTAGGAGACATTTTCAACAGTAATGGTCAATGTGTTCGAGACAGCAGGTGTTTCAACACTCGTAGCAGTAATAATTGCTGAACCTGCGCTCACCCCTGTGACGAGACCATTCGCATCCACTGTCGCGACGGCAGGAGTATCGGAGACATAAGTGTACGTTCCAACCCACGCAGCAGGTGTTGGTGTGACAACGACCTGTGTCGTTGAACCAACTCCGATGGTGGAAGGGTCAGCACTCAAAGAAATACCCGTTAACACTAAGGGATCAGAAACTGTTAAATCGAGCGTACCAATCACCGCGCTACCAGGTTCATTTGCGGCAGCAGTAATGGTCACATTACCTGCAGCAACACCTGAAACTAAACCCGTTTGATCAACGGTTGCAACAGCATCATTACTGGACGACCATGTCACATCGAGGACGTCAGCATTCGCTGGGAGAACCGTTGCAGTTAATTGTAATTGTCCATTAGAAGCCAACGAAGTTGCTCCTTCTGCACCAGCAACAGTAATTGAACTCACTAAAACCGGATCCGCTTCGACTAAAGTAAAGTCACTACCACCAGAAGGATAAACTTGTAATGCGCCTGAGTAGGCATTGAGAATACCTTCATAGTTCACCGTGTCGTTTTTCCAGAAGTCAGTGAATAACGCGTTAAGTGAATTACGTTCGGCTTCAAGTAAGAAACCGGAAATTCGAACATCCACCGCGACTGCACCAAGTGTAAATGCACGGTTTGTCGAGGAAGTCCCCACGTTAACCCAAGGTTGAGGTGGGAATAAACCATCAATCTTAACTAATCTCCATTGATTAGTAAGCGGGGTATCTGTCGTGTTATAAGTTGCTTCTGTAATTTCTAAAGGGGTAATTGCAGGAGCCGTTAAGAAGGAGATTTTAGACATGTTAGCAACACTTGCTCCAGAGTAAGCCCCAATACGACGAGGTTCAGCGGAGTTTTGTGTAGGACCAGTGACTTGAACGAAATCACCGGATGCAAAGCCAGCGGTTTGCGCACCTGCAACTTGAATTGCTTCCGAGCCAACTTGAATAAATAATTCGTTGGAGGCAATGATACGAGTAATGACACCGTTTACCGTTACAACGGTGTTCACAGCCGTTGCTTTCGCAGCGGCAATTGTTGTTACATCTTCAACCGTAATTAAGACATCATCTGTTTTGGTGTTGTCTTCAGTAGCAGCTGCGGTAATGGTCGCAGTACCGACGGCACGGGCTTCTACGATCCCTTCTGATGTAACAGTTGCAACCGCATCATCTGAAGAACTAAAGGTTAAACCTTGACCGACATAACCTAAGGGTAATAAGGTTGCATCAAGATCTAAGGTTGCACCAATTTTTAAAGTAGAGTCGCCGACATTAATTAAAACACCTTCTAAGGAAAGTGGAGCAGGCGTTACGGTCACCGATAAAGTA
This sequence comes from Bacilli bacterium, assembly GCA_023268805.1. Lineage (GTDB taxonomy): Bacteria > Bacillota_I > Bacilli_A > RFN20 > CAG-826 > UBA970. Next base: position 55,579 of record JALRKT010000001.1, read on the forward strand.
CCCGAAACTAAGTTGTCTGCCACCGAAGTCGCGGTAATGGTCACAGTTCCTGGCGCAATCCCAGTCACTAAACCAGCACTGTCAATTGTAGCAATCGTATCATCACTGGATGCCCAGGTAACGGATTTGTCATCTGCATCCGCTGGTAAAACAGTAGCCGATAATTGCAAGGTTAAGTTTTCAACAACTTCCACAGGATCAACTGAGGCTGTGACACTAATCGAGGTTGGTAAGACAGGGGCGTCAGTGTTGACGGCAAAGTCTGCAGCAGACGCAACCGCGAGTTGAACCCCATTAAAGTCACCTAAAACACCGGTGTAATCAATCTTAGCACCGGATGCTAAACCACCAAAGAAGGTGTTTAGCGCTTCACGTTCGGTGACGTTAATATAACGATCGAAACGTGCCGTTAAAGTTTTAGCACCTAAATTCATCGTGACATTCACACCACCCGAGGAAGGATAGGTGTTGTCGACAAGAAGCGGTGTCCATGCCCCTGCGAGGGATAACTTTTTAATTTCCACAAGTCGGCCATCAAAGTTAGGGGCAAGATTATCATTAACCCAACCTTCTTCGTTGATGGAGACAGGAGTAATCGTCGGCGCAGGATCATCCAAGAATTGGACTTCCGGTAACCCGGTACCTGTCGGTCCGGTGATTTCCATTAAACCGTTATAGTTCGCGATGAAACCATACACTTGAATGAAGTCACCCACGGCCACTTCTTCTGTACCTTCATAACCGAAGATATTAATCCCGAAGTCGCCTTGTTGAATAAAGAAACTCTTTTGACGGATGACGCGTGTAACCACGCCTTGAACCGTCACTTCCGAATCATTAGGTAATACGCGCGCAGCTTGAATCGAGGTAATCGTAGGCCCAACTTCTTCTGAAGAAACAGTCGATGTCGTCGCCGACGTCGTGACTTCAGATGAACTGGCAACGGTACTCGTTGTCGTGCTGCTTGCGGGTGTAGAGCTTGCCACAGATGAACTTGAAGGTGTCGTAACACCGCAAGCGGCAAGAACTAACATCACAAACGGTAATAGTGTGATTTTTCTCATGTGATATAAATTCCTCCTCACGTTTTTTTCCTGTCGAAACAGGTTTGCTATTACTGCTTTCATTATAAACTTTTATCCCCGTTTTATGCCAAGGAAAATCCCTTTTTCTTTACAAAGATTAACAAATAACAAAAAAACCCTTTGGTAAGGGTTTTTTAGAAAAGAGTTGAGATAAAACCAATTAGAGATTTTCGGCGTACGCTTTAAGGACTTTTTTCACCGGGGCGAAGGTCTTCTTAATGGATCCTGGTTCGAAAGGATTACGTAATTTCGCGGATTGGAGCAGTTGGGTGAAAGGATATTTACCCCCGGTTTTACATACTTTGACGTATTTCTTCCACGCTTTTTCATAATTCTTTTTCATGAGACCTAAGAACTGTAAAGCGACCACTTGAGCGAGGGTGTAATCAATGTAATAGAAGGGGGCTCCAAAGATATGACTTTGTCGCATCCAACGTGTTCCTTTGTCATAAAGAGGAAAGCCGGCATAGTTTTTATAAGGAGTGTACTTCTTTTCAATGACACGCCATTGCGCACAACGTTCTTCGTGGGTCGCTGTCGGATTGGCGTACACCCAATGTTGGAATTCATCCACAGTCACACCATAAGGAAGGAAGTTAATCGCACTTTCAAGATGACCAAATAAATACTTGGCTTCATCTTCTTTGAAGAATTTTTCCATGTAGGGTGTCGCAAAGAATTCCATCGACATCGAGTGAATTTCTGCTTCTTCCATGGTGGGATCACGATATTCAGTCGGTTGAATATTGCGTGACATATATCCTTGGAAAGCATGCCCAATTTCGTGAGTTAACACATCGACATCACCCGAGGTTCCATTAAAGTTCGAGAAAACAAAAGGCATTTTATAACGGGGAAAGAACGTCATATAACCGCCACCACGCTTGCCAGGTTTTGCTTCTAGATCCAGTAAATTACGGTCGACCATTTCTTGGAAGAAGGCCCCAATTTCTTCACCCATGTTTTTGTACATGTCGAGGGCGGCTTTGACTAAATAGTCTTTATTTCCCTTCGGTGTCGCGTTGCCATCTTTAAATTGAATGGCTAAGTCATAAAACTTCGCCCCTTTAATTTCAATTCGTTTAACTTGTTTTCGCACGAGGGCATTTGAAATCGGTACAACGAATTCAAAAATTTGGTCACGGTAGGATTTGACATCCTTTGGCCCGTAATCGGTACGACCCATGCGGTCATACGCCATTTCTGTAAAGGATGGATAACCCAATTTTTTCGCCATCCCCGTACGTAAGGTCACGAGTTGACTGTAAATTCCCGCGATTTGTTCTTCTTTTTCCGCCATCCAGTTTTCAACGGCTTTGGACGCGCGTTTACGAACATCGCGGTCTTTATCCACGGCAAATTTTCCCATTTGGGAAAGGTTATAAACTCCGCCATCAAAAGGAATTTGAGCAGAAGCCATCACGTTATCATATTGGGTGGTTAATTTATTTTCTTCTTGCAAATCGTTTAGAATCTTTGGATCAAAGGTGCGAGCCGATACTTCTAATTTTTTAAATAAAAAGGGACCTACGAGAGTTTCTAGTTCTTTACGGAACTTACTTGCTAAGACGGCTTTGGAATAACGATTGCCTAAGCCAGCGATCATCGGTCCCACTTGATCGACCACATCATTCGCTTTTTTGTAGACTTCATCCCGGGTATCAATCGTGTGACGCACAGAAATGATGGTAAAATCCGTAGAAACTTCATCAAAGAATTTACCAATTTTGAGCATCCATTTCTTTTGTTCTTGGGCGCTTTCTGCTTTTTCAAAGCGTTCCATTAAGGCATTGAATTTCTTTTCAATCGTTGGGAATTTTGGAATGCGTAAGGGAAATTCCTCAAATTTTAACGTCGTTTTGTTCGCCATATTGCTTTCTCCTTTAAGTTTATTTATCTATTAATAATAAGACTTTCTTCCGTCATTTCAACTGGTTTTGCTAATCCTAACAAGTCAAGAATCGTGGGGGCAATATTACCGAGCTTCCCACCTGTCGGCATTAACGTCGCTCCCGGAAGATTAATACAGACAGGGACAAGGTTCGTAGTATGAGCGGTATGCGGCAACCCTTCGGCTGTCAATATTTGATCGGCATTCCCGTGGTCGGCGGTTACAATGAGTGCACCACCATGCTGATGAACCCATTCGATGACCGAACCCACGCATTCATCGACGACTTCCACCGCTTTAACCACTGCTTTTTCTACCGCAGTGTGACCGACCATATCGCAATTAGCAAAGTTACAAATGACAACGTCGAGGTCACCCTTATTTAATTCACGTAGCAACGCATCACGAACTTCATAGGCACTCATTTCCGGTTGTAAATCATAGGTGGCAACCTTGGGTGAATTAATTAACACACGACGGGATCCTGGAAGTTCAGGTTGTTCAACCCCATCATAATTAATGGTGCCATCAAAGAAAAAAGTTACATGCGGATATTTTTCAGTTTCCGCAATACGTAATTGGGTTTTGCCATGTTGGGCAAGCCATGGTCCTAAGGGATGGTCGAGCGTCGGTAACTTAAAGGCAATCGATCCTTTGACAGAATCCGCATATTTCATCGTTTGCACTAAATGAACGTGGGGAACGCGCTTAGGTTCATATGCGATATAGGCTGGTTTTCCATCTTTGATGGGAGGATTGGCGTAAAAGGTTGGATTGGTGAGTAGGGTACAAAATTGAATACCACGATCAGGACGGAAATTCATAAAGATGATCGCATCGTTATCCTCAATTTTCCCATCAACTTCTGCATTAAAGTGAGGAATTAAAAATTCATCACTCGGATCTTTTCCTTCCTTAGGAAGAGAAGCATATTGATCCATAAAAAATTGTTGATAATCAGAAAAAGAAGGCCCTTGACGATTCACAATCACATCATAAGCCTTACCCGTTCGAGCTAAGTTTTTATCGCGGTCCATCGCATAATAACGACCGCCAATGGAAGCGATTTTTCCTGTTTGATATTCCTCCATAGTTTTCGTTAAGGCATCAAGATACGTAACCCCCAGTTGCGGACCAACATCACGGCCGTCCATCAAGGCATGAACCATGACATTTTCAACCTTTTGTTGAGCGGCCATTTGAATCATGGCCTGAAAATGGGTTAAGTGCGAATGAACTCCTCCGTCCGATATTAAACCAATGATATGAAGTTTCGAACGGTGCTTTTTGACGTAATTCATCGCTTCTAAATATTTTTCATTTTTAAAGAAAGAACCATCCATGATCGCTTTATCAATTAAGGTGAGCGATTGATAGACAACGCGTCCAGCACCAAGGTTTAAATGACCCACTTCGGAGTTTCCCATTTGCCCAGCGGGCAATCCTACATCAATCCCCGATGCTTGAATATAAGTGATGGGATAAGTAGAAAAGTATCGATCAAGGTTTGGTTTTTTGGCTTTAGCGATCGCATTTCCATACGTTTCCTTGCGAATACCATAACCATCCATGATGATTAAAATAACGGGTTTTTTCATAAACACTCCTTAAGAGATTAACTCTTTTTCTTTATGTTTCATGAGGCGACTCACCCAACGGTAGGCGAATAGTTTCCCCCAAAAGTTGTAATTGGTAACGGCCGCATTATAAATCGCCACTTGTTGACGGAAATGTTCATCCACTTCAGCTAACGATTTCTTTAAGGAAACATATTCAGGATTCACTGAGAGTTGTTCGTTTTGTTCGCCATAATAAAACAAAGCTTGGGCGGTTTGCACTAAGAAACTTTTGACTATCGTGCGTTCTGTATCTTTGATGTTTTGCAATGTATCTTCAAAACGAGGACGTTTAGAAAGAATAAATTCTTGAGGAACATCAATCTTGTGGCGAACAAATAACTTCCCAATCATGCGAAGTAAATCATATTTCTGAGCGGTTAACACATCAATCGCGTCTTTTCGTTTTAAAAGTTGACGATAGAGTTTTCGCATTTGAAAACCATAAAAAAGGGCGATAAGAAAGTAAATAACGAGCACAATCGAGACCACGAGAAGTGTGATATCAAGGGGTTCCATAGCATTAAGACTATAGCATATTCCTTATCGAATTTGAATGATGCCTCATACCAATATCCGCTAAATATGACCTTTTTTCTTTTCAATGCTATACTTTTTAATGAGGTATCACGATGAAAAGACCGATTATTGGTATTATTTACGATTTTGACCGTACCCTAGCGATTGAAGATTTACAAAATTTCAGTTTTATTCCGAAGTTAGGAATGACCCCGGATCAGTTTTGGAAATTGACCAATGAAAACTCTGAAAAAACGGGCATGGAAAAAATACTTTCTTACATGTACGTAATGATTCAAGAAAGTCAAAAAAAAGGCATTCCTTTAACGAAGGATTATTTAGAAAGTTTAGGCAAAGATATTCGTTTCTTCCCCGGACTTAATGGTTGGTTTCACCGTATTAATGAGTTTGGACTTGAGCAAGGTGTTCAAGTCGAACACTACATCATTACCTCCGGAACACGAGAAATCATTATGGGGTCGCCCATTGCCAAAGAATTTAAAGCGATCTTTGGATGTGAATTTTTATTCACGGGCCCCAACAAAGTCGCCACCTGGCCAAAAAACACAATCAACTACACGATGAAAACACAGTACTTCTTCCGTATTACCAAAGGGGTACTTGATCAAACTAATGATGAAAAAGTGAATGAACGCACGAAAGAAAAACGAATTAAAAACCGTAATTTAATTTACATTGGGGATGGATTAACCGATGTTCCCGCAATGTTACTTGCGAAGGAAAACGGCGGTAAATCCATTGCTGTATACGCCAAAAACCAAGAAGAAAAAGCAAAACAACTTGTCGCTGATGATCGCGTTAACTTTATTTGTGAAGCCGATTATCGAAGTGATTCCATGCTCGATAAAGTTGTCAAATTGACGATTCAACAAATGGCCATTACGGAAGCATTGAGCCATCGTGAAGTGAAAGGATAATTTATGACAAGTGCGATTTTATTAGCCGCCGGACAAAGTCTTCGCTTTCAAGAAAATGTGACCCCTAAACAATTTTTTCGTGTCAAAGGAAAAAAATTGTATCAGTTTTCCCTAGAAACGTTTGTGGCCAGTCGCCATATTCAATCGATTCTGTTAGTGGTACCCGAATCATGGGTAGCGACCGTTGCCGATGAAGTTAAACGTAAAAAATATGGCAAAACGATTGCTGTTATTTCCGGAGGAAAAACGCGTCAAGAATCTTCCTACTTAGGTTTGCAATACGCCTATTTTCATCTTAAACCCGACTATGTGGTGATTCATGATGTGGCCCGTCCTCTTGTGATGAATTCCCTCATTGATAAAGTGTGCGTGGAAGTGAAAAAAGCAGGCGCAGTCACCTTAGGAAGAGAAGTCAACGATTCCTTATTTGTCAAAGAAGGTGAAACGTTAGAGTCGTATTTATTTAAGGGAAAAATGTATCTCGTACAAACCCCGCAAGCGTTTTCTTTCCCTTTGATTTTTGAAGCGCATGAACATGCCCGTCAATTAAAAATTAAATCGGCCATCGATGATGCGAGTTTACTGCGCTTACAGAATAAAGAAGTATATGTTTTTCCTGGCAGTCGGCAAAACTTTAAAATCGTCACCGTAGATGATCTTAACCTCTTTAAAAAACTTATTTAGAAATCATGGTTGCCAGTTATCAAATTGATGAAATTATTGTTGGTAAAGTGATTGATATCCAACCCTATGGAGCCTTCATTGGTTTTCCCAATGGTCAAAAAGGACTTGTTCACATTTCTGAAATTTCGGATGATTATGTCAAACATATCGAAACATATTTGCTCGTGGGCGAATATGTTCGTGTTAAAGTATTAGCGATTGATCACACGAGCAATCATTTAAAGTTATCGATTAAGCGGCTTTATAAAAAGGAAGAACTCATCGACCAAAAACATCCTTTTTGGTTTAAAGTCCCTCCGCATGAAATTGATTTTAGCCCGCTGAAAGACGCTTTACCAAAATGGTTAGACGATAAATTAAAGGAGTAAAAACAATCGTATGAAACTCAATTTAGAAAAAGTTAAATTAACAAAACCCTTTTCAGAATACCAAGAAAAAATTCATCGTATCACCGATTTAATCGCCACGAAAAAAGGGCCGGGTGGTGATTATTTAGGATGGGACCGTTGGCCAGAAACCTACGATAAAGAAGAATTTCAACGCATTATCGATGCAGCGAGTTGGATTCGTCAGAACGTGGACGTGCTGGTGGTCGTTGGTATTGGTGGTTCCTATCTTGGGGCCCGCGCCGTCATTGAAGCACTAAAGGGTTTATATGCTCAAGATTCGTTAGAAATTATCTTTTTAGGACAAACGTTTTCCCCCACGTATACCCAACAAGTGCTTAACTATTTAAGCAATAAACGATTTGCGATTAATGTCATTTCTAAGTCTGGGACAACGACAGAAACTTCGATTGCTTTCCGTTTAGTGAAAAATTTACTCGAAAAACAAGTCGGAAAAACCCACGCCAAACAAGCAATCTTTGCCACTACGGATAAAGAAAAAGGCGCCCTTCGCGACCTTGTTAATAAGGAAGGTTATACCTCCTTTGTTTTACCGGATGACATTGGCGGTCGTTACTCGGTGTTAACTGCGGTCGGATTACTTCCTATTGCCGCGGCAGGCATCGACATTGCTGCACTCATGCAAGGGGCAAAAGATGCCATGAATGCCTTAACGAATTTTGATGTTGAATCCAATATTGCCATTCAATATGCCATCGTTCGTCATCAGCTTTATCAAGAAAAAGCTGTAGAGATGTTTGTTACTTATGAACCTCATATGGCGATGATTAGTGAATGGTTAAAACAACTTTTTGCCGAATCGGAAGGCAAAGAAAGCAAAGGATTACTTCCCGGTTCTGTTTCTTTTAGCACGGATCTGCATAGTGTCGGTCAATTTATTCAAGAAGGGTCGCCTGTTTTATTTGAAACGACCTTATTTGTGAAAAAACCATTACTCGATCTCAATGTTCCGCTTGAAACCGATGATGCCGATGGTTTAAATTATCTTGCCGGTCGTCCGTTATCGTTTGTGAATGAAAAAGCATTTTTAGGAACGTTACAAGCACACACCGGAGAGGGTGGAGTTCCTGTCGTTCAATTAGAAATCGATGAACTTAACGCGTATGAACTCGGGTATTTACTCTACTTCTTTATGAAATCCGTCGCCTATTCTGGCTACTTATTAGGCATCAACCCCTTTAACCAACCTGGTGTGGAAGTTTATAAGCGAAATATGTTTAAACTTCTCGGGAAAAAAGGTTATTAATTTTCTTAAAAAAAGAGCGACTTTCATTGACTAAAAAAGTCGTGTTTGTTATATTAAGTAAGCACGCGTAGACCCAAGGGATGTTTAGCTCAGCTGGGAGAGCATCGCCTTTACACGGCGGAGGTCGGGGGTTCGAACCCCTCAACATCCACCAGGTAGTACCCGTGAGTTGATCACCTTGGAGGCTTAGCGAAGCGGCCAAACGCAGCTGACTGTAAATCAGTTCCTTCGGGTTCGGTGGTTCGAATCCACCAGCCTCCACCAGTCCATTGTTGGGGTATAGCCAAGTGGTAAGGCAATAGACTTTGACTCTATCATTCCCTGGTTCGATCCCAGGTACCCCAGCCAAACAACCTCCCGCTAGCTCAGTTGGTTAGAGCATTTGCCTTTTAAGCAAAGGGTCGAAGGTTCGAGTCCTTCGCGGGAGACCATTATCTGCCCAGGTGGCGAAATTGGTAGACGCACAGGACTTAAAATCCTGCGGTAGCGATACCGTGCCGGTTCAAGTCCGGCCCCGGGCACCAACCATCGAAAGATGGTTTTTTTCTTTGTATTTTACTTTTTTAAAGAAAGATTTTTTGTATAATAGCGATATGACCATTGAACAACAAATTGAAGAAACGCTCGATAAAATTCGTCCCTTCATCCTTCGTGATGGTGGAAATGTCGAATTTCATTCCTTTGTCGATGGTATTGTTTATTTACGCATGGAAGGCGCTTGTTCTTCCTGTGGTCTTATTGATTCGACCTTGTCAGGCGGGATTGAAGTCATTTTGATGGAAGAAGTCCCTGGCGTCTTAGGCGTCAAGCTCGTCGATGAACAACCAATCACCATCACGGATGAAATAAAATTTCCTTCCGATAATCAATAATTCGACGCGGTTAAACTTCCCACTTCTAACCAACGTATCCTTAAGAGTTCACGCACATATTCAAACGTATTGAGAATCGTATTTTCATTGTGAGGATAATCGGATTCAGCGGCCCAATGTTTCTCCGTTAAATAATTGATAGAGATGATTTTATATGTACGATTGGTTTGAATGGAAGGCATATTGTCAATGGTGCGCATTAACAAGTTTTGTGACATCCACCATTGCAGTTCACTGCCCGTGACTTCGGCGATAATGAGTTCATTATCGAAAGGAAATGATTTATATAAATCCCCATACGTCACTTCTCCAGCGGCAATCGGAGCGCGCACACCCCCAAAGTTATGAAAACTTGCAATGACGTCATCATCCACCGCTCGACCATACGTTAACATCGTTTCCACAGCAAGTCGGCCCAGTTGAGTCGTGGTAAAATTACCCACGGCAGTGCCTAAAACTTCATTTTTAATCGCGTTAATCTCCTCATCTAAATACGTTTGATAGAGCGTTGCCATGGCTTCATCTTCCGTTTGTAATTCCCCGCGTTCAACAAGCGTATCATGGGTGTAGACCCCTGACATCGAGGGCATATAGGTCATTAAATCACTATTAGGATCATAATAGAAGCGTGCATGGGCGACCGCACGCCCATTGGATAATGCTTGAAAAACGGGTTTACCTTGAACGGTAGAAACATCATACCGATGCGTATGGCCATTAAAGACAGCATCCACATACGGTAAAACATCGGGATTCACCGACCCATCATGATTTAATAAAATAATGAGTTTTGCCCCTTGGTCTTTGAGATAGGTTGAGGCTTCTTGAACAAGCGTTCCATACGGAACAAAATCATAATGTTCGACCGCACTTTGTAAAATACTCGACTCCAAACTTGGTCCAATGGTTCCGATAATGCCAATCCGAACCCCGGAACGTTGAATCATCGTATAGGGTTGAGCAAAAGCAGCGCGTTGTTGGGTTCGTTTATCGACAATGTTAATCGCGAGTAGAGGGAAATTCGATCGTTCAGCATTCGTGGTAATCACCGCATCGGTCCAGTCAAATTCATGATTACCAATTGCCATGGCTTCAAAACCTAGTTGATTCATCGCGTCCACCACCAAGCGACCGCGGGTAATGTTACTATCCGCACTCCCTTGCCACATATCGCCGCTGGATAATAAAACGGTATTTTCGTTATTACCTTTTTGTTCATTAAAATAACTAGCAAGGCGGGTAATGCCGATTTCATCACTACTAGGGTTATATGCTAAGGCGCCATGAAAATCGTTTAAATTGTAAAAATCGAGATAAAACGATTCGGAGGGAATGACTTCTGAGGATAAGGAAGGAATGGATTGTTCTAAGGAAGGTAGACTCATTTCACTGGAACTGGAAAATGCGGGGACACATCCCACTAAAAATAATAGGAAGAAACTTATCCATTTGCTTTGTTTCATAAGTAAACATTCTCCAATCGATTCACAATGACATAGCCTTCTAAATTGCCTACATCAGGACGGTTATACGTATAACGCGTTCCATCAGGTTTAATAAAGTGACCGCCTGCTTCGGTGATCAAGATGTCACTGGCTGCGGTATCCCATTCTTTGGTCCCTTCGGAAAGTCGGTAGGTAATTTCAGCGAGCCCTTGGGCAATTTTACACGCTTTGATGGCACTTCCGAAAGCTGCTCTTTTTGTAATAACATGCGCATAACGGTCGATCACAGCCAATTCGTTGGCCTTACTATGAAATCGAGACATGAGCACCGTTAAATCCTTTGTTTTGTCATTCACATGAATTTGTTGATCAGGACCTTGATGACGATAAAATGCACCGTGTCCTTCACTGGCGTAATACGTTTCTCCGGTTACAGGAATCATGATAAGGCCTGCAATGACGCGATGGCGATAAATAAGGGCAATATTAATGGTGAATTCATCATTCTTCGCGACGAAATCTTTGGTGCCATCGACGGGATCAACCACCCAAACATAGTCTTTTTCAAGTCGGATTAAATCATCGTCGGTTTCTTCGGTGAGAAAACCAAAATCCGGATAACGTTCTTTTAAATACGAGGAGATCACTTCATCCGCACGTTTATCCGCCTCTGTGACGGGTGAATGGTCTTCTTTTTGTTCAACCGAAAAAGGTTTTTGATACACCTCAAGAATCACTTTTTGCGCACGTTTTGCCGCTTCATACGCGTCGATTAAATATAAATTCATAATGATATTGTACGTGAAGAGAATAAAAAAACCTAGGTTTCCCTAGGTTTTTTTGACCTTCATTATTCCGCTTTTCCGATACAACCAAAGACTTCGTATTTGGCTTTTACGACCTTACGAATCCCTTCTTTTCCGGGGCCAATAATCTTGCGGGGATCATAGACTTTTGGATCTTTATTAAGAACCTCACGGACAATCTTCGTCCATTCGATTTGGTTTTCCGTATTGACGTTGATTTTCGCGGTGCCTCGTTCAATGGCCATGCGGAGTTGATTATCAGGAATCCCAGATCCTCCATGAAGCACGAGCGGTAAACCCGTTAAATCATGAATTTCTTTCATTTCAGCAAACCCTAATTTCGGTTCTCCTTGATAAGGACCATGGACCGAACCTAAGGCCGGCGCTAATGTATCAATGCCGGTCGCTTGAACAAGCTTTAAGCATTCGGCAGGAACGGCATAAAATGTTTCGGCGACAACGTGGTCTTCTTGACCACCGACGCGACCTAATTCTGCTTCCACAGAAACGAGGGGGGTTTGTTTGTGCGCGTAATCAACGACTTCTTTAGTTTGGCGAATGTTCTCTTCTAAGGTTTCATGGGATGCATCAATCATGACCGAGGTAAAACCTGCATCAATGGCTTTTTTGCAAACGTCCACCGATTCACCGTGGTCTAAATGAACAGCGATGGGAATCGTGTATCCTTTATCTTTAATTAATCCTTTGACCATGCCCATGACGGTGTTAAACCCACCCATGTACTTGGCAGCCCCACTGGAAACGCCTAAAATAACAGGTGCTTTGAGCGCTTGGCATTCTTCTAAGATGGCGAGCGTCCATTCTAAATTGTTGATATTGAATTGCGCGACTGCGTATTTTTCTTCGTGCGCTTTAATCAACATCTCTTTCATACTTACTAATGGCATAATGGTACCTTCCTTTCTTTTATGACCTTATGCAGCTTCTTCTTCGTGATCGGAACCATCATCGTCTTCGGCCTCTTCATCGTCAGATTCTTCATCTTCTTCAAACGTTTCTTCGTCATCAACAGGTGTTGTTTCTAACGTTTCAACATCTTTAAACACGCCCCGAGCATCATCATAGAGTTCTTTAAAACTATAACGTGCTTTTAAGGACCATTTGTTCCCGCCGACCGCGACAAAGCGACCATCCAAGGTCAGTAATTGATAAAAACGACCGATTTGGGCATCTTGAGCCGCGTCATCTTGGGAACGAACATGCGCCCAAATGTCTTGAAAACTAACAGGATCCTTTTGATTTCCTACAAATTCATAGGCTAATTCAATCATCGATTTTGGCATGAATGTACCTCTTTTACATACTTTCTAATGCGGTAATACCACATAAACGGAGTGCGTTTGCCAAGACCACTTGACTCGCTTTCACAAGCGCCAATCGCGATTGTGAGAGTTCTTTTTGATCTCGGTCAATAACCCGCCTATTAGTATAGAAACTATGCGTATAACTTGCAAGGAGTTGAATATAATTCGTGATCTTGGAAGGTTCTTTTTCGTTGGCCGCATCTAGAACAACTTGAGGGAAAGAAGCAAGATGTTTTAATAGATCAACTTCTTCGGGTTCTTCGAGGCGCGGTGCTTTTTCATCCATGCCAATATCCGCCCCGTTTTTTAATAAAGTACTTAAGCGAGCATGGGCATATTGGGCATAGTAAAGTGGATTGACGTTGCTCATTGTTTTTGCGAGATCTAAATCAAATTCCATGGGTTGATGATATGAACGCGCCAAAATAAAATAACGCGCAGCATCTTTACCCACTTCCTCGACTAAATCTTTAAACGTAATGCCTTTACCTGTCCGCTTACTCATCTTCACTTCTTGACCTTGTTGGACGAGCGTCACCAGTTGCATGACGACAACGTCTAACACATCCTCCCCGTAACCAAGCATCATAAGGGCTGCTTTCATCCGGGAAATATATCCGTGATGATCGGGACCAAGAACATCAATAAGTTGGGCTGATCCTCGCTTCAATTTATCTTCATGATAGGCAATATCCGGTAAAAAATACGTCATTTGACCATCGGATTTAATCAACACACGATCTTTATCATCGCCTCGGGCCGTTGTTTTTAAATAGGTGGCGCCTTGATCTTCATACACAAACGCTTGCAAGCGTTTTAAAACGTCTTCAATCATCGATGTGGCCCGTAGTTCTTTTTCGGAACGATACACATCAAAGACAACCCCTAAGGAGGCTAAGTCCTCACGAATACGGGTTAATTCTTTCTCCATGGCATACTGTTTAAAAAAGGCTTCATCATAGTGATTTTCATATTGCATACCCACGGTATCCACAAGTTCTTGCGCAATGGCAATGATGTCTGGTCCGTAGTAACCATCCTCGGGTAACGTCATGGCATGCCCTAAATGTTCCATGTAGCGGCAGTATAGTGATCGACCTAAATTTTGAATTTGGGTCCCAGCATCATTTATATAAAATTCTTTGGTCACGGTATAACCGACATGTTTTAATAGCGTCGCTATCGCATCGCCTAATGCCGCACCACGAGCATGGGCGACATGCATCGGACCGGTAGGATTGGCAGAAACAAATTCAATATTTATGGTTTTGCCTTCGCCGATAGTCGATTTCCCATAATCTTTACCTGATGAGAAAATTGTAGAAATAAGCGAAGATAATTCTGCTTTTTTAATCGTAAAGTTTAAAAATCCAGGCCCTGCGACATCAATTTTTTCAACGACATCCAAAACCAAATTGGATTGAATATATGCCGCAAGTTCATTCGGTTTTTTACCAAGTTGTTTCGCGTAACGTAAACACACATTGCTGGCATAATCACCAAACTTTCGGTCTTTGGTCGTTTCAATGACAATATCGTTTTCTTGTAACGTTACATTAAGTTTTAAAAAAACTTCGATTAACGCTTTTTTTAAGGCAAGAATAATCGGATTCATAAGGCGTTAATTCTCGCGATCGTCAAGGTCTTTCCTAAAACAGGAATGAGCGCTGCCATTTCCACTCCGTGAAGTTGCCCTGTTAAGGCGAGACGAATGGGCATAAACAAGGGTTTTCCTTTGATTCCCGTCGTAGTTTGAACAGCTTTAAACAACGCTTTGACCGATTCCGGTGTGAGTGTTTCTAAGCGCGATAGCTCCTCTAAAAAAGCCTCAACAGCCCGAGGCGTTTCTGGTAAGGCAAGAATCGCTTTTGCTTCCTCATCCCAATCTCGAGATGGCGCTAAAATGGGTTTCATCAAGTCGATGACATTTTCACCAAACGTAATTTGTTCTTGGAAAAGTCGGGCAACCGCAAGCACTTGATCGTGTGATAGGTCAGTCGGTGCGATGGCTAAGGCTTTTTGAACAAACGGTTCAATGAAGGAAACATAGGTATGTTCAGGTAATGCTTTGATGTATTGATGGTTTAACCAATTCAGTTTTTGAACATCAAAAAAGGAGGGTGATTTTGAGAGTCGTTGAGGATCAAACGCAGCAATGGCTTCTTCTTTGGTAAACATTTCTTGGGTCCCTTCTGGAGCCCAACCGAGTAATAAAATAAAATTAAAAATTGCTTCAGGTAAATACCCTAATTGACGGTATTGCGACATGAATTGGACAATGGAAAGATCGCGTTTGGATAACTTTTTCCCTTGTTCATTCACGATCAGTGTCATATGCCCAAATTGAGGTGGTGTCCATCCTAGATAATCGTAAATTTGTAATTGTTTTGGGGTATTGGATAAATGTTCTTCACCGCGAAAAACATGGGAGATATCCATCAGATGATCATCAATGACGACTGCATAATTATAGGTGGGGATGCCGTTTGATTTGATGAGCACCCAATCCCCAATATCGTCGTTATTAAACGAAACGTCGCCACGAACGAGATCATGAAATGTAAACGTTTTGTGATCTTCTAATTTCAGGCGAATGACTGGTTTACGGCCTTCTTCTTCAAAGGCGCGGCGTTGGGCATCGGTTAAATGCAAACAGCGACGGTCATATTGTGGTGCAACGATCCCCCGAGCCATTTGTTCTTCACGGGATTGTTCAAGTTCTGCTTCGCTACAATAGCACCGATACGCCTTACCTTCTTTGACGAGTTGTTGCGCATACGTTTGATACGTATCGAGGCGTTCCATTTGCCGATACGGGGCGTAGCGTGGATTCGGTTTTAAAGGCGATTCATCGGGAACAATACCAAGCCAGGCTAAGTCATGAAGTTGGCTAACTTCCCCGCCTTCAACATTGCGTTCAATATCCGTATCTTCGACACGAATAATAAAATCGCCCCCTTGTTTTTTTGCAAATAAGTAATTAAAAAGCGCGGTTCGGGCACCTCCAATATGTAAAAAACCTGTTGGAGATGGCGCGTAACGAACACGAATGCGTTGTGGGTTCATCATATTAAACATTAAAGCGGAAAAAGATGATATCCCCATCTTTAACCACATAATCCTTTCCTTCCATACGGAGTTTTCCAGCTTCTCTGACAGCCTGTTCACTGCGTAATGTTTTGATATCGTCATAACGATAAATTTCGGCTTTGATAAAACCTTTTTCAAAGTCAGAGTGAATAATACCAGCGCATTGCGGTGCCGTCATGCCACTGGTAAAGGTCCATGCGCGGCATTCATCTTGTCCCACGGTAAAATAGGTCGAAAGATTTAATAAAGAATACGTGGCACGAACTAATTTATTGAGTCCCGGTTCACTCACTCCAAGGGAGGTTAAAAATTCTTGTTTTTCTTCCCCGTTAAGTTGTGCGATTTGACTTTCAATTTCACAGGATATGGCAATCACACTTGCCTGATCACGTTTGGCCCGTTCCACTACCGTTTGATAATACGCGTTGTCATCGAGTGATGCATATCCATCTTCTTGAATGTTCGCGACAAATAAAATTGGCTTCAATGTGAGTAAAGAGGTGGCCGAGAGAAGATTTTTTTCTTCTTGGGTTAATCCCATTTGACGCACCGGTTTTTCACTCACTAACCAGGCTTTAATTTTCTCAAGCAAGGCAAGTTCTTGAATGGCGACACGATCGCCTCCTTTGGCTTTACTTGATACTTTATCGATACGACGTTGCACGGTATCGAGGTCGGAAAGAATGAGTTCTAAATCAATAATATTAATATCGCGTAACGGATCGACCGTGTTTTCAACGTGAATAATATCGGGATTATCAAAGCAGCGAACGACTTCAACAATCGCATCCGCTTCGCGGATTGCGGCTAAAAATTGATTCCCTAAACCTTCACCTTGACTCGCCCCGCGGACTAATCCGGCAATGTCAACAAAATCAACGGTCGCAAAAATGGTTTTTTTCGGTTGAAAAAGTGCACTCAAATCAAGAAGACGTTCATCTTCGACTTTGACAACACCCGTGTTGGGATGAATGGTTGCAAAAGGGTAATTGGCCGCTTCCACTTGCGCATTTGTAATCGCATTAAATAAGGTGGATTTACCCACATTTGGAAGTCCGACAATGCCTGCTTTGAGTCCCATGTTTTTTTACCTTTACCATTATAAATGAAAAGCTTGAAATAATGTAGAAAAAAAGTCGCCTTTTGAGCGACTTTTTATTGAGCTTAAATCGTTAATAAACTAATTAAAGTTTTTTAATGTTCTTCGCACGGGGACCACGATCGGAATCTTCAACTTCAAATTCTACTTCTTCATCTGCTTCGGCGGTCTTGTAACCATCCATAAGGATTGAAGAGTGGTGGAAGAATACATCTTTACCATCTTCAGCGCGAATGAAGCCATAGCCTTTTTCTTTGTTGAACATCTTGACTTTGCCTTTCATCGAAACCTAAACCTTTCACCTAAGTATTAGTAATACACACAAAAATGCGGATTACGTAAATGATAATAACACACTTTTTTTAAAAACATAGGGATATTTACCAAAGTTTTTGGATTTGTGGAGAAACCTCATAAAGCACGAGCTTTCTACCTAAACCAAAAAACCCTACGAATCCAATGCCTAAAATCAGAAAGATCATCCAAGGAAATGCGTAGGAATCCCGCATTCCAAGTTGGGATGCCCATAACGATTGAAGCAAACCATCAAGGGGAATAAAACTAAAACTAACACTAAAAAATAATATGGAACAAAGATGCATTAATTTCACATCCATGAATAAATGAAGGTCATTCTGAGAAAAACCATCATGCGCTAACGTCATCAAAGCGTCAATTTCTGCTTCCAGTTGGTGCAAAAATTGTTGTAAAAAAAGGAATAAACTTGGAATGAGAAAGAGTAACGTTAATCCGAATAACAGCGCATCAAAGTAGAAACGAAGTTGTTGAATCGAAGCACTTAACTGTTGCAAGGGTTCTGTTAGGATCCAATCTTGAAGGTCAACGGGTTGATCACCAAAATAGGCATATTTTTGCGGTTGTAAGGAGGACGATCCAATCGGAGTATACAAAAGTAGATAATATTCCCATTGGAGTGGGGAGAGATAAAGCACGAAATTTTCCTGCTCGATGAGGTAATCAATAGGAATGTTTGTGTGGATACGTAACGTATCTAAAAAGAGTGTCACATGAAGCTCCTTTGAGGGTTGCACATTTAAAAACGCGGCGAGACTACGTGATATGCCCACCTGATTCCACGCGAGGGTGGCATCATACGTGTTTAACGTGACACTCGCTTGAGCTCCTAAATAAAGATGACTTCGCGCCGTTTCAGGAGGTGGTTCTGTTGCCAACCATTCTAGAAGCGTAAAGGATTGGAATGCGTCAAGCCACTCTGCTTCAATTAATGACACCTTCGTCCAAAATATAGGAATCATAAAACCTTGCATCCATTGTTCAGGAAGGAACTGATAACCCAATCGCGAGTGAACCATCCCCTTTTCTATTAAGCCCTCATGGGGCGGTTTTTGCAAAGAAATCGGCCGAGAATGTTTCCAAAGTCGATCACTCCAATCATCTTTTTTTTGAAGATCCCAACCATGGTAAAAAGGGTCATGAAGAAAGGCTTGGATAAAAGAGGAACGATCTTCTTGAAGAATCCGATACGTATAAGGAATATGGGTTTCCATCGGAACAGCATCCATGGGTGATGTCGGAAATCGTAACATCGTTTCAAGTAAATGGGTTGGATAATCCAAACGGGAATGAAAAACGGCAAAATGATCATAGGCAAAAATTCCAACAATCTCTAAGGCGAGTTCATTATCATAATTCCACCGCGGTTGCTGTAATGAAAAATAAACGAGGGGACGATGCGTTTGCACGTAACGATCCACCGTTTCAAACGTGGGAAATAAACCCCATTGTGTTGAGAAAAAAGTAAGTAAAACAGGCGGAATACCAAGTAAAATTTCCGTTTCAAGAAGGCTCATTTGTTGATGAGGAAAAGGGGCGGCATACCTAGCATAGTTCACCTCCAGTAAAGATGTCATTGAAAAACCAGGAATAAAGGTTTGAAAACCTCCATTTTCTAAAAACCCTATTGTCCGAGGGAAAAACGTATCAAAATACGTAGCATCGAAATCTTTTTGAATGGAGGCATGCGGATGATAGGCAGAAAAAATCGCAATCTCTTCTTCCGAGGGTACTGAAGAATGATTGTCCAACGCATAAAGCGGTTCTATCCATTGATAATCTCCTCCTATCATGGTTTTAGCCCATGTTTGAACATACGTATGAATATACATCGAGGTACTTCCAATCAGGACCATAAGTAAAAGAATGAAGATTGGAAGTAATGTAGTAATTCCCTGCTTGTTTCGCCGCCAAACCCGCTGATGATACCGCCATAAAAACGACCAAGAAAATGCGTGTTTCAAACTTTTTTCATGCATCATTCGTACTTTCTTACTTGATGAATTATGCTGCGTATTGGGTTTTGGAAAGAGGAGTCTTTCATACACAATGGTTGAAAAATATTCCGCATGATGGGTCGCAACAATCACAAGGTGTTGTAAACTCAATGTCTTGATTAGCTGAGCCAGGCGTTGTTTTTGATCATCATCAAGACCATCCAAAGGTTCATCGAGCAAGATAATCTTTGGGTTTCCTAATGTGGCTAATAAAACCGCGAGACGTTGTTGTTGGCCACGCGATAATGTCGCGATGGTTTGATGTTTTTTTACATCGGGTATTTCTTGTTGGAACCAAGCATGAGGAAATGTCACCACACGATGTAATCGCATCACTTGTTGAATTAATTCTTCCACCGTTGCTGCCTTAAGTAATTTGGGTTGCTGATGAACAGTATGAACGAGGTGTTGGCGTAATGATAATCGCTGCGATAACGATAATTTTTGGAGCAAAACACCATCCACGCTAATGTTCCCTGTCTGGGGTTTTAACCCTTGAATAAGTCGCAAAAAGGTCGTTTTTCCTGATCCACTTTCCCCTAAGAGCAAGACAAGCCCTTGGGAAGGCGATGTCCAGGAAAAATGGTTAAGGATTCCACGTTGACCATAACCATGGGTGACTTGATCAAAGACGATCAAAAATCGATGGCCTCCAATACCCATGACTTATGAACCATGAACCGAGAACCATGGCCCCATATAATAGCCAACCTTCAAGCAGCCATAATGGTAAGTTTTCAACAAATATGGTTTGAAAGAGAATAAAAAATAACCCCATGGTACTCAAGGATAAACCCCATGTGATCGGATGAAGTTGCCAAATGAAGGATTGAATGATTGACACGGAAGGAATCCCAAGGGCTCGCCAGTGAAGGATGGGTTTTCGTAATTGGGTGAGTATGCGTTTATGTGTGAAATGCATCCAAGAAAACCACACCATACCAAGCAAGATTAACAGCACATCGCGCCATAATAAAAGTATTGATTCCATGTCATGTTGTTGGGATAGTTGTTCTAAAAAAGGAACACGAATACGAAGGTGATGGTCTTTTAAGATGTGATTAAGATGATCAAACGCTGCGTAAGGAACATTGAGGGTTAATGGCCACGGGGCATCAAGGTTATCAATCGTAGAAAGTAACGAACGTTTGGGCGATAACCATAGGTGATGTTGAATCCACTGATGGAACCATTCATACGGTAAAAAAGCCGTAGGAGATTGCCATGGGGAACGAATCGGATAGACATGACGCATGACAATCTCGGTTTGAATTGTCCAAGTGTAAGCAGTTGTATCGTCATACCATGTCACTTCAAACGTCCATAAAAACGGGGATGGGAACGGCGGTCCATACACATCTGCAATCACATACGATTCGTTGTGACCATGGTGAACCCATGCGATTTGATATTCTGTCTGGTCATTTATTAAACGGGTAGGGAGTAAACCTCTAAGGTCATAATGAATAAAATGCGTGGGTTTTCCTAAAAAAAGCGATCGAATCATTTCAAGATTGGGAACACGTGTTTGCACGAGTGTATACGGGGAATTTTTAAGGGGAACCGTGACAACTTCTTCAATGGAACCCATCCACGTTTGATTTTGAAGTATCGGTATCGTAGCCTGGTGGAGCATCACACCATGTTGAAAAAGCCAATTACCGATAAAGCCAAGATGAATTATGCTTATTGCCAGCCAATGCCATGCTTTTTTCTTTATTTTGATCGGAGGTGCTTTCACTTTTTTTACACGTTTAGAAAGAGGATGTCTTTTGGTTTTGGTTGAATGCGATAATGCATGCCATGTCACCATGCCTTCTTCTTGTAACTCAAGATGCATTGATGCAGCATCGCGCCAAAGTGATAAATGGCTTGCAATTACTATGGGTTTTATCTGACTGACTTCTAAAATCCATGCTTTAACAGCCATTCGAGATGTCTCATCAAGGCCAGAGCATGGTTCATCGAGTAAATAACCATCCGTCTCTTGTGATAGTAATAACGTCAGAAAAAAACGCGTTTGTTCACCCCCAGATAGATGCATGACATGTTGATGCAACGGGATATGGTTTAAAAATAAACGATTCAAAACCGAGGGAGGTAAATTAAAAAACGCTAAATAATTTCCGATGGTTGCATGAGGTGTCCAATCGATCGGATGGTGCAAATGTAACCAACGTTTACCCTTAACGACAATGGTTCCATCCTGAGGGAGATAGCGTTGACGAATGAGCGAAAATAATGTCGATTTTCCCCGACCAGATGGCCCAGAAACCCAGGTAATGCCTTGTCCGGGTATGATGCCATGAAGATCATGAAAAAGATATCGATGATGCGAAAAATAAAATGAGACGTGATGAAAACGAATCACATCACGTAGTAGGTCAGGAAAGAAACATTATTTCAATCGTCGTTTAATGAGAGGATGTAAATGATCCCGTGACATCATTAAGATGGTTTGACAACCAAGACATTTCAATTTGACATCCGCGCCTAAGCGAACAACTTCAAATAACGATGAACGTGTTAAACACGGATGTGGTTTTTTTAATTCCAAGGTTTCCCCTAATTCAAATTTGAATCGATCATCCATGCAAACACGCCTCCTTTGCTTCCGCAATGGTTGAAAACCATGTTACCGGTAATTGATGATGAAAATACGTCCATTGGCGTTTAGCATAACGCCGGGTGGCTTGTTGAATCTTGGCAATCCATTCTTCTTTTTTAATTACCCCTTGAAGATAGGCAATCGTTTCTTTATAACCAATCGCATCAAATGCAAATGCGTCGGGTGGTGTGGTTTTTAAAAGCTGAGATACTTCATCCACTAAACCGGCCTCCACCATCGTTAACACACGCGCATTGATTGCTTTATAAACCGTTTCCCGATTTGGATTTAAACCGATGAATCGTACAGGATAAAGTAACCGTTTTTGTTGGGTGGCAATCGTTTCTGATTTGGTCTTTCCTGTTGCTAAATAAATTTCAATGGTTCGAAGCACACGCCGACGATTATGCGGATGAATCGTTTCAGCGGAAACCGCATCAATCGCTTGAAGTGCCGCATAAAGTTGAGCATCATCCATGGCAAGATATTGGGATAAATCGACTGCTTTTTCATGAGTCTCAAAGGCAAAATCATAAAGACTTGCTTTTAAATAAAGTCCGGTCCCGCCGACGACGATCACCGGATTTTTTTCGGGTTGCAACTGTGTCATTAAGGTACGAAATGCCCGCTGATATTGCGCTACCGTGTAGCCATCTTTTGGTTCCACAAGATCAAATAAATAATGCGGAATGCCCTGAAATAAACTTAGGTCTTTATTCGTTCCAATATTCATACCACGATAGACTTGAAACGCATCCGCATTAACGATGGGAGCGTGTAACGCGTTGGCAAGTTCAATAGCCAAACTCGTTTTACCACTTGCGGTAGGACCCACACATGCATAAATCATTTTCAAAAACCCGTACGATTAAATAACCGTTCCAGTTGGGCGACCGAATAATGAATCATCGTAGGACGTCCGTGCGGACACGCATACGGAAATTGGCATTGAAGCAAGCGTTTTACTAAAACATTGAGACTGTCATGATCAAGATGATCATGGGCTTTAATCGACATTTTGCAGGCTTTCGATGCGATCGCGTATAGACGTAATTTATCTTCGTTTAATGCGGTTTCATGAAAGAGTTGTTGTAATAAATCATCAATGTAGACTGCACCCATCGATGCGGCCCATGTCGGTAAAGTATTCACCTTTAAACTAAAATCACCAAACCATTCGAGTTCAACCCCTACGTGTTTAAGTTGGTTAAGCAGGGACTCTGTTAATTTTGATTTATCACTGGGTGAAATATCGACCACAAGCGGAATTAACGGTTCCATCGCATACGTATGTTCTTGGATACGCGCTAATTGTTCTTCATAATGAATGCGTTCATGAGCAGCATGCTGATCAATCACGTAATATCCTTCATGGTCGTCTTTGCATAAAACATAGGTGGCATCTAAAACGCCCATGACCGTTAAAGCAGGTTCGGTGGATTCTGATTCTGCAAATGTCAATAAAATCGGTTGAATATCCTCTTCAGAGGAAGATAGTGGTGTCGGTGAGGAAGGTAGACTCGCCATCACCGTTTCTTGCAAAGGTGTGGCAACCACGTCATGACGTTTTAATGTTTTGTCGACAAGATTTAAAAGAACCTTACGAAGATGATCTTCTTTTGAAAAACGAATATCGCGCTTAGCAGGGTGGACATTCACATCCAATAAATTCGGTTCAATCGTAAGTTGTAAAACAACCATCGGAAAGCGAACGGGTGGTAAAAAGGGTCGATACGCTTCAATGAGCGCTTGTTGAATTTTGGGCATAAAGACACTACGACCATTGACGGAAACATACATCCCATAACGGTGCGATTTGGCAATATCGGGTTTTCCAAAAAATCCGATTAATTTCACATCCGGATCTTCATACGAAATCGGGAGCATATGCGTTGCCGTCGTCGAGCCTAAACATGCGGTGATCGTGTTAATTAGTGACCCTCTTCCATCGGTGACAAAAACCCGTTTTCCATCCCCATGAAGCACAAAGGCAATGGAAGGATGCGCAAAGGCAGCCCGCATGACCACATCGACAATCGCGCTTGCTTCAATTGCATCATTTTTCAAATATTTCAATCGGGCGGGTGTGTTATAAAACAAATCTTGGACCGTGACGGTGGTACCGATGGACCGTGCCGCAGCAGAAATCATGGGTTTTTCGTTCACCAACGTTAATTGATGACCTCCCTTTTCCCCCGTGGAGGTCGTAATGGATAATTGAGAAACCGAGGCAATCGAAGGCAAAGCTTCGCCACGAAACCCTAAGGTTTGAATGCGAAATAAACTTTCTTCTGTGAGGAGCTTGCTTGTCGCATGGCGGGCAATCGATAAGCGTAAATCATCTTGATCCATGCCCGTACCATTATCTGTCACTTCAATCAGCGTACGACCGGCATCTTGAATGGTGATTTCAATCCGTGTTGCTTTTGCATCAATGGCGTTTTCAAGAAGTTCTTTAACGACACTACTGGGCCGTTCAATCACTTCGCCAGCGGCAATCATATTGGCAAGTTGAGATGATAACTTTTGAATCTTGCCCATCTTATTTGACCTTCTTCTTTAATTCAATGAGATATTGCAAAGCGGCTAATGGCGATAGGGTTAACGGATCAAGTTCGCGAAGTTCTTGCTCAAACGGAGAAGGTTGCTTCATTGTAAAAGGTTCGCTAGCCCGTTGTTTTGTAGGGGCATTTTCAAAATGTTCTAAAAGTGTATGAGCTCTTTCAGTAATCGCTTGAGGTAAGCCTGCTAAGGTGGCAACATGAACCCCATAGGAACGCTCCATCGCCCCAGGTTTCATTTGGTATAAAAACGTAATTTCATGATCTTTTTCAACGACGGAAGCATGAAGATTGGTCAGTTGCGGTCGGTCTTTTTCTAAGGCAGTGAGTTCATGATAGTGAGTGGAAAAAAGGGTTTTACATTGAATGTGGGTATCGACGTATTCAATGATCGCCTGGGCAAGCGCCATCCCATCATAGGTGGAGGTCCCTCGACCTATTTCATCGAAAATGAGCAAGGAATGACGTGTCGCTTCTTGCAAAGCATATTGGGTTTGCGCCATTTCCATCATGAAGGTGGATTGCCCTCCCACGAGATCATCACTTGCGCCCATACGAGTAAACACATGATCAAATAACGGCAGTTTCGCGGATTGACAAGGTACAAAACACCCTATCTGCGCCATGATTACCGTTAATGCGATTTGCCGCATAAACGTCGATTTCCCGCCCATATTGGGACCGGTAATGAGCACGGTATGGTGATCGGGATCGAGGACTAAATCATTGGCAACAAACGTTCGTTTTTTCATGACTTTTTCAATCACAGGATGACGTGATTGTTTTAATTCAAGATGGGAAGATTTTTGTAAGGAAGGTCGGGTCCATTGATAAAGCATACTCGTGTAACTAAAACTCACCAGCACATCCATGGTTGCTAAGGTTTCTGAAAGTGTATGCCAGGAAGGAATGGAAGGAAGTAACTGTTGAATGATGTCATAAAAGAGTTGTTCTTCACGTTTCATCCGTTGATCTTGAGCATGAAGTAATTTAAGTTCAAGGGCTTTAAGTTCAGGTGTCATGAACCGTTCCCCGTTTGTCAAAGTTTGTTTTCGTTCATAACCAAATTCAGGTAATACTTGGCTAAGTTGCCCATTACTAATTTCGATATAATAACCAAACACTTTGTTATAACTAATTTTTAAATTTTTAATGCCCGTACGTGCACGTTCTACACCTTCCATATCGAGCAATTGTTGACGCCCCCCTTGGGCGAGTTCCATCCATTCATCCAGGGTTGCATCATACCCTTTTTGGAACATAAGTCCTTCTTTTATCGTGACAGGGACTTCTTCTAAAAATGCGCGATTAAGCAAATCAACTACCGATGTTAAATCAGGGATAGCCTCTTGAAAGGAAGCAACAAGCGGTCCTTTAAGTTGTTGTAAATAGTCGCGAATGGTGGGGATCATAAGGAATGATTTTTTTAAACTTAA
This sequence comes from Bacilli bacterium, assembly GCA_023268805.1. Lineage (GTDB taxonomy): Bacteria > Bacillota_I > Bacilli_A > RFN20 > CAG-826 > UBA970. Next base: position 81,519 of record JALRKT010000001.1, read on the forward strand.
TAAATCGCGAGCATTCGCATTTTGATATTGAATACGCGTTAAAATACGGGGAATATCATAAAGACCATGAAGCGTTTGTCGTAAGCCTTCAAGAATGAGGCGTTGATCTAATAATTGTTCAACGAGGTCATAGCGTGCCTCTATGGTCGCCCGGTCATAGGATGGTTGAATGAGCCATTGTTTGAGTAAACGGGACCCCATGACGGTTTGTGTTTCATCCAATAACCAAAAAAGCGAGCCGTACTTATCTTGATGTTTTAAGGATTGGGTGAGTTCAAGATGCTGAATCGTATCCGCATCTAAAGTCATCCGTGCTTGATTCGCTAATAATACCGGGGGTTTTAAGAAGGATAAGTCTCGTTTTTGTGTCCGCTTTAAATACGCGGATAAACGCATAAATGCCATCACAAAATCTTCATCAAATGGCAAGGTTGAAGGCGATGCTTCACGGTCTTGAACACTCAATAAAATAGAGGTGTGTTCCGTTAATGTCTTCATCGTTTCATGAAGGGATGCATCGATAATGAGTTCTTTGGCATTGATTTTTCGAAGCATCGCGAGCAATGCTTGAGCATCGAGCGGACAATGATCAAAGAAAACATCCCCTGTGACAATATCCGCATACGCAAAGGTATAGCGGTAGTCCGCCTTTTCCATCGCAACAATAAAAAGGTGTTCCCCTTCATCGCGATCAATATACGCACCCGGCGTATAAATTTGCGTCACATCGCGTTGAACCAAACCTTTAGCAAGGGCAGGATCTTCGAGTTGTTCTACAATACCGACACGATACCCTTTTTGAATGAGGCGGGTAATATAATTTTTGGATGAATGATGCGGAACGCCACACATGGGGACACGTGATTCACTTCCAGCATTTTTTCCAGTAAGAACCAAACCGAGTTCTCGCGATGCGGTTTCAGCATCCTGAAAGAAAAGCTCATAAAAATCACCTAAACGAAAAAAGATTAACGTATCAGGATACCGTTCTTTGATGCTTAAATATTGCATCATCATCGGGGTATAAGGGGCGTTATTCTTTTTCATGGTTGCCCTTATTTTATCATAATCACCACGAAGAAACGGGCCTATTCAATAATGGCCTGTAATTGGTCTAGTAAGGGTTTTATCTCGGCTTTAATCGCTTCGTAATTTTGTACAAGCGGATGCGCTTCAAATAAGTCAAGGTGATGTTCATACGCCGCTTTATGGTGTTGATAAAGCGCCGCTTCATGGATGGTTTTCATCATCTTTTTTTGATGATCTTTAGCCAATTCTTGTTGTTCCATAAGATAGGGATCGGCGGCGATTTGTTCGCGTAAGGAAAAAAAGCGTTGGACTTCGGGAAGACTTAAAAGGGCATCTTTGAGTGCCTGGGTTTTACGCTCGAGCTCCGTCATCTACACGTTCTCCAAATAAGGTATACACATTGGATTCTTGAATACGAACATAGACAATTTTTCCGGTTAACGATGCATCCCCTTTAAAGTGAACGAGCTTGGCATTTTCAGTGTACGCAGACAACATATCGTCTTTACGCTTACTAATGCCATCCACAAGAACTGGATAGATGCCACCGACCATGACTTCTGCACGTTCTTTTGCAATCGCATCGACGACTTCTTTTAGGCGATAAAAACGATCTTGTTTCTCTTCGAGCGTCACATTATCCATCATTTTAAAGGCAGGTGTCCCTTTTCGAGGTGAATAAATAAACGTATAACAGGCATCAAACGCAATTTCTTTCACGAGTGCAAGCGTCCCTTGAAATTGTTCTTCGGTTTCATTCGGGAAACCGACAATGATATCTGTTGTTAACGTTAAATTAGGAATTCGTTCCCGCATGCGACGGACGAGGTCTGTATAAGAAGCCACCGTGTAACGACGTGCCATGAGACGTAACACCATATCATCCCCTGCTTGGAACGGAAGATGAATATGTTTCATGATGTTGTCGTATTTAGCAATCGTATCAATCATGGCGTCGGTAAAATCCCAAGGATGTGACGTCATAAAGCGCAAGCGAGGAATGCCGGTTTCTGCAACGGCTTGTAGTAATTGTGCAAAATCGGTTCCGTCTTTAAAATCTTTCCCGTATGAGTTGACATTTTGACCGACTAAGGTAATTTCTTGATACCCTTCGTCGACAAGTTGCTTACATTCTTGAATGATATCGGGAAGATGACGGGAGCGTTCTTTCCCTCGTGTATAAGGAACGATACAGTACGTGCAAAATTTATCACAACCATACATGATGTTGACAAACGCTTTATAACGGTGGGTACGTTTAGTCGGCATATTTTCAATGATTTCTCCATACTTGGAGGGAACATTGACAATGCGAACACGTTTTTCATACACTTCATCGAGTAATTCTAAAAGATGATGAATATTGTGGGTACCAAACATTAAATCGACGTGGCGGTAGACTTGGGTGATTTTATCCACGATATGCGTTTGTTGAACCATACAACCCGCTACGGCAATAATCATGTCGGGTTTTTGTGTTTTCAATGTTTTCAGTAGTCCTAATTCGCCAAAGACTTTATCCTCGGCATTTTCGCGAATCGCACACGTATTAATAATGACAAGATCGGCAAGTGATTCTTCTTGAACCGAGGTAAAGCCTGCAAGTTCAAGATAACCGCGCATATGTTCCTCATCACGCACGTTGGCTTGGCAGCCATACGTACGAATAAAGTAACGACGCCCAAAGGCATATTCACGTAGACGTTCTGGAACAACAATCTCATCGCGAACGACAGGAATTTCTTGCCGGACACGGGAACGTGCTTTATCTAAATCAGGTTTATCAATAATATCAATTACTTTTGCCATAATTTACCTCCATTTTAACACACGGGATACACGCTGAATGCGTTCGACTTGATGGTGGTCATTCACGGTAAGAATAACCCCGTTGAGAATCGCATCTTCCCCTAAATCAATCGCATGGACAACTTTTTCTTGTTTCCACAATCGTTGAATAATAATTTCTTTTTTGACCCCTAAGACACTTTGATACGGTCCGCACATTCCAACATCGGTGATATACGCTGTTCCTAACGGTAAGATTCTTTCATCGGCGGTCTGAATATGGGTATGCGTTCCGACGATGGCCGTTACCTTGCCATCAAACGCATAGGCAAACGCCATTTTTTCTCCCGTGGCTTCGGCATGAAAATCCACAAAGTGAAGATCGGTTGGCGTTAACGTTTGCAGAATTGCTTGTAACCGATCAAACGGATTAAACACGGTTTCATGCATGAAGGCTTGTCCGAGTAGGTTGGTCACGCGAAGCGACTTTCCTTTGACCTGATAGACACTTGTACCAACCCCAGGAAAGGGCGTCATTAAGTTTTCCGGGCGAATGAGTGCAAGGGTATCGGGTAAATACTGTTTAATTTCAGGTTGAGCGGCATAATGATTCCCTAACGTCATCATATCAATACCCGCATCGAGTAATTGATGAAAGTGGGATTTGCTAAGACCTTTACCATGCGTTGCATTTTCCGCATTAGCAATGACAATATCCGCTTGAACTTCTTTTTTAAGGGCGGGTAAAACCTGACGAACGAGTTCGCGTCCAGGTCGACCAACAATATCTCCTAAAAAAAGAATGGTCACCATGAAAGCATCTTATTTGGCGACTTCAACGGCACGGAATTCACGAATGACCGAAACTTTGATTTGTCCAGGATACGTCATTTCATTTTCAATACGGTCTTTGATATCACGCGCTAATTTAAAGGATGCCGCATCATCGAGTTTGTCGGGGACAACCATGACACGAATTTCTCGACCCGATTGCATCGCGTAACTTTGGGCAACCCCATCATAGGATTTGCAAATGTTTTCTAAAGCTTCTAAACGTTTGATATACGTTTCTAAGGTTTCAGAACGCGCACCAGGACGAGCTGCCGATAACGTATCTGCAGCAATCACTAAGTGCGAAATCACATATTTCACATCGGTATCACCATGATGCGATTCAATCGCATTGATGACAACATCCGGTTCATTGTATTTTCGGGCAAAGCGTGCTCCGAGTTCAACGTGGCTTCCTTCCATTTCAAAGTCAATGGCTTTTCCGACGTCATGGAGTAATCCTGCGCGTTTCGCCATGTTTTGATCTAAGCCCATTTCGGCTGCCATAATACCACATAATTTCGCCACTTCAATCGAGTGATCATAGGCATTTTGACCATAGGATGTACGGTATTTTAAACGTCCAACAATGTCGAGTAATTCCGGATGAATATTGGCTAAGCCAAGACGGAATGCGGCTTCTTGCCCTGCTTTATGAATGACTTCGTTGAGTTCACCTTTGACTTTGGCAACCACTTCTTCAATACGTGAAGGTTGAATACGTCCATCTTTTAAAAGGATTTCTAACGCTCGTTTTGCCGTTTCGCGTCGAATCGGATCAAAACTTGAAACCGTAATGACTTCCGGCGTATCATCGATAATTAAATCCACCCCGAGAGCTTGTTCTAAGGTGCGAATGTTACGCCCTTCTCGACCGATAATACGTCCTTTCATTTCATCACTGGGTAAGCTCACCACAGAAACGGTGCGTTCAGTGACAAAATCTTGCGCGTAACGATTAATCGTCATACCAAGGACTTCATTGGCCAATAAATTAGCTTGATCCTTGGCTTCTTCTTCACGGTTTTTAATATAGGCTGCAATTTCATTGGAAAGTTTGGCTTCCACGCGTGCCATGATTTCCGCCTTGGCTTCTTGTTGTGAAAATGCAGATACTTTTTCTAACTCGTGAATAATCGAATCGAGTTTTAATTGAAGCACTTCTTCTTTTCGTTCAATTTCTTTGGTTCGCTTTTGGTTGAGTTCAATTTTTTCTTCGAGATTTTTTTCTTTTTGTAAAAGTGCTTGATCGCGGCGATCAATACTTTGTTCGCGTTGGAAAAGCTTGTTTTCATACTGCGTAACTTCTGCTTTTCGTTCTTTGATTTCTTTGTCGGCTTCTTGCTTCAATTCGTAGACCGTTTGTTTGGCGTCGAGTTGTGCATTTTTGGTAATATGATCGGCCTTAATTTCAGCATCACGAATAATTTTGGCTGCTTTTTTATTCGCTTCCTTTGCGCGGAAAATAGGAAGAACATAATACAAAACAATACCAAGGCCGATGCCGACGAGTAACGCCAGAACGACCAAGAGGATAACAATACCTGGTTCCATGTGAGTCTCCTTTCTTAAAGCAACGATGGTGACTCGCCATCCTTGCGATGAATGATATATAAAAATCCGCATTAATATTCAAAAAGATGCAAGATTTCTTCTAAAAAGTGGTTTTTTAAGTAGGTTTCCCTATTTAGTGATTGGAATCGACTTTAAAGGTTCTATATATCAGTATCCGAAGATACACCCTTATCATACCAAACCTTCATGGATTTGACTATGAAAAAAGAGGATGACGAGATCCTCTTTTTCAATAGATGAAAATGGAAGCGAAAAAAACTAAACTACTTCTCCGGTTTTAATTTGCTTTTCAAGCGCTTCTAATAGACTCGGATTATTGAGTAAAAATTCCTTGGCATTATCACGGCCTTGGCCTAAACGGGTTCCGTTGAGGTCATACCACGAACCCATTTTCTTAACGATGCCAGCATCCGTCGCTAAATCGAGGATTTCACCCACTTTTGAAAAGCCTTGACCGTACATGAGTTCAATTTCACAGGCTGTAAAAGGGGGAGCGACTTTATTTTTAACGACTTTAATTTTTACTTTATTACCAACGACGACATCCCCGTTTTTCAACGCTTCAGAGCGACGAATATCAATGCGAATGGAGGCGTAGAATTTTAAAGCACGACCTCCAGACGTCACTTCAGGGTTCCCGTAAGCGATACCTACTTTTTCCCGTAATTGGTTAATAAAAATAACGGTACAATTGGACTTATTTAAAACCCCAGCGAGTTTTCGCATGGCTTTGGACATTAAGCGAGCTTGTAACCCAACTTGGTTATCCGACATAACACCATCGAGTTCGGCTTGAGGGACTAAGGCCGCAACCGAGTCGACAATAATTAAATCAATGGCATTCGAGTGGGCAAGCATTTCGACAATTTCTAACGCTTGTTCACCATTATCAGGTTGCGACAAAATGAGTTCATCAATGTTGACGCCTAATTTTTTGGCATATACCGGATCAATCGCGTGTTCGGCATCCACAAACGCAGCACGACCGCCACCGCGTTGGGCTTCGGCAATCGCAGAAAGCGCTAACGTGGTTTTCCCGGAAGATTCAGGACCATAAATTTCAACTATACGACCTTTTGGATAACCGCCAACCCCTAAGGCAACGTCGAGTGAAATCGATCCGGTAGGAATCGTATCCACGGTCACTTCAGGGCGTTCCCCTAACTTCATGACGGCACCTTTACCAAAGGTTTTTTCAATGTTTTTTAAGGCTTCTTCAAGCGCAACATCACGTTTTTCTTTGTTATCAATGTCTTTAGCCATATTTTTCTCCTTCAATGCCCTTTATTTTATCAAATATAATGGCGATTACCTAATAATAGGTACGCAAAAATTCATTTAGTAAATCCCACATTTTCTCAACACATTGATGGCGAATTTCTTGACGTGTTCCTTGCAGTCGAAAGCCTTTAATGAGTTGGTGTTTTTCATGGCCAACACCAAGAAAAACATCCCCAACCTGAGAATGCATTTCTGCGGTCGGTCCTGCGGATCCTGTTGAAACAATGACGATATTCGTTTGAAGGAACTTCTGGCCTTTGATGATCATTTCTTTCGCGAAGGTAGCGTTAACAACACCGGTAGAATTCATGACCTTTGAGTCGAATCCAAGCCACGAGCTTTTCGCTTCACGTTGATATGGAATAATGCCGCCTTTAAACCACCCAGAAGCACCATTAAGGGACACCAACGCATCCGCTAACAAACCTCCCGTGATACTTTCCACGGTACCGAGGGTTAATGCATGTTTTTGTAGAGTTTCAATGAAGGGATGGCTCACGCTGAAAATACTTTCTTATTTTGCACGACATAAATGATGAAGGAAACGAGTGACATCAGCGTGGTGAGATAAATGATCACCTCGGTAAGGTTGATGGAAATCCAGGAATCGAACCAAGCAAAGGGTGCGTTATTCACCAAAACGAGGGGAATCATGACCATTTGCATAAAGGTTTTTATTTTTCCATAAATATTCGCCGATAAAACAACATTTTTCGACATCGCTAACGTTCGCAATGCATCCATGAGTAAGTCGCGGCTAATCATGATGATGACCAATAAAAGCGGGATACGCATCATCGATGGTGGTAACCAGGCAAACGGAAAGGTTAATGCAAGCATAGTCGCATTCGTTAAAACCTTGTCGGCAATTGAATCTAAAAATGTACCTAAGACTGTAACTTGCTGAAGCTTACGCGCTAGATACCCATCCAAAAAATCGGTGATGGAAGCGATGATAAAAAGTAGGGTAATCCATCCATAGACTAATGGAAGTGATTGACCTAGTAACGTCAGCGATGGCATCGCATCATAGGGATAAAAAAATAAGCCGATGATGATCATCACGAGGCCAAGACGAAGGGTAGTTAACCAAGTCGGAATGTTCATTTTGCTTTTTTGTTTGTAACCCTGTAAGCCATGTTCTGTAATCGATGATCATTTGTCTCTATCGAAGATAGGAAGGTTTGACTTCGTTTCATCATTCCTCCTGCCCCTACCTAATTTGGGTTTCTCGCTTGTGGGGTTTACCGCGTTTCACCTAGACATTTCTATCTAGTATCGTCACTGTGGCACGTTATGGTTGAATCCAACCCGAAGGTAAGGATTCACTCCGCCGTCATATGTTGCCATATGCCTAACGTTATTTGTTCCGTTAGCGCAATCACTACGAGCATCACAGCTCGTGCGAGCATGGACTTTCCTCTAGCTTGCACTAGCGATCATCCGGGTTACGTTCTCTATTTTATCTTATTTGGATCAATTCCGAGTTTATAAAGTTCTTTTTCGAGCAAACCAATACGGCGGTAGAGATTAAAGTTGTCTTGATTAATTTCCACGGTTTTATTTTTATCAATCACGGACGCTTTTTCTTTGAGTTCGGCGTGTTCCATTTCTAAGGCGTGAAAGCGTTCTTTAAGTTTTTCTAATTGCAGTTTGACATCCTTGAGTTCGGGAAGGGATTGCGATAAAAACGTTTCAATTCGTTCATAGTCTTCACAAATTTCATCCAAAAAACGATCAACTTCTAAAGCGTCGTACCCTTTGACATCCGCTTTAAAACGTTTTTGGAGAATGCTTTGCTTGGTTAACTTTTTTTCTAGCATGGTTGAATAAATTATATAATAATTAGGTCCAAGCAAATCGCCCAATTCATTATGAAAAAATTAGCACACCTTCTCAAAGGGAAAAAACATTTGGTCTTCATCGATTTCGAAGGCACACAACTTTCTCATGAAATGATTGCTTTTGGTGCCATTAAAGTCGACCTCAACGATGATCTTTCCATCAAAAAAAAATATAAAGGTATCTATAAACTCGTTCGCCCCAAAAAACCGATTGGAGACTTTGTCAGCAAACTCACGAATATTACTGAAATTGATGTTTTTGATAAAGGAGTTCCTTACAAAAAAGCACTCGCAATATTACGGCAATATATTGGTAGAACATTTAAAAAAAGTAAATTTATTTTTTTTGGAAATCATGATGTACGCATTCTTCATCAGTCCTTTCTGCATTCTCCTGATGCTGATAAAGAAACCCAATCTTTTCTCGTGCAAGAAAGTCTCGATTTTTCTCAATTTTTAGCCGAATTTATTCGTGATGAAAAAGGCAATCCCCTTTCCTTGGTTAATAACCTACTTTACTTTGACCATGCTTTTCAAGGCACGGCCCATAACGCCCTTGATGATGCTAAAAATCTCATGCATTTATACCATCTTTTATTAACCAAAAAAGAAAAATTATTTGAAGGTTATCTCCGCGTGCTAGAAAACCAAAAACATCTCCCGTATCCGATGAAAAAACTCCTTCACCTTTTAGAACAAGGCCAGACCGTCAATCACGATCAATTTATAATGCTTATCAAGGATTATTTAGCATGATTTCATATCCCAAGGGGATTAAAAAACCTGTAAAATCAGCCCGAAAAAAAGTGGATCAACTCGTCACGAATTCCTATAAAAATCGTGGGATGTCCTTTGAACAAGAAATTAATGCTAGTAATGCGTACTACCGAGAAGTCAATCGCGCCATCATCACGAAGCGACCCACCCCGATTAATGTAGTAAAAGTCGATTATGCGCATGGGGCTAAAATTACCCATGCGTATTTTGAAAAACAATCGACCACCGACTATAACGGCATTTATCAAGGTCGTTATGTTGACTTTGAGGCGAAATCAACGCAATCTAGCACTTCCTTCCCTCTTGCCAATATTACCTCCCATCAAATGGCTCATCTGCAAGCGATTATCGATCATGGGGGTCTTGCGTTCTTTTTAATTCACTTTGTCCGCAAAGATGAAGTGTATGTCGTCAAAGCTGAACATATTCTTTGGCATAAGGTCACCCAAAAACGCCAATCAATTCCTTATTCATTTATTCAAGAAAAAGGTGAAAAAGTCACCCTCGATCTCCAGCCCCGTTTACGGTATCTTGATGCCGTTGATCGTCTATTTTTTTAAAGATTTTTATTTTTCTCTTTGCAAAGATCAATCAATGGACACGTTGAACACATTGGCTTTTTCGCGGTACAACGATAACGACCAAAGTGAATGAGTTGATGATGAAATAAAATGTAGCGTTCGGGGGGAAGGGCTTTGCGAAGTTTTTTTTCTGTGACAAGGACATCATCTTTTTTCTGACGAAAACCAAGGCGATAGGCCAAGCGATGAACATGGGTATCCACAGCAATTTCCGGGATTCGAAAAAGTTCAGCGCGAACGACGTTGGCTGTTTTAATACCGACACCAGGTAGCGCAGTTAATGCGGCTTTATCCGAAGGAACACGTCCTTCATGCAACGATAAAAGTTGCTGCGCAATCGCTTTAACATGGTGAGCTTTCGTTCGATAAAGACCAATGGTTTGAATGACGGATTCAATCGCAGAGATCGGGGCATCCGCCAAGGCTTCTAATGAAGGAAAACGCTCAAACAAAACGGGTGTCACTTTATTCACCGCTTGATCGGTTGTTTGTGCGGACAAGACCACAGCGATTAAAAGTTCGTAATCTTGACGATAAAGTAACTCACATCCGACATGAGGATAATGAGTATCAAGAAATGTGAGAATTCTATTTTTTGTCGAAGGATCCATCGTGGGTAAATAAGTCCATATCCGATTGAACGGAACGATGGTCTTGGGAGGGACCGGGTGTCCCTTCACGTTGAATATTTTCGCGAATCGTCAGTTTCTGAAGTAGTTTATCCATATGACGAATCGACTTTTTATGGGCATAAACACTTTCATTTAACACGTCCAAAATCATCGCTTCGGTGTAGCCAAAATTGAGCCAATCACGAATGCGGGATACTTCGAGTGGGGAAAGTGTTCTTAAAAATGCTTTTTCAATCGCTTGAAAAATGTTCTTGCCTTGTTCAAGATTCACTTCTTGGGTTTGGCGAATCATTTGTTGCTGAAATTGTTTGTGGAGTAAATGCTTAATCGGACGAATCGAGGTAATGGTTTTTCCTTGCTCATTCACGTATTCAATTAAATTTTTATCCAAAAGCTTGACGAGAATCGCATCGATATCTGCTAACGGTAATTTCATTTTTAAGGAAAGTAATTCGGGTGTAATGAAGGCGTTTTCCTGACGGAGAAGTTGATCCATCATTAAAAGGACCATCACAAAAGGTTCATCAAAACCTAAATTTTTATAATGCTCCAATAAAAGGGACCGAAAATCAACGGCATCAAATAAGGGATCCATTGGCGTCATTATAACATGTCTCCCCAACGCATCAGGCCAAACGCATAAAGCTCTTCGCGACCTAAGGGTCGGTCAATAAATGGTATCTTTTTGATTTCTTGAATGACTTTTTGTTCATTAAGGCGTTCGATAAATCCAAGATTATCTTGCATTGCTTGTTTTAAGGTAGGCTCATAACTAAACCCTAAGGTGACTTTAAAACGAATCGCCCGCAAAATGCGTAAAGGATCTTCTTGGAAACGAAGGTTGGGTTCACCAATCATGCGTATGATTTTCTTCTCTAAGTCCGCAACGCCCCCTACAAAATCTAAAACATCACCTTGGGGATTGATGTAGAGTGCATTCATCGTAAAATCACGGCGCCTAACATCACGCTCAGGATCACGAATAAAGGAGAGCTGACCGGGATGACGCGCATCAAGGTAGGCACTTTCCACACGCAAAGTTGTAATATCAAATTTTCGATCCAGATGATAAACACTAACATGCCCATAATGCGCAAATCGGTCATTCGCATCATAAAGAAACGTTAACATTTCACTGGGGAGCGCATCCGTGGCACAATCCAATTCTTGAAAGGATCGTTTCAAGAGATAATCGCGAGCAGAACCCCCAGTCATCCAAAGATGAAAACCATGTTTTTCAAATTCTCGGGCAAGGAAATAAAAGGCGTCAAGGTTCATGAAAAGATTATATAAGAGTTTGTTTTTAATAAGCAATAAAAAAAGGGATATTCCTCAGAACATCCCTTTTTTAAATGGCCTATTAGCGAACTTCTTCTTTTAAGTTCTTAGAGGCTTTAAATCCAACGACTTTCGTAGCCTTAATTTGGATTTTTTGGGTCGTTCCAGGTTTGACACCGATACGCGCTTTACGTTGACGGACAGAGAAGGCCCCAAAACCTGCTAATTTGACAGGGTTACCTTTCGCTAAGCTTCCTTTGATGGCACCAAGGACGGCTTCAAGACCGGCTTCAGCGTCTTTCTTAGAAACTTTGGCAGCTTTGGCAAGAACTTCAACAAGATCTACTTTGTTCATGTTATTTCCTCCTAGATCTTTATGTGCTTAAAGTAGCACGGCAACGCAAATTTTACAATATAATTTGCATTATTTACCTATAAATTTATATAAAGTTATTATAAAATGCAATTTTATTCGACTTTAAGGGGTCTATTCATTAAAAACTTGACCATATCGGAGGGTTTCTTTCCTTCATATAAAACCGCATAAACCGCTTCAATGATCGGTAAGTGGAGTTTATGTTTGACCGCTAAATCGCGCGCCACTTTTGCAAAAGGGATGCCTTCAATGGTGCGTTGATTATTTTTTAAAAACGTGGCTGCGGTATTATCGCGTCCAATGATGATGCCCGCTTGATAATTACGGGAGTGAGGCGAATAAGAGGTCACAATCATATCCCCTAATCCTGTTAAGCCTGTGTGGGTTTTTAATTTTCCCCCAAGCGCTTTCCCTAACCGCATTAATTCTGTTAACCCTCGGGTTACTAAAGCGGCACGGGCGTTATCCCCTAAACCGAGTCCGGTAATAACACCAGAGGCAATCGCAATGACATTTTTCATCGCTGCCCCGACTTCGGCTCCGATTTCATCTTTTTGGACGTAAACTCGGAAGACTGAATTCGCGAATAAGTTGGCTACATCTTGCGCATGGGCGACGCGTTGACTGGTCGCCGAGATTAAGGTGAGTTGGCGTTGAATGACTTCTTCAGCATGCGAAGGACCGAGTAACGAGACAATGCCCTTTAAATATTTTCGGGGAATGGCATGACGAATGACATCGGAGAATCGTTGTTTGCTTGTACCATCAAACCCTTTGGTTGTGTTGATAATGTACACTTTGCGCTGTAATAACGGAACGATTTTACCAAGTAATGATCTTACGGCATGGGAAGGGACAGCTATGAGTAAATAATCTGAAAAAGCAACGCCTTCCTCAATGGACAAGGTCGCTTTGACCGCCGTATCCATCACCACATCAGTGGCAAAATA